>QHSR01000147.1 GCA_003221635.1 Candidatus Rokuibacteriota bacterium | reverse complement strand
CGGGGTCGGGCGTGTTGCCCGCGTCCAGCGACTCGAGCGTCGTCGTCAGGTCCTGAGCCCGCGGCAGGCTTCCGGTGTGCGTCGTGAGGATGCGGTCGGTGCTGAGCTTCATCGTGGTGCGCCTCCTTGTCTACGGCTCCTTGTACCAGTGGGCGATGTTCCAGAAGTTCGAATCCCAGCCGCTGATCTCGGTGCCGCGCAGCCCCTTCGAGACAGCCGACGCGTTACCGCGCCAGAGGAAGGGCACGACCACGACGCTCTGGGTCAGGAGGTCGTTCATCCGGATGAAGTGGGCCGCGCGCTTGACCGGATCCATCTCCGTCTCGGCGCCCCGGAAGAGCCGGTCGTACTCCTCGCTCCGCCAGCGCGTCGCGTTGCGACCGGCCCATTTGTTCTCCTTCTGGGCGACCTCCCAGGACACGAAGGGATCCATGAACCGTTGGGGATCCGGCGAGCCGCTGTTGTAGCTGTACATCTGGAGGTCCGCGGAGAAGTGGGACGATGTGTCGATGTTGGCGGGGTCGGTCGAGAAGTACACCGCGGGCACGACCGACTTCAGCTCGATGTCGATCCCCGCCTTGGCCGCCGCCTGCTTGACGATGGCCTGGGTCTTCTGGCGGGGCGCATTGATCGAGGTCTGGAACAGCATCCGCAGACGTTTGCCGTCCTTGGTCCGGATTCCGTCCGGACCACGCCTCCACCCGGCGTCCTCCAGGACTTTGTTGGCTTTCTCGACGTTGAACTCCCAGCGGGTGGCTCTGGACCGGAACCGGGCCGGCGCGTTCAGGTAGTTCGCCGTGGTCTGCCCGAGACGACCGTAGATCTGCTCCTGGATCGACGCGCGGTCGACCAGGAGGCTCAGCGCCGCCCGCACGCTGCTGTCGGTCAGAAACGGGTGCGGCGCCTTCAGGCTCGATCGCTCGCCGTCGACCTCCTTCGCCGGATCCGAAAAGTTGCAGAGGATGTGCTCGACGGCCCCGCCCCAGGCGATGTCGACGCGGCCCTTGCCTGCCTGCTCCATCCGCCGGAGAAGGTCGTCCTCGACCTGCATGTTCCAGGCGAAGTCATACTCACCGGTCTGCATCACGGCGCGCGCCGCCGACACGGCGTCGCCCCCGCCCTTCATCTCCAGCCGATCGAAGAACGGCCAGTTCGGCTCGTGATACGCGGGGAATGAGTCGGCGCGGACGAGGTCGCCTGGCTTGAAATCCACGAAGCGGTAGGGGCCGGTCCCGACCGGCTTGAGGTTGGCCGGCGCCTCCCGAGACTTCGCGCCCTTGAAGGGCTCGAAGATGTGCTTGGGGATCATGCTCCGGAACGCGTTGGCCCAGAACGGATTCGGAGTCTTGTAGACGATCTTCACGGTGTGCTGGTCGAGCCGGTCGACCCGGTCGATGTCCCTGTAGGCGCCGGCCGATACCGCCGCCGTCGCCGGGTCGGCCGCATACTCCCAGGTGAAGACCGCGTCGGCGGCGGTGAACGGCTTGCCGTCGTGCCACTGGACTCCCTTCTTCAGCCGGACGGTGACCGACAGCCCATCGCGGGCGATGCCGCCGTTTTGCACGCTCGGCAACTCGGCGGCCAGGACCGGGACTGCGTTGCCGTCGGGGTCGAAGGACACGAGCGGCTCGTAGAAGATGCGCGAGCCGTCGCCGTCCTTCACGCCGATTGCGAGGTGTGGATTCAAGATCGTCGGCGCCTGCCACCACAAGGTCTTCAACTCGCCGCCTCCGCCGCGGCGGGAGGGCGTGAAGGCGGGCCGCCTCGGCTGAGCGTGCGCGATCCCGTGCGATCGCAGCAGCGCCGCGATCAGCGGCGGTGTCAGCCCGAGGCCGAGCAGCGCCCGGACGAAGTCACGGCGGCCGAGCGAGCCTCGCCGGACACGTTGAAGCCCTTCGCGAATGGCGCGTTCGTCCATGGGTGCCGTCAGGCGACCCGCCCCTTGCACTCGAACATCCCGCCCTCAGTCCAGGGTGAGCACGGCCTTGCCCTGGAACCGTCGGGCCATCAGGTCTTGAGCGACCTGGGCGATCTCCTTCCACGGCCGCTCCAGGCTGATGTGCGGCGCGAGCTGACCCGCCGCCACGAGCTCGGCGAGTCTGCGGAGGCCGACCGATGCCGGCTCGGCGCCGAGCTCGGTGAAGATGTAGAAGCCGTAGAGCGTCGCGCGGCCGGAGACGAAGAACTCGCGCGCGTCGAAGGTGACCTCGGCGGAAGCGGATACGCCGAGCGTGACGCAGACTCCGCCACGCTCCAGGGCCGCCAGCGCCGAACCCAGAGTTCGCCCGCCCACCGACTCGATGATGAGATCGAACTTGGGCGAGCGCGCGATCTCTTCGCCCACCACCACCTCGTGGGCGCCGAGCTGGCGGACCGCCGCGATCTGGTCGGCGCGCCGTACGTTCGCCGTCACGTGCGCGCCGGCCAGCCGCGCCAGCTGCACCGCGAAGTCGCCGACCCCGCCGGTGGCGCCCGTCACCAGCACCCGCCGCCCCAGCGCCAGACCACCCTTGGAGAGCGCGTGCAGCGCCGTGAGCCCCGCGACCGGGAAGGTCGCCGCCTGCGAGAACGTTACTTTGTCGGGCAGCTCGGCGAGAGCGCTCTTCGGCACGGCGACCCGCTGCGCCCACGCGCCCTCCGGGAGGAACCCGACGACCCGCGCGCCGACGCTCGGGCCCGAGCCGTCCGCCGCCGCGCGCTCGACCACACCGGCCAGGTCCCAGCCCGGACGCCATCCGGCCGCGGCCATGCCCGCGCGACGAACCTCGCCGCGGTTGAGCGAGATGGCGCGCACGCGCACGATCGCCTCGCCCCGGTCAGGCGTAGGTTCCGGCACCGAGCGGATGACGAGCCGGCCCGGCGCGTCCGGATCGACAACGACGGCGAGATTGCTGGATGTGGACATGGGTCTGCCTCCCTCGGGCGGCAGGATACCATCCCACCCTGCTCCTGGTGGGAAGGCGCTTCAGCGAAACCGCGGCATCACGTCCTCGCCGAAGCGGCGCATCGAGCCCATGATCGCCACGGGCGGCAGGTAGCCGTAGCTCATCTGACACAGGACGTTGTGGACGCCGGCATCGCGGAGCTCGCCCAGACGATCCGCGACATGCTTGGGAGTGCCGCAGAACGCGGCGGTCTCGAGCGAGTAGCGTACGCCGTCCTCGTCCGACACACGCGGATCGTTCCACGGGTTGACCCGCGTCGCATCGACGCTGAAGTCGGCGGGGTTGTGGGTTTCGCGGGCATGGACCATATGCCGTCGGGTCAGCAAGCAGGGCCCGGCTCAGCTCGTCCTCGGCCTGGGCTCGGCTCTCGGCGACGTGGACGAAGCGCCAGAGGGCTGCTTGCTCGCGGAGCCGAAGCTGCCGCTCTCCGTGTGCACCCACCCTACAGCGCGCGCCGGTGGGAGAAAGCGATCTCTTCGCTGGTGATGAACTCGAGGAGCACGGCCTGCCCGCCCGCGTTCGCCTTCCGGGCGCGCTCCAGGGCGGGGACGATGTCGCCCGGCTTCTCGACCCGCTCCGCCTGGCCGCCCATCGCGCGACCCATCTCGGCGTAGTTCCCACCGATATCCCGGGTCCGATAGCGGTCGTGTGAGACGACGAGCGCATGCCGCTCGATCGCCATCGCGGAGTTGTTCAGGACGACCGTCGTGATGGGGATGCCGCAGCGCACGGCGGTCTCGAAGTCCAGCCCGGTCATCCCGAACGCGGCGTCCCCCATGAAGTTCACGCAGAACTTGTCCGGGGCGGCGAGCTTGGCGCCCATGATCAGGCCCAGACCGGTGCCCAGCGCGTGGGACTTGCCCCAGCCCATGTAGCCCCGAGGAGTCGTCGCGCGGTAGAACGGCACGAGCTGATTGCGCGGGCTGCCAGAATCGTGCGTCACGATCGCGTCGCGCGGATTGATCGTCTGCATGAAGTCCCAGATGACGCGGTAGGGCGTGATGGGCACCTCGTTCGAGGTCAGCTTGGGCAACCATTCCTTGAGCCAGGTGTCCCTGGCCTGACTCACCTCGCCGGCTGCCGGGCTCTCGCGCCGCCCGCGTGCGCCGAGCAGATCCTTGGCCGCATCGATGAACTGGCGCAGGACCAGCTTGGCATCGCCCAGGATCGGATAGTCGGCGGCGTAGTTCTTGTTGAGATCGCGCTCGTCGTTGGTGGCGTGGACGATGACCTTGCCCGCCGGGATGTTCGTGGCCATGCCGTGGCGCGTGAAGCTGCAGCCGATCCCGAGCACGACATCGGCCTGGAGCAGGAAGTGGTGAGACGGGCCGGACATGACACCGCCACCGCCGGTGCCCAGCGCCAGCGGATGATCCTCCGGGAACGCGCTCTTACCCTCGAGCGTGGTCATGACCGGAATCTGCAGGAGCTCGGCGAGCTCGAGCAGCTCGGGGGAGGCCTCGGCGTACATGACGCCCTGGCCGGCGTGGATCACGGGCTTGCGCGCCTCGACCAGCACGCGCACGGCGGCCTCGACGTCGCGCGGATTTCCCGACGGCCTGGTGGCCTTGACCGCCTTGTACTGGAGCACGATCTGGTCGCCCACGTCCGCCACGGCGACGTCCGCGGGGATCTCGACCATGACCGGTCCCGGGCGTCCCATCTTCAACAGATTGAAGGCCCGCCGCATGACCTCCGACACCTGCTCGGCCTGGTTCAGTGTCTCGACCCACTTGGTGACCGAGGCGTACGTGCGCGCCGAGCTGAACAGCGGAAAGACCTGCGCTCGGTCCCGCTGATGTCCCAGCGGCAGTATCAGCATCGGCACCGAGTCGGAATAGGCCGTGGCGACTCCGGGGAAGGCGTTCTCGGCGCCGGGGCCGTACTGCATGGCGAACACGCCGATGCGCCGACCGTTGGCCGTGCGGGTGAAGCCGTCGGCGATGCCCACGCCGACGCGCTCCTGACGACAGAGCACCGGCCGGATTCCCGCCGCCGCCACCGCGTCGATGAGTGGGGTCGTGGGATACGTGCTCAGGAATTCCACTCCCTCGCGCTTCAGGATCTCGGCGATCGCATCGACCACTTTCATGGTGGCTCCTTTTGGAGAGGGGGGCTCCGCCCCCCTCTCGACTCCCCTGCGTACCCGCGGGGCCGTGCATTCCTGCCCGCGTCTTGACGCCTTCGGCGTCTGCGCGGGGCGGGCGTGGCCGCGCCCTTCTTCGACTCCCCCGGCGTCCTAGCGGGGCGGGCATTGCCGCCCGCGTCTTGACGCCTTCGGCGTCTGCGCGGGGCGGGCGTGGCCGCGCCCTTCTTCGACTCCCCCGGCGTCCTAGCGGGGCGGGCATTGCCGCCCGCGTCTTGACGCCTTCGGCGTCTACCCGCGGGGCGTGCATTCCTGCCCGCGTCTCGACGCCTCCGGCGTCGGCGCGGGGCGGGCGTGGCCGCGCCCTTCTTCGACTCCCCGCGTCCTCGCGGGGCGGGCATTCCGCCCACGTCTCGACGCCCCCGGCGTCGCGCGGGGCGTGCAGGTCCGCCGCCCGCTGAACTCCCCTGTGTCGCCGCGGGATGTGCGGCTCCGCTTCTCTATCGACTCGCCGGCGGTGCCGGACGAAGAGCTCGGCGCGCTAGGGACTGGGCCCGAGTCCCAGGGCTTGACGGCCGAATTGCTCGGCCACGATGTCCCAGCTGAGCGCCGCATGGTGCGAGGCGCCATGAACATCGCGATGGCAGCGCTGGATCGGCTCCGTCTCCAGCACGGCCCGCGCGCCGCTTCCCTCGAACAGCCGGTCGACGGCCCGGACACAGAGCCGCGCGACGAAAGCCTTGTCGCGACGATAGCGAGCCCGGTCCAGCTCGGTGAACGACTCGCCTCGCGCCGCCCGGTCGAGGATCTCCTGGATGTCGTGGCGATGCAAAGAGCGAGCGGCGTCCACTTCGGCCCCGGCTTCGGCCAGCCGTAGCTGCAGGGCCACGGAATCGGCCGTCCGGCCGGGGCCCGATGTGCGCTGCAGGCGCGACGTGAAGTCGTCGATTGCGCCCTGGGCGATGCCGACGAGCGGCGCCGCCAGATCCCACCCCGCCAGGCACCTGAGGGGGGCTCGATAGCTGAGGCGTCGGTGAAGCTCCCATCCGGTCCAGTCACCGGCGCCGGAACGTTCCGGATTCACGGCGCGGTGAGCCGGGACGAAAGCATCCCTGATCACGATGTCCTTGCTGCCGGTTCCTCGCATCCCCGAAGCGAACCACGTGTCGACGATCTCGTAGTCCGAGCGTGGGAGCAGGAGCCAGGTCAGCTCGTTGGGGCGCGATCCGGCGACCGCGACCATCACCCAGGTCGCTGCGTCGCAGCCGCTGGAAAACCCCCAGCGACCGGACACCTGGAATCCGCCATCCGCGACGTCGGCCTTGCCGCCCGCGGGATTCAAGCCGCTGGAGAACAGCGTATCCGGTCCGGTCTCGAAGAACTCTTCCTGAGCTCGCTCGGGAAAGTGACCGAGCCACCAGTTGTGCGCGGTCCACAAGGAGTAGCACCAGGCGGTCGATCCGCAGCCGCGCCCCAGCTCGAAACCGACGTCGAACGCCGTGTCCACCTCGACGTCGTGGCCGCCGAACCGACGAGGATTGCCGATCCGGATGAGGCCGGAGGCGAGCAGATCCTGGACGGTGTCGGAGGGAATCTGCCGGAGTTGCTCGGTACGGGCCGCGCGCTCCTTGAGCACCGGCACCAGCTCGGCGGCTCGGCGAAGCAACTCCTCCCTGGTCAAGGGCGCGTGGGCGATCCCCCCGGGCGAAGCGACCCTGTCGCGACTCACGGCGCCAATGCTACGACGGACGGGCCGCGAGATCGAGACCCGATCAGCGAGACCGGATCAAAAGCGAACACCGACCGCCCGGGCAAGGAACCGCATCAACGGCGCTTCACGACGGCAGGCGGCGACGAAGCGGGCCGGGAAGGCGGGTGAGCAGGCCAGTCGCTCGCTGAATCGTGCCCCCGCGGTGAAGCTCAAACGCTTGAGATCGTCGATGAGCGGGTGGTCGGCATCGAAGCCCCGGGGCGGCCGCTTCAGCGTCGCCTCGCCGTGCGCGAGCCCCGCGCGCTTCGCCCGTCGCCATCCCCGCGGGTTCTTGACGATCGCCTCGCGGATCGCGCGCAGGGCCTCGGTGCTCGGGTGCCACATGCCCGCCCCCATGAACACGTGACGCGGCTCCAGGTGCAGATAGTAACCGGGCGCCTCGACGCTCCGACCGGAGGCGAGCCCGAACCGGAGCGCGGCGTTGGTCTTGTAGGGCGTCTTGTCGCGCGTGAAACGCGTGTCCCGATAGATCCTGAGCAGGGAGCCCGACGGCCGAGCGTCGGCCACGATGTACGGGCTGATCCGGGCGAGCTTCGGCCCGATCGCCGCGACGAAGGCCAGGAGCGGGTCGCGCACCTCGGCCAGGTAGCGCTCCTTGTTCGCGTTGAACCACTCGCGCACGTGGGTCACGGGCATTCACACCGAGCGATGCAGACCGCCGTCGACGTGGATGCGCTCGCCGGTGATGTAGCGCGCCTTGGGCGAGCAGAGGAACGCCACGAGGAACGCCACATCGCACGGGTCGCCGAAGTAGCCGAGCGGGATGTTCCGCGCGAACTCGGCCTGACTCTCGGGTGTCGGATGCAGCCGCATGTCGATCTGCTCGCTGTGGATCCGTCCGGGCGCCAGGCAGTTGATGGTGATCCCGTGTCGCCCGATCTCGCGCGAGAGCCCCTTCGCCCAGGCATGGACGCCCGCCTTGGCGGCGACGGCGGCGTTGACGGTGGACGGCTCGGCGCTGCCGGTGACGCAGAGGATGCGGCCCCATCGCCGCTCGATCATGCCGGGCAAGAGCGCCTGGGTCGTCCGGCGCACCGCCGTGAAGTTGAGCGAGAACGATTCGTCCCAGGCTGCGTCGGGCGCATCCCACGCGATCGGGCGCGACCCCCCGGCATTGTTGATCAGGATGTCGACGCGCCCGTGAGCGGAGAGCGCGCGGTCGCGAATGCGCGCGGCGGCGTCCGGGGCGTAGAGATCGACGGGCAGCGCGAGGGGTCGAGGCCAGCCGGCGCTCTCGATCTCGTCCTGGAGCGTCGCTAAAAGGTTGGCGCGGCGGGCCGTCACGATCGTCCGCACGCCCTCGGCGGCCAGCACCATGGCGATCTCGCGTCCGAGGCCGACGCTCGCGCCCGTGACCACGGCGACCTTCCCGGTTAGCTCGAGGTCCATCCCACCCTCCGCCGCAGATTCAGCAGGCTTCCGAGGATACCCCGGGGCAGGAAGACGATGAAGAGCACCAGCAGGACGCCATAGACGAGGTTGTCCCAGCCGACCGCCCGAGTGCCGAACGAGATGCGTAACACTTCGGCCATGAGGATGGTGATGACCGCCCCGATCGTGGGGCCCAGCGAGACGTAGATGCCGCCGACCACCACCGCGAACACCATCTGGAGCGAGACGGAGATGCCGCTGACCGTGTCGGGCGAGATGAACATCTGGTACTGGCAGTAGAGCGCCCCCGCGAGCGCGGTCATGGCGGCGCTCAGCACCGTGATCTTGAGCTTTTCCGCGGTCACATGGACCCCCGTCGCGGCCGCGGCGTCCTCGTCCTCGGAGATCGCCTCGAGCGCGTAGCGGAGCATGCTCCGGTCGACCCGGTGCCAGACGTAGAGCCCCACCGCCCAGACCGCGAGGGCGATCAGGTACCAGGTCGTCTTCTCGCTGAACTGGAGCGCCCACAGCGAGCTGCCTCCCCGGTAACGCTCCGGGGTGTAGCCCAGCGAGCCCCCGGTGTAGTCGCGAGTCGCGGTGATCACCTGCAGGACGATGCCGGAGAGCGCCAGCGTGACCAGCGCGAAGTAGTGACCGGTGATCCGGAAGCGAAAGCACGGATACGCCACCAGCGCCGCCAGCCCGCCCCCGGCGAGGAGCGCTAGCGGAATGCCGATCCAGGGGCTGACGTGCCCGTAGTTCCACGCGAGGGCCGTCACGTAGGCGCCGATCCCCATGAATCCGCCGTGACCGAGCGAGACCAGACCGAACCGCCCCATCACCGACCAGGAAGTGTAGGCGAACGACCAGATGAGGATGATGATCAGGATGTGGAGGGGATAGGGCGATCGGTAGACGAACGGCAGCGCGACCAGGGCGACGCCACCGATCCACGGCAGAGAGCGCGTCACGAGCGCCGCACCATCAAGCCCTCGGGCCGCACGAACATCATCACGATG
>QHSR01000070.1 GCA_003221635.1 Candidatus Rokuibacteriota bacterium | reverse complement strand
GGCGCCAGCCGGCCGAGGCGTCCCTCGAAGCCGAGCGCCCGCGCGCTGCCCTCCGTCGCCGCGACCGCGACCTCGTCCGTCGTCACCCAGCGCTCCACGTCCGGGCACTGTGCCTTGGAGGCGAACGAGGCCAGGCGCATCGCCTCGTACATGTTCAGGTTGTCGGAGCAGTTGGCGCCGTCCGTCCCGATCCCCACGTTCACCCCGTGCGCGAGCATCGCCCGCATGTCACCGAGCCCGTTGCCGAGTCGCATGTTGCTGCCGGGGTTGTGAGCGACGGAGGCGCCATGGTCGCCGAGCCGCTCCATGTCGTCGTCGTCGAGCCACACCCCGTGGGCGACCGTGAAGTGGGGCCCGAGCACGCCGAGATCGTCGAGGTGCGCCGTGAGCGTCTGGCGCGCGTCAACGCGCCGGGCAAGGAGCTCTACGAGCGGCTGGCGTCGGTCGTCGGCCGCTTCTGCCCCGGCCTCGCGCACACGCCCTACCACATCACGCGCTACGTCGGCGGAGCCTGACGCGCGTCAGCCGCCGGGGCGCCGGGGTTCAATCGGCCTCCGTCATCCCTCGTGGAAGACGAGACCGCTCATCGGGTAGTGGCGCCGGTTGAGCGTCCAGAGTCGGAGGCCGGCCGTGCTGGCCGCGGCGGCCACCAGCGCGTCTGCGATCTGCACGCCGTGCGAGCGTGAGTAACGAGACAGGTACGTGCCCGCGCGGCGTCCGACGACAGCATCGAGCACGACCTCGCCACGCGTATGGAAGAAGGCCTCGGTCACTGCCTCCTCGCCCAGGCGGACGCCTGCCCAAATCTCCGCGAACGACACGGCGCAGCAATAGGTCGGCACGCCACGCTGCTCGATGGCGCGAATGCCGTCGCTGATCTCCCGCCGGCCACGGAGCGCCTCGATGATGACGTCGGAGTCGAGGAGGATGCCGGCTACGGCCGAAGGCGGCGGAGCCGGTGCGTATCGCGGCGCAGCCGCTTCACGTACCCTCTGGTGTCGCCGATATCGGTGCGGTTTCGCCATAGGCCCTCGATCGCGCGCAGGGTTCCCTCACGCTCGTCCGCGCCTGCGCCGTACGCGCGCACCAGAGCGTCGCGCACCAGGTCGGAGATGGTGCGCCCCTGCTGGCGTGCGAGCCCTCGCAAGCGCCGATGGACCGACTCGTCGAGGTAGAGCTGGGTCCTGACCATCTGATGTATATACATCGCCACCCATGGTCTGGTCAACGACGGACGCCGAGAGCTCCTCAGCGCGCCTGCCGGCCCCCGCCCGGATCGCCTCGACCTGCAACGTGAACCGTGACGCGCGCACCCGCGGGGCCAAGCATCTCTCTCTTCCCAAGATCTGCAATAGGCTCTAGGCTAGCCGGCGTGTACCTGGACCCGAGACTCTGGGCGCTGACCGTCGGCGTCCGCGGTCGAATCGCCGCCACCGTCCTCGTCGGCCTCGCCGCCGTCGCCGCCGGCATCGCTCGGCTCGCCCTTCTCGGCTGGCTCCTGGGTCGCGTGCTGGCCGGTGAATCGCTCAGGACGCTCACCCCCGCCATCGTGCTGACGGCGGCCGCCCTCGTCCTGCGCAGCGCGCTCGACTACGCCCGCACGATGGTCGCGCATCACACTGCCGCCCGCGTGCAGCAGCATCTGCGACAGACGCTCTACGCTCAGGTGGCGGCGCTCGGTCCTGCCCACTTCGCGCGCGCGCGCACCGGCGACGTGATGCTCGCCCTCGTGGAGGGCGTGCAGCAGCTCGAGGTGTACTTCGGTCAGTATCTTCCGCAGCTCTTCGTGTCCGCCCTCACACCGCTGCTCATCTTCGCGTTCGTCGCCTTCGTGGATCTGCCGGTGGCGCTCGTGCTGCTGGTGGCCGCGTTCGGCGTGCTGCTGGCGCCCGCGCTCTGGCACGGTCGCGATCGTCAGGCCAGCCTCGCGCGCAATCGCGACTACGGGGCCTTCGGCGCCGACTTCCTCGATGCGGTGCAGGGGCTCGCGACGCTCAAGGCCTTCGGCCAGAGCGGCGCGCGCGCCCGACAGCTCGAGGAGCGGGCCCACGAGCTCTTCCGGAGCACGATGTGGGTTCTCGGCAGCAATACGCTCGCGCGCGGCATCACCGATGCCGGCATCGCGGTGGGCGCCGCGGTCGCCCTCGCCCTCGGGGCCTGGCGTGTGAGCAACGGCGCGATGTCGCTGCCGGCCTTGCTGGTCATCCTGATGCTCGGGGTCGAGGTCTTCCGACCGTTGCGGGAGCTGCGCATCCTGCTTCACCAGGGCATGCTCGGGCTCTCCGCCGCCCGGGGTATCTTCGCCATTCTCGACGCGACGCCCGCGGTGCACGACCGCCCGCCGGGCCCCGAGCCGACCGACGCCGGGGTGGTCTTCGACGCCGTGACGTTTTCCTATCCGGGCGCCCGCAATCCCGCGCATGTCGACCTGAGCTTCCGGGTCCGGTCGGGCGAGCGCGTGGCGATCGTGGGACCGAGCGGCGCGGGCAAGTCGACGATCGCGCGTCTGCTGCTCCGCTTCCACGATCCGGACCGCGGGCAAGTCGCGATGGGAGGGCGGGACCTGCGCGAGCTGAGCCTCGAGCAGGTGCGCCGGCGGGTCGCCCTGGTGAGCCAGGAGACGTGGCTGTTCCACGGCACCGTCGGGGACAACATCCTGATGGGCAAGCCGGACGCGAGCGCCGAAGAGCTGCGTGCCGCAGCTCGCGCCGCCAACGCGGAGGAGTTCATCCTGCGTCTGCCCCAGGCTTACGACACGGTCGTCGGCGAGCGGGGTGTGCGGCTCTCGGGGGGCCAGCGGCAGCGGATCGCCATCGCGCGCGCGCTCCTGCGCGACGCGCCGATCCTGGTGCTCGACGAAGCGCTCTCGTCGGTCGACGCGGAGAGCGAGGCGCTGATCCAGACCGCGCTCGACCGTCTCATGCAGGGCCGGACGACCCTCGTCTTCGCTCACCGCTTGTCGAGCGTGGTCGGCGCCGACCGGACCCTCGTGCTCGACCATGGGCGCCTCGTGGAGCAGGGGACGCATGCGGACCTGCTCGGCCGCGGCGGCGCCTACGCGCGCTTGATGGCCGGCCAGGCGATGGATGGTGCGGGGGCCGTCGCCGTCGGCGCCCGCCCGACCACGCCCGCCGTCAACGGCGACGGCGCGATGGACGACGCCGACCCCGACAAGGAGTCGGTGGACGCCATCGTCGGCGCCGGGGCCGTCGGCTGGGGCGCGGTGCTGCGGACGCTCCTTGACAAGACGCGTGGCTATCGCGGCCAGCTCACGCTGACGTTCGCCCTCGGCGTCGCCCGTGTGACGGCGCTGATCGGCGTCGGCGTCCTCAGCGCCCTCGCCGTCCGCGCCGTCAAGCGCGGCGAGCCCGCCGGCCCGCTGCTCGTGGCCCTGCTCGTGGTGGCGCCGCTCGCCGGCATCCTGCACTGGATCGAGTCCTGGCTCGCCCACGACGTCGCGTACCGGCTGCTCACGGACATGCGGCTGTCCGTCTTCCGCAAGCTCGACGCGCTCGCGCCGGCCTATCTCACGCGGCGCCGTTCGGGCGACCTCGTGGGCGCGGCCACCCACGACGTCGAGCTGATCGAGTACTTCTTCGCCCACACGATCACACCGGCGTTCGTCGCCGTACTGGTTCCCGCCGCAGTCCTCGTGGTGCTCGGCGCGTTCGGCGCCGCCCTGGTCCTCGTGCTCGTGCCCTTTCTTCTATACACGGCGCTGGTGCCCGTCCTCGGCCGAGGCCGCATCGACCGCCTGGGCTCGCGCGCCCGCGAAGCCTCCGGCGATCTGAACGCGCACGTGGTCGACACCGTCCAGGGCCTCGCCGAGATCGTCGCCTACCGCCGGGTGAACGCCTGGGGCGAGGCGCTGGGAGCCAAGGCGCGCCGCTTCTACGAGCTGCGTTTGCCGCTCCTTCGCGACCTCGCGCGCCAGACCGCGTTCCAGGAGACGGCGACCGGCCTCGGCGGGCTCGCGGTGATCGCGGTCGGCGCCTGGCTCGCGCATGAAGGACGGCTCGACGCGGGGACGCTGCCGCTGTTGACTCTGCTGGCGCTGTCAGCCTTCGTGCCGCTGTGGGAAGTCGCCCAGGTGGGCCGGCAGCTCGCCGACACGCTGGGCGCCGCCCGCCGGCTGCGCGCCGTCGAAGCGGAGCCGGTGCCGGTGAGGGACGGCCCGGGCGTTCCGGCCGTGGCGACTCGCGGCGCCGTCGCCGTCGAGCTGGCGGACGTTCGCTTCGCGTACCCGAGCCGCCCCCGCCCGGCCCTGGACGGCGTTTCGCTCCGGATCCAGGACGGCAGCACGGTCGCCCTGGTCGGGCCGTCCGGCGCGGGAAAGACGACGGTCGCGAGTCTCCTGCTGCGCTTCTGGGATCCGCAATCCGGTGTGATCCGCCTGTTCGGCCACGACCTGCGCGAGTACCAGCTGGATGAGCTTCGCCGGCGGATCGCGCTGGTGGCGCAAGACACCTATCTCTTCAATGACACGCTCCGCGCCAACATCCTGCTCGCTCGTCCGGACGCTGACGACGCGGCGCTCGGCGTCGCCATCGAGCGGGCGGCGCTGGGGGACCTCGTGGCCTCCTTACCCGACGGGCTCGGCACGGTCGTGGGCGAGCGCGGGGCGCAGCTCTCGGGCGGCCAGCGCCAGCGCGTGGCGATCGCCCGCGCGTTCCTCAAGGACGCTCCCATGCTCATCCTGGACGAGGCGACCTCGCACCTCGATGCCGTGAGCGAGGCCGCCGTGCGCGCCGCGCTCGACCGGCTCGCCCGCAACCGAACGACGCTCGTGATCGCCCACCGCCTTTCGACGGTGCGCGACGCGGATGCGATCGTGGTTCTCGACAACGGCCGCGTGGTGGAGGTCGGCCGCCACGCGGAGCTCCTCGCGCGCGGCGACCTCTATGCCCATCTCGTCGCCCGCCAGCTCGCGGTGGGGGCAGGTTCTATGGCAGCAGATCGCCGATGACGACGGCGGCCGCCGGGGCCGCGAGCGGCGAGACGCGCTCGTTCGGCCCGAGGGCGATCGAGCGGCCGTAACGCCAGCCGAAGGGCGCGGCCGCGTCAGACACCGGCTCGCGGTAGACCTCGACGCGCCGGTCTGGGATGTTCACGATCCAGTAGTCGGCGATGCCGGCCCGAGCGTAGAGACTCCCCTTCTGCTCACGGTCGAAGCGCAGACGGCTTACCGCCACCTCGACGATCAGGACCGGGCGCTCCGGGTGCGCATCGCGATAGTCACGCGGATCGCCGGGCACGACCGAAATGTCCGGCTCGGGCTCGGATTCCTCGTCCAGGGCCACCGGCATCTGCGCTCTCACATCCCAGCCTGATCCGAACTCCGCGGTGAGAACGCGCTGGACGAGGCGGATGCTCGTGGCGTGGGAGCTGTGCTGCGGCTCCTTGACGATCATCTCTCCGCCGAGCAACTCGAAGCGGTCCTCAGACCCGAGGATCTCCGCCTCGATGAGCCGGTCGTACTCCACCCGAGTCCATCGCCGAGTTCGCACGGAGGACTCGCCCATGCCGCTCTCCTCCGGTCGACAGTATAGACGGCGGTCAGATCCGTCAATGGATTGATCCGGATACGCGGGGTTCAGACGATCTGCCAGCGAGAGCGCGGGAAGGACGTGCCCGTCCGGGCCTGGAGCTTCTCGCCGATCTCTTGCACCTTCGCGAAGAGCCGCGGCTCGTCCACGAAGGACTGCCGATAGGCGTCCACGACCACGCGGCCGTCCACGATCACCGTGTGCACGCTGCGGCCGTCGGCATTGTAGACGAGGTTGTTGACGGGGTTGAAGAGCGCCTGCCACTCCGGCCGCTGCGTGTCGAAGAGCACCAGGTCGGCTTTTTTCCCGGGCTCGATGGAGCCGAGCTCGGTGCCAACGCCGAGCGCCTGGGCGCCCACGAGGGTGGCCATCTCGAGCGCCGCCTCGGCCGGGATGAGACGCATGTCCTGACGGGCGTCCTTGTACTGGATCGCCGCCATGTTCATCGCGCGCACGATGTCGAGGTGGTTTGAATTGTTGGGCGAGTCGCAGCCGAGCGCGACCTTGATGCCCTTCGCGAGGAGCTCGGGCATCCGCCCGTGCTCGGGTATCCCGCGCGCGCCCTTCGCGGCGGTGATGGGACACATCGCGACCGCCGTCTTCGTCCGCGCCAGACATTCGATCTCCGCATCGTCCAGGCCGAGCGAGTGCGCCAGGACCACGTTCGGCCCGAGGACGCCGATCGACTCGAGATATTCGGTCGGAGTCCGGCCGTGACGGCTCTGGTAGTCCTTGCGGGCCTGGGGCCCGCTTCCGTGGTGGAGCGTGAGTCCCGTCTGGCGCTCATCGGCGAGGCTCTTCAGCGCGCGCATCAGCTCGGCCGTGCACGTCTCCGGCGAGAACGGCATGGCCCACGCCCGGAGCCGTCCATCGAGGCGGCCGTGCCACTTGTCGAGGAACGAGGCCGTGCGCTTGACGGCCTCGTCGGTGGCGAAACGGGGCAGGGGAAAGGGCGCCTCGCGGTCGGTCACGCACTCGCCGAGAATCACGCGGATCCCGGCGTCCGTGTACGCCTGCAGACACGCGTCCGGGAACTTGGTGCTGCCCGGATCCACGAAGCAGACGGTGCCGTTCTTCAGGAGCTCGACGAGGCCGAGCAGCGTCGTGTGGTACTCCTCCTCCTCGGTCATGGCCATCTGGAGCTTGAACACGTGGGCGAGCGGGCTTCCGAGGTTGTCCGGGAAGATGCCCCGTACGGCGTGGGCGTAGCTGATGTGCATGTGGCCGTTCACGAACCCGGGCGTCACCACCAGGTGGCGGGCGTCGATCACCCGATCGGCCCGCGCACCGCCCAGGGTCGCTGCCTTGCCCACGCGGCTCACGCGCCCGTCCTCGATGACGATCGAGCCGTCCCGGATGATCCTTCGCTCCCGATCCACCGTCAGGATGTACCGGGCGTTGTCGATCCGGAGGCTCTGCGATGACATGGCGTGCCCTACGGGGCCGTGATCACCGGCCCTGGAACTGCGGGCGACGCTTCTCGGAGAATGCCTTCACGCCCTCCTGGTAGTCCTGGCTGTTGAAGCAGTCGGTGATCAGCTTGTCCAGCGTCGCCAGGTCGCGCTCGGCGTCGGGACGCACCAGCTGCTCCACGGTGGCCTTGGCCGAGCGGAGGGTGAGCGGAGCGTTGCGAGCCATCGTCAGCGCGTAGTTGCGGGTGAAGGCCTCGAGCTCCGCCTTCGGCACGACCTGGTTCACGAGCCCCATGCGGAGCGCGTCCTGGGCGGTGAAATCGGTGCGGGCCGTGAAGAAGATCTCCTTCGTGTAGGCCGGCCCGACGAGCTTCATCAGCTTTTCCATGCCCTTGTAGTGATAGCCGAGGCCCAGTCGCGCTGCCGGGATGCCGAAGCGGGCGTCGTCCGAGGCGATGCGCATATCGCAGCCGACCGCGATACCGACGCCGCCGCCGACACAATAGCCGTGGATCATCGCCAGGAGCGGCTTCGCCAGCGTGCCGAGCGAGTCCTGGCCGCGAGCCGAGATGCGGCCGTACTCTTCCTGGTCGGCCATGTTTCGCCGCCGCTCCTTGAACTGGGATATGTCGGCGCCGGCCACGAACGCCTGGTCGCCGGCGCCGCGCAGCACGACGACTCGGATGGCATCGTCGCTGGCCAGATCCTGAACGTACTCGGGCATGAGCTGCCACATCTCCAGGCTTACGGCGTTGCGCTTCTCCGGCTGGTTGAAGATGATCCAGCCGATCGGCCCATCCTTGTGCAGTAGCAGCTTCGGCGTCTCGCTCATGGCGCTCTCCTGTTCTGAAAGTGATGTCAAAACTACCGTGTGGCGCGTCTACTTGTCCAGCCACACCTCTTGCATCCGCCCGTAGTTGTAGAGAGCGTTGTGCGGGACGAGGCTGCTGACGAGGCACAGCCAGCGCGGCGCTCTCGAGCGTGGTCTCATGGCGTTCTCCTGCTAGACTTCGGGCGGTCGAGATCCTACACCCGCTCATCGCGAGGAGCTCCATGGACTGCTGGCCCGATAGCCCCGTGCGATACCCGGACCCGGCGGTCCAGGTCCTCGACCCGAGCTTCGCGCACTACCGGCTCAATCTGGCGGCGGTCGAACGGCTCGCCACGGGCTTCCGCTGGGCGGAAGGCCCGGTCTGGTTCGGCGACGGACGCTTCCTCCTCTGGAGCGACATCCCGAACAACCGGGTGATGAAGTGGGAGGAAGAGACGGGGGCGGTGAGCATCTTCCGCAAGCCTTCGAACAACACCAACGGCAACACGCGCGATCGTCAGGGGCGTCTGGTGTCCTGTGAGCACGACGCGCGGCGCGTGACGCGCACCGAGCACGACGGCACCATCACCGTCCTGGCGGACCACTACCAGGGCAAGCCGCTGAACTCGCCGAACGACGTCGTCTGCAAATCGGACGGCTCCGTCTGGTTCACCGATCCGCCTTTCGGCATCCTCGGCAACTACGAAGGCCATGTCGCCACGCCCGAGCTTCCGACGAACGTCTATCGGATCGACGGCAAGACGGGGCAACTGACCGTGGCGACGGGTGAGGTCCCTCGTCCCAACGGCCTCTGCTTCACTCCCGACGAATCGAAGATGTACGTCGTCGTCAGCGGCGCGGTGCCGCGGGAGATTCGCGTCTTCGACGTGGTCGACGGCGGGACGGCGCTCGCCGGCGGTCGCGTGTTCCTGAATTGTGGAACCGGGGTCCCGGATGGGATGCGCTGCGACACGGACGGCAACCTCTGGTGCGGCTGGGGTGGGGGCGATGGGCTGGACGGCGTGGCGATCTTCAATCCGTCCGCCAAGCTCATCGGCCGCATTCTGCTTCCGGAGCGCTGCGCCAACCTCTGCTTCGGCGGGGTCAAGCGCAACCGGCTCTTCATGGCGGCGAGCCAGTCGCTGTACGCCCTCTACGTGAACGGGCAGGGCGTCCAAGGCGGCTAAGCCGCCGTCGGGCAGTGTAGCGCGATCGCCCGCGCCGTGGTCTCTTGAATCGAGAGGGCCCGGCCGCCGTGGCCGCCGTCGCCGGGTGGAGTAGAATGCGGGCCACGAACGACGAGGAGGACGGGCGCCTATGACGATCAAGGGGAAGGCGTACATCGCGGGCGTGTTCGAGCATCCGACGCGGAAGGCCGACGACAAGTCGCTGGCCCAGCTTCACGGGGAGGTCGCGAAGGGTGCTCTGGCGGACGCGGGGCTGACCAAAGACGACGTGGACGGCTACTTTTGCGCTGGCGACGCGCCGGGCCTGGGCCCGCTCTCGATGGCCGACTACATGGGGCTCAAGCTCCGGCACATGGACACGACGGAAACCGGCGGGTCGTCCTACGTGATCCACGTCGGCCACGCTGCCGAGGCGATCGCTCTCGGCAAGTGCAACGTCGCGCTGATCACCCTCGCCGGCCGGCCCCGCGCCGAGGGCATGGCCACCGGCACCGTGCCACGCGCTCCCGTCACCGCCTCTCCCGACGCCCCGTTCGAGTTTCCGTTCGGCCCCACCGTCGCAAATCAGTACGGGATGGCGGCGATGCGGCATATGCACCAGTACGGCACCACGAGCGCGCAGCTCGCCTGGATCAAGGTCGCGGCCTCGCAGCACGCCCAGCACAATCCGCACGCGCTCCTGCGGGAGGTGGTCACGGTCGAGGAGGTCATCAACTCGCCGATGATCGCCGATCCGCTGCACCGGCTCGACTGCTGCGTCATCACCGACGGCGGCGGCGCCATCGTGGTCGTGAAGCCGGAGATCGCGAAGAGCCTCAAGCGCCCGCTGGTGAAGGTGCTCGGCGCCGGCGAGGCGCCGAAGCACCAGATGGGCGGCAAGATCGACCTGACGTATTCCGGCGCGGTCTGGTCGGGGCCCGCGGCATTCGCCGAGGCCGGCGTGACGCACGCCGACCTCAAGTACGTGTCGATCTACGACAGCTTCACGATCACCGTGCTCATCACCCTCGAGGATCTCGGCTTCTGCCCGAAGGGCCAGGGCGGCAAGCTCGTCGCCGACGGCAACCTGATCTCGGGGGTCGGCAAGCTGCCGTTCAATACGGACGGCGGCGGGCTCTGCAACAACCATCCCGCCAATCGCGGCGGCTTGACGAAGGTGGTCGAGGCGGTGCGGCAGCTTCGCGGCGAGGCCCATCCGAAGGTCCAGGTGAGCAACTGCGACGTGGCGCTGGCGCACGGGACCGGCGGCTCCCTCGGCACGCGCCACGGCAGCGCCACGCTGATCATGGGTCGGGAGTAGGGCGATGGCCACGACAGAGCGGAAATACGGGGCGCCCATGGTCAACCCGGAGATCAAGCCGTTCTTCGACGCGGCCGCGCAGGGCACCTTGATGCTCAAGAAGTGCGGCGCGTGCGGCCAGACGCACCATTATCCGCGCGCGATCTGCCCGTTCTGCATGAGCGAGGGGACGGAGTGGATCACCGCGTCGGGTCGCGGGACGATCTACTCCTACAGCATCATGCGGCGCGTACCGGTTCCGTACGCGATCGGCTACGTGACGCTGGAGGAAGGCGTGACGATGATGACCAACATCGTCGACTGTAATCTCGACGCCATCCGGATCGGACAGCGCGTAAAGGTGGTCTTCAAGCCGACCGACGGCGGACCGCCGGTGCCGATGTTCACGCCGGCCTGATCGGCGCCGAGCCCGGGGATGGCGCAGCTCTACGACGAGATCGGTGTCGGCTATCGCGACTTTCGGCGCCCCGACCCACGACTCGACGCGGCGATCGCCCGGGCCTTGCACGAGGCGGAGACGATCGTGAATGTCGGCGCCGGCGCCGGCTCCTACGAGCCCTCGGACCGCGCCGTCGTCGCCGTGGAGCCCGCGATGACGATGATCCGCCAGCGGCGCCCCGGGGGCGCTCCCGTCGTGCAGGCTTCAGCGACCGAGCTGCCGTTCCGCGACGACGCATTCGCGGCGGCGCTCGCCATCCTCACCGTGCACCACTGGCCCGACCAGGCGCGCGGCCTCGACGAGATGGCGCGGGTCGCCCGCCGCCGTGTCGTCGTCGTCACCTGGGATCCCTCGACCTCAGGCTTCTGGCTGACGGACGACTACTTTCCCGAGATCTTCGAGATCGATCGCCCGCTCTTTCCCTCGATCGAGGCATTCAGGCTTGCGTGGGGGCACGTCGAGGTCCATCCCTTCTCGATTCCCCACGACTGCGTCGACGGGTTCCTCGGCGCGTACTGGCGGCGGCCGCACGCGTACCTGGACGCCGGCGTCCGCGGCGCGATCTCCACCTTCGCGAAGCTTCGCGAGGTCGAGCCGCGGCTCGACCGGCTCCGCCGCGATCTGGCCGACGGCACCTGGACGCGCCGCCACGGACATCTCCTCAGCCGATCGGAGATCGACCTCGGCTACCGGATCGTGATCGCGCCGAAGTCCTGACGCTCACGCGCAGGCGACCGCGTAGACGTCCTGAACCTTCTCCGGGAGCCGCCATTCCTTCCAGGTCTTGCCGCCGTCACGGGTGCCGAAGACCTGGCCCAGACGCGCGACGCTGTAGACCTGGTCGGGATCCCGCGGGTGCAGCGACACCGCCATCATCGTGCTCTCGGCCTTGACCCCGTGGTCGATGCGGTGCCAGGTCTCTCCGAGATCGTCGCTGCGGTAGAGCGAGCCGTCCTTGCTGCGGGCGGCCGGACTGAGGGCGGCCACCAGCGTTCGGGCGTTGTGAGGCGAGACCTGCACGTCTCGCGCATACGTCAGCGGCGAGAAGCGCCCGATCTCCATGTCCTGCCAGGTCTTGCCGCGGTCGGCGCTGCGGAAGAGCCCCATGCGCACGGCGAGGAAGACCGTGCCCGGCTGGGCGCTCGACACGGTGAGCGCGTGCGAATCGAGCATGCCCTCGTTCTCGGTGTCGCTGGCGATCCGGCTCTTCAGGTGTGGACGCTCGGCGAGCTTGACGAGATCGTGGCCCACGTCTTCCCAGGTCTCGCCTCGATCCCGGCTCCTCAGAACGCCGTCGACCTCGAGGCCCGCGTAGATTTCGTCGGGGTGCGTCGGGTCGATCGCCAGCCGGGTGACGCGACAGGGGAAGCCCATCTTGACCCGCCCGGGTGAGCTCACGCCGGGGAGCTTGCGCCAGGAGTCGCCGCCGTTGTCGCTGCGGTAGACCGCCACCGGCGAGGTCCCAAGGTAGATGGTCCGGGGATCACGCGGATGAACGAGGATCGACCAGACTTCCAGCCCCTCGTCGGGGAAGGGGAGCTTGTCCCAGGTCGCCCCGCCGTCCCGGCTCCGGTACGGACCGTTCTGGGACCCCGCGAAGATCACGTTGGCGTCGTTCGGGTGAATGGTGATCGCCTGGACGTCGGCTCGCTCGGGCAACCCTTTGCCGAGCATCTCCCAGTGGTCGCTGCCCACGGTTTGCCGGAAAATCCCCCCGAGGGATCCGGGGATCCGTGCCGCCGCGCCGACGTAAACGTGCGAGAGTCCTGACGGGTTCGCCATTGCCGACCTCCTTGGATCCGTGAGCTCGCCTGCCTTGATCGTGGCCAAGACTCTACCACTCCCGGGCTCGATCGTGCAGGGCTCGTGAGCCTCGCGAGCGTGCCTCAGCGAAAGCAGTTGACGGGGCGCACGCTCCGGGCTTAATGAAAGGCCTACCCGCGCTGTGCGGGGCCGCCAACCCTGACCGCCGAAAGGAGTCCAACGTGATTTACGAGATCCGCACCTACCAGATCGCTCCAGGCAGCCTCGCCGAAGTCGAGAAGCGCTTCGGCGACGCCTACCAGTACCGCAAGAAGTACTCCGAGCTGACGGCCTTCTTGCACACCGAGGTCGGGCCACTCAACGAGATCGTCCACATCTGGGGCTACAGGGATCTGGCCGACCGCGCGCGCGTGCGGGGCGAGGCGTCGAAAGAGACGAACTGGCCGCCGAAGATCCAGGAGTTCATTCGCCAGATGCGATCCGAGATCGTCGTGCCGTTCGCGTTCATCCCCGAGCCTCATCCCGGCAGGATGGGCCCGGTCTACGAGCTGCGCTACTACACGATCAAGCCCGGCACGCTGCCGGACCTCGCGAAGGGGTGGGAGTCCAAGATCGCCGAGCGCTCGAAGCTGTCCCCCATCGTGTTCGCCGGCGGAGTCGAGTTCGGCCGCGCCAACGGCTTCGTGCACATCTGGGCCTACTCGAGCATGGACAACCGCATGCAGGTCCGTGACGACGCGCGGAAGAAGGGCGTGTGGCCGCCGCCGGGCGGCGGTGATCGGCTCATCACGCAGGAGAACAAGATTCTTCTGCCC
>QHSR01000069.1:17132-22267 GCA_003221635.1 Candidatus Rokuibacteriota bacterium | reverse complement strand
CCGGTTCTACATCCTCCTCTCCAAGGAGCGCATCCGGGTTCCGCCCGAGTGCGCGGCCGAGATGGTGGTCTACGATGCCGGCGCGGGCGAGATCCGGACGCACTACGCCGGCTTCTTCGATCCGGGATTCGGCTGGGGGGACGGGACCATTCTGGGCACCAAGGTGGTTATGGAGGTGAGGGCGCGCGAGGTGCCGTTCATGGTCTATGACGGCCAGACGTCGTTCAAGGGGTGGTTCGAGCGGCTCCGCTCGCGCCCCGAGCACGTCTACGGCTCAGGCCTGGGCTCCTCCTACCAGCGCCAGACGCTGACCCTCAGTAAGCACTTCAAACGCTTGTAAGAGGGAGCGTGCTAAAATGAATCCAGTAGTGGTCCTCGAGGTTTCGCCACACGGTTCGTTGCCCCATGGAGGGCGAGATGGCTGAGCAGAAGAAGAAAGAAACCCGGCCGACGAAGCCCGCTGAAGGCGGCGACGGAGCAGCCGCGAGCCCGGAGCTGGCCAAGAAGGGCAAGAAGATCAAGGAAGACATCGACAAGCTCCTCGACGAGATCGACGACATCCTCGAGGAGAACGCCGAGGAGTTCGTCAAGAGCTACGTACAGCGGGGCGGCGAGTAACGAATGCCGATCTACGAGTACCGTTGCAAGCAGTGCGAGCAGGAGTTCGAGAAATACGTCCCGGGCGCCTCGACAGTGGTTGCGTGTCCGGGTTGCGCCAGCGAGCAGGTCATGCGCAAGCTCTCGGTCTTCGGTCTCAAGACCGCCGGCGCGTTCCAGCCGTCCGCCATGTCGGGCGGCGGCTGCTGCGGCGGCGGCTGTTCCTGCCACTGAGAGGCCACTCCGCTCTCGCCTCCTTCTGATGGACCTTCGCCGCCTCGAGATCTTCGCGAAGGTGGCCGAGCTCGGGAGCTTTTCGCGCGCGGCCGAGGCGCTCTTCCTCACCCAGCCGACGATCTCCGAGCACATCCGGGGTCTCGAAGACGAGCTCGGCGTCCAGCTTCTCGACCGGCTCGGCCGTGGAGCCACGACCACCCGCGCCGGCGACCTCATGCTCGGGTACGCCCGGCGCCTGCTGGCGCTCGCCCGCGAGGCGCGGCAGGCGCTCGACCAGTTCCAGGGACGGCTGAGCGGCCAGCTCGTTGTGGGCGGCTCGACGATCCCCGGGGAATATCTGCTGCCCGCACTCATCGGTCAGTTCAAGGCGAAGTATCCCGACATCTCGATCTCGCTGTTGATCGGCGACAGCCGCCAGGTCACGACGTGGGTCGAGGACGGCCGGGCGGAGGTCGGTGTGGTCGGCGCGCGGCCCGGGCGTCCTCCCGGCCGATCACCCCTGGGCCGGACGCAGGAGCGTGACGCTCGCCGACGTGGGGCGCGAGCCCATGATCGTCCGGGAGCAGGGCTCCGGCTCGCGGGAAGCGCTGGAACACGCGCTGGCCGAGGCGAACGCCGACCTGACGGCGTTTCGTGTCGTCGGCGAGATGGGCTCGACCCAGGCGATCAAGCAGGCGGTGCGCTCCGGGGTCGGCATCTCGATCATCTCGAAGCGGGCGGTCGAGGACGAGTGCCGGGCGCATCTGCTCGCCTGCGTCAAGCTCAAGGACCTGCGCGTTTCGCGATTCTTCTACCTCGTGACCCACCGTGACCGGAGCCGCTCGCCGCTCGCCCAGGCTTTCGTGGACTTCGTGGAATCCCAGCTCCCCGAGCGCGCGTCCCAATAGCGCCAATGGCCGAGCACACCCACACGGAGGTTCGCCTCACCTCGTACGCCGCCTGCGCCGGCTGAGCGTCGAAAATGGCTCCTGGAGATCTCCAGGAGGTGTTGGCGGTGCTGAAGCTCGGCGGGACGCCGCCGCCTGCCGACCTGCTCGTCGGCCTTGGCGCGGCGGACGACGCGGCGGTCTATCGTCTCGCCCCCGATCTCGCGATCGTGGAGACCGTGGACTTCTTCCCTCCGGTCGTCGACGACCCCTGGACGTGGGGTGCCGTGGCCGCGGTCAACGCGATGTCGGACGTCTACGCGATGGGCGGCGAGGTCATGTTCGCGCTCGCGGTCGCCGGGTTTCCGCGCGAGATGTCGAAGGCCATCGTCTCGGAGGTGTTCCGCGGCGGCCGTGACAAAGTCGCCGAGGCGGGCGGCGTGATCGCGGGCGGGCATACCGTGGTCGATGCCGAGCCGAAATACGGCCTCTGCGTGACCGGCCGAGTCCATCCGGACAAGATCCTCGTCAAGGGTGGTCTTCGGCCCGGCGATCGGGTCTTCCTCTCCAAACCGCTCGGCACCGGGGTCATCACGACGGCGGCGAAGAACGGCGCCGCCAGCGCCGACGTGCTCGCCGGCGCGGTGGCCAGCATGCTGCGGCTCAAGGTCAAGGCGTCGCGCGCGGGTCTGGCGATCGATGCGTCCCGCCTTCCGGTCCTGCCCGGCACGCGCGAGCTCGCCGAGGCGGGGCACTGGAGCGGCGGGATGAAGCGTAACCGCCGCTATGTCGATTCGTCGTTCGGCGCCGATCTGACGATCGAACCGTCGGTGCCGGGGTATCTAGCATCGCTGCTCACGGAGTCGGAGACCTCGGGCGGGCTGCTCTTCTCGGTCGCCCCCGACCGCGCGCGGTCCGTGATCGACGCCTTCCGGCGCCGAGGCGAGGATTGCTGGGAGATCGGCTCGGTGCTGACCGAGCCCGTGATCCACGTCAAAGCCTGAGCGCGGGTCGCCCCGGTCCGCCCATCGACGCCTCCCATGACTCGTCTCGCTGAGATAGGGCCTACCGATTTGCGTTCGCGCTGAATCCCTATACGCTCAATTCCCGTTGAACGATCGGCCGGCCGCCGTCGTCATTGCGTGAACGGCCTGCCCGAGCATCCAGACAAGGAGAACGCCATGAACCGACGCACGTTCTTGAGGGCCGCGGCCGCCCTGCCCGCGGTCGCCGCGGCGTCCCAGGTGACGGGTCTCGCATTGCCGGCGCGAGCCCAGCAGAAGGAGTTCACGCCGCGTCCCGGCGCGTGGCGAACGTTCGAGATCACGACGCGCGTCGAGGTCCTGGAGCCGACGGGCGTGATCCGGGCCTGGCTTCCCGTACCCTCGGTCAAGTCGGACTACCAGAAGCCGCTCGACGACCAGTGGTCGGGGAACGCGAAGGTGATGAAGACGGCGACCGATGGCCCCTACGGCGCCGGCATGCTCTACGCCGAGTTCGCCAGCGGCGAGAGCGCCCCGGTGGTCGAACTGACGAGCCGCTTCCAAACCCTGGATCGGGCGCTCGACTGGTCTAAAAAGGTCGCGGCCCCGGAGGATCCGGAGACCTTGAAGCTGTGGACAAAACCGACCGATCTCATGCCGACTGACGGCATCGTCCATGAGACAGCGCTCGAGGTCACCAAGGGTAGCGCCACCGATGTCGAGAAGGTGAGGGCGGTATACGACTGGATCCTCGCCAACACCTACCGGGATCCCAAGGTGCGCGGCTGTGGCGTCGGCGACATCAAGGCCATGCTGGAGACGCGAAACTTCGGCGGGAAGTGCGGCGACATCAACGCGCTGTTCGTCGGCCTCGTCAGGTCCGTCGGCGTACCCGCTCGTGACATCTACGGCATCCGCCTGGCGCCATCGGCCTTCGGCTACAAGGCGCTCGGGGCGGGAAGCGCCAACATCAGCAAGGCGCAGCACTGCCGCGCCGAGGTCTTCCTGAAGGACTACGGCTGGGCGGCCATGGACCCTGCCGACGTCACCAAGGTGGCGCGTGAAGAGACGAGCGAATGGCTGAAGGTCGAGCATCCGCTCGTCGAGGCGGTGCGGCCCAAGCTGTTCGGCGGGTGGGAGGGCAACTGGGTAGCGTTCAACACCGCGCACGACGTGGCGCTCCCGAACGCCACGCAGGGCGGGAAGCTCGGGTTCTTCATGTATCCGCAATCCGAGACGGCGACGGGCCGGCGCGACAGCCTCGATCCCGACACCTTCAAGTACACGATCACCACGCGCGAGATCAAAGTGTGAGAGCCGGATTCCGGC
Organism: Candidatus Rokuibacteriota bacterium; assembly: GCA_003221635.1. Classification (GTDB taxonomy): domain Bacteria; phylum Methylomirabilota; class Methylomirabilia; order Rokubacteriales; family CSP1-6; genus AR31. Next base: position 18,255 of record QHSR01000069.1, on the reverse strand, counting down.
GGGGGCCGTGACGCGCGTCCCGCCGCCCGCCGAGCCCCGGCACTCCCGGACGGCACCCCCCGCGCGATTCGCGGTGACGATGCTCGGCGGGGTGGTGTGTGCAGCCTCGCTGCTGATGGGTGAGGGGTGGGCGGAGCCGAGTCGATTCCTGCCCTGGAAGGACCCGGCGGCGCCACATCTCGCCCTCGACGATCTCGGCGGCCGAGCGCATACCCTCGCGGACTACCGGGGCAGCGTCGTGCTCCTGAACTTCTGGGCGACGTGGTGCGAGCCGTGCCGCGCGGAGATGGTCTCGATGCGAGCCCTGCAGCAGCGGCTGGCCGGGCGACCGTTCGTGATCCTGCTGGTGAACTACGGCGAAGCGCGGACGCGCGTCAGCGAGTTCGCCAAGCGTGAGTCGCTCGAACTCCCGATTCTCCTCGATCCGAATCAGGACGCGCCGCGGGCGTGGCGAGTCCGTGTGCTGCCGTCGAGCTTTCTGCTTGGCCCGGACGGCCACGTACGCTACGGCGTGATCGGCGAGATCGACTGGGTGAGCGCGGAGGCGGTGAGGATCGTCCAGGAACTCTTGCGCTAGAGCGTGCGGGTCAGGCGCCTGGCCGGCGTGAGGCGCGTTGGTTCCGAAGGACGGCCAGGAGGCGTTGTTTCAGCTCCGCGGGGATCTCCACGTCCTTGAGCTTGGTCGCCGCGCTGACGGTGCCGCGGTAGGTGTTCATGAACGCGACACAGGGAGCGCACCCCTCGATATGCCATTCGAGCAGCTCGCGTATGTGCTTGGGCAGGGTTCCGTCGAGATAGTCGCCGAGGAGGTCGGCGATCTGCCGACACTCGATCGTTGAGGGCCCCGGCGCTCCACACTCAGACATCGCTGTACATTATATGTAGACGCTTCGGCCGGCGCGAGGGATTCCGCCCCCGGCCCGGCCGCGCACTTTACGCGCCGCGTCGGCGCCGGTATTCTCGCGCCGATGCCATCTCGCGTGGCGATCATAACCCCGTTCGCCCATCCCTCCGTACGGGGCAACGCGGTGACCGCGACGCGAGTCGCGCAGGGGCTCGGCGAGCGTGGTATCGAGCTGCGCGTGTGGGATCTCTCCACGAGCGCGGATGCGACGATCGAGGC
>QHSR01000069.1:0-17114 GCA_003221635.1 Candidatus Rokuibacteriota bacterium | reverse complement strand
GTCCGGCGCTGATTCATGCCTTTCACGCCTACCGCACCGGCCCGCTTGCCTTGCGGCTGGCGCGCCGGACCGCAATCCCTCTCGTGGTCACCTTCACGGGCACCGATGCGAACCACGACCTGTTCGACGCCGAGCGAGCGCCCCTCGTTCGGCAGGTGCTGGAGGGCGCGGCCCGGTTGACGGCGTTCCACACGTCCATCGCCGATCGGGTCACCCGGGTCTTGCCGGATCTCCGCGGGCGTCTCGTGGTGGTCCCCCAATCCGTCAGTCTGCCGAGGGGCGTTACATTCGATCTCCGTGCGCGGTGGCCGCTCCCGGCACAGACCGCGCTCTTCGTGTTTCCGGCGGGCATCCGGGCGGTGAAGAATCCGGGGTTCCCCCTCGGGCCACTCGGCCGGCTGGTCCGGCACCTTCCGGAAATTCACCTGCTCTACGCCGGCCCGTTGCTCGACCCCGGCGCGGGAGAGGCGCTGCTACGCTCGCTGGCGGCACGTCCATGGGCGCGCCATATCGGTACCGTGCCGCACACCCAGATGGCCTCGCTCCTTTCGCAGGCGGACGTGGTCCTGAACTGCTCCGTCTCGGAAGGCGGCATGGCCAACTCGGTGCTCGAGGGACTCGCGCTCGGCCGAGCGGTCCTGGCCTCGGACATCGACGGTAATCGCTCGCTCATCGACGACGGCTTGACCGGCTTTCTGTTTCGCGATGAAGCCGAGTTCGAGCGGCGCGCGGCCGAGCTCGCCCGCGACCCGGGGCTCCGGGAGCGGCTCGGGCGAGCCGGACGAGAACTGGTGGCCCGTCGTTACCCCCCCGAGCGCGAGATCGAGGGCTACCGCGACGTCTACCGCCAGCTGGTGGCGGTGCCGATCTGACCCGTCGACTGTCTGCGTTCCCGGCGCCGCGCGCGGCGCCCCGAGAGCTCAGTACCTCCCGCGCCCCGCTAATGAGCAGCGCCGCGATGGGCGATGATTCCGGAGGCACCGCCCGGTGACGGCTCGTCGATTTCGCGCGATCTGCCGGGGCAAGGCCGGTTTCCGGCATTTGGCAGGTAGCTTGCTTATGTCATCGAGTAGTAATCGAGTAGTATGAGAACAAGCGGTCGTTCGCAAGCAACCGCCCCGGGCGCTTGACGGCTCTCTATAATGGCAGGCACGAAACGCGAGAGTCGATTCGGACGGATCCGTGAGAGGAGAGCTCGATGAATCGCGACGCTCGAGTTGAAGCGTTCGTCGCCGCCTTCGAGGCCCTGCGCGCGGAAGTCGAGAAGGTGATCGTCGGCCACCACGATGTGATCACGCATGTCCTGATCGGTATGTTTGCGGGCGGCCACGTCCTTCTCGAGGGCGTGCCGGGCCTGGGCAAGACGCTCCTCATCAAGACCCTCTCCGAGGGGCTCGAGCTCTCCTTCTCCCGCATCCAGTTCACGCCCGACCTGATGCCGGCGGACATCATCGGGACCAACATCATCATCGAGGACGCGGACGGCCGGAAGCATTTCCAGTTCCAGCATGGGCCGATCTTCGCGCACATCCTGCTGGCCGACGAGATCAACCGTGCGACGCCGAAGACGCAGTCGGCGCTCCTCGAGGGAATGCAGGAGGGCGCTGTCACGGTCGGCGGCGCTTCCCGGCCGCTGCCGGCGCCGTTCTTCGTCCTCGCGACCCAGAATCCGATCGAGATGGAAGGGACGTATCCCTTGCCCGAGGCGCAGCTTGATCGATTTCTCTTCAAGCTTCGAGTTCGCTACCCGGCGATCGAAGAGCTGAACGCGATCATCGATCGCACGACGCAATCACGCCCCGCGACGGTGAGTCGCGTCCTGAACGGACCGGCCGTGCTCTCCTTCCGGGAGCTGATCCGCGAAGTGCCGATCGCCTCGCACGTGCGCGATTTCGCCTCGGCGATCGTCATGGCGACGCACCCGCAGTGGGAGCAAGCGCCCGAGGTCGCGCGGCGGTTCGTGCGCTACGGCGCCAGTCCGCGCGGGGCCCAGGCGCTCGTGCTCGGCGCCAAGGTGCGGGCGCTCGCCGAGGGGCGCTACAACGTGAGCGTCGAGGACATCAAGACGCTGGCGGCGCCGGCGCTCCGCCACCGGGTCATCCTGAACTTCGAGGGCGAAGCCGAGGGGGTGGACACCGACACGCTGATCTCCCAGGTCCTTGAGAACACTGAGGCCGCCACCGCCCAAAGCCGGGAACCCTTTCTTCGCTGACCGCGGGAGGAACTCATGACAGAGTCCCCAAGGATCGAAGGGCTCCTCCGGCGCATTCGGCGTGAGATCCGGCGCCGCCGGGCAGAGTATTACGGGCTGCGCGGCGCCTTCTGGGGCGCCGTCGTGGGCGTCGCGGTCCTCCTGGCCAAGCACGGGGTGGGTGGCGCGGCGCCGTGGGCGGCGGCCGCGCTCGTGATCCTCGGCGCCGCCGCGGGCATCGCGTACGGAGCGGCGCGACGCGTCGGGCGCGCCGACACCGCCCGGGTTGCGGACCGGGCATTCGGTCTCGACGATCGTGTCGCCACGACGCTCGAGTGGGCCGAGCGCGCGGACCGGACGCGGCTCGTCGACTCCCTGGTGGCCGACACCGTGGCGCGCGTTGAAGCCCTCGAGGTCACGCGCGTGGTCAGGCGAGTGGTTCCAAGCGAGGCGCGATTCCTCGCGATCCCGGTGCTGGCGTGCGTGGTGCTCGCGATCTCGCCGCCGATCCCGATGCCATCGGGGCGCTTCCCCGACTTTCTGCCGTCGGGCGAGGAAGAGCGTGAAGAGCGTGCGAGCTCGTCGATGCTCGAGGAGACGTCGCGCCCGCTCGCGAAGGACCCGCTCAAGCGCCCGTCCTTCGAGGAGCGCGACTTCGCGCAGCGGGCCGGGGGCAGCGGCGCCACGACCACTGGTGACCTCTCGGCGATCTTCAAGGACACCTCGCTCGCGAGCCAGCGCCCGGACTTCAACAGCTTCATGAAGAAGGGTGACGAGCGGCTTCGGATGCTCGAGCAGGTGGACCGCCTGCCCGACCTCCAGTCGGACTTCACCAACAGCCAGTACAAGATGGTGTACCGGAAGTCGAAAGCGTTGACCGGCGGCCTCCGCCCCGATCAGATCTCGCCCCAGAAGCTCCGCGAGCTCCTCGAGGAGATGGAGCGGCTCGGCCGCAAGGGCGGCGCCAATTGGAGCGGTGACGCGATGGAAGGCATGGAGGCGCTCGAGGGCGGCCAGTCGGATCGGGCGCTCGACGCGATGCAAAAGGCGCTCGACAAGATGCGCGCAATGGACGAGGCGCAGCGCTCGGGCAAGGGGCTGCGCGGGGGGCGAGAGAACGAACGCGGCGGTCGTGGGCGCGACCGTGCCCGTGGTGACGGGATGGGCCCCGAGGACCAGGACTTCGGCGAGGGTGAAGGGCTCATGCCGGGACGAGGCCGCAGCGGCTCCCCGAAGGGTGAGGCGACGCAGCGGCTCCGCGCCAGCCCCTACGACGTCGGCGTCGAGGGAGAGTCGCGCCGGGGCCGTAAGGATGGGTACGACACCAACCTGACCGGGCGCGGCGGCAGCATGGCCTCGCGGCTCCAGTATCTCGGGGTCATCGGGCAATACCGGAAGGCGATGGAGGACGCGATCACGCGGGAGCAGGTCCCGCGGGACTTTCACGACCAGATCAGAAGCTACTTCCAGGCGCTCGACGAACGATAGCGAAAGAGAGACGGATGCCGGCGACGCGCCACGCGTTCTTCACATCGGAGTTCCTGGCGCAGCTCGAGCGTCTCTCCCTGCTCTCGCGTCGAGTCTTCCGCGGACGCGTGAAGGGCGAGCGACGGAGCCTGCGTCGCGGACACAGCGTCGAATTCTGCGACTACCGCGCCTACGGTGTGGGCGACGATCTTCGCTACGTCGACTGGAACATCTACGGCCGCCTGGACCGCCTGCACGTGAAGCTCTTCGTCGACGAGGAGGACCTCTGCCTTCACCTGATCGTCGACGCGTCGACGTCCATGAACTTCGGGTCGCCGACCAAGCTCGACGCCGCGGTGCGTATCGCGGCGGCGCTCGGCTTCGTGGGGCTCGTCAACCACGAGCGCGTCGGCGTGGGCGTGCTTCGTAACCGGGTGGCCGAGGGCTGGCCCCCGACCCGGGGCCGGAACCAGGTGACCAGCCTGCTCGATTTCCTCGCGAGGGTCGAGCCGGGTGGCGGCACGAGCCTCAACGAGGGGCTCGGGAACTACGCGGTGCGCTCCCGGCAGGCCGGCCTCGCGGTCGTGATCTCGGACCTGCTCGATCCGGGCGGGTACGAACGCGGGGTGCGCGCGCTCCTCGAGCGCCGCTTCGACGTGCATCTCGTCCACGTGCTGACGCCGGAGGAGATGAACCCCGAGCTCGCCGGCGACCTGCGGCTGGTCGACAGCGAGACCGGCGAGATGCGTGAGCTCTCGATGGACGGGGACGCCGTCCGCGCGTACCGCGAGCGGCTTCGGCAGTTCCTCGAGCGCGTCGAAACGTTTTGCCGGACCAAGGAGATCGGGTACCACCGTCTGGCCTCTGACGCCCCCGTCGAAGAGTTCGTCCTCGCTCAGCTCCGGGGTCGCGTGCTCGTATGAGCTTTCTCTCTCCGTTGGCGCTGGCGCTCTTCGGCCTTTCCGTGCCCCTGGTACTGCTCTACTTCCTCAAAGTCCGGCGCCGCGAGCGGATGGTGTCGAGCCTGCTCCTGTGGCACACGTCGCTACGGGACCGCGAGGCCTCCACGTTCTTCCAGCGACTCCATCGCGACCCGCTGCTGATCCTCCAGCTCCTGGCCCTCCTGGCGCTCGCGCTCGCCCTGGCCCGACCCGTCGCGACGGTCATGGGCCAGGGGGCCCGCAAGGTCGTCGTCGTACTCGACACGTCGGCGTCGATGAAGGCGCGCGACGTCCCGCCCTCTCGGTTCGAGGTGGCGCGAGCCGGCGCGGCAGCGCTCGTGGGCGGGCTGGGCGAGGGCGCCGAGGTGATGGTCATCGAGGCCGGCGTGCAGCCGAAAGTGACGGCGGCGCTGGCCCGCGACCGCGAGCGAGCGCTCGCGGCCATCCGGGCCGCGCAGCCTCGCGACCTTCCGACCCGGGTCCAGGAGGCGGTGCGCACGGCGCGGGCCCTCGTGGCGGCCGAGCCCCGGGCCGAGATCCACGTCTTCACCGACGGCGCCTTCACGCTGCCCCAGAGTCAAGATGTCGCCGATCCGCGCGTGCGGTGGGTGGGCGTGGGGCGACAGGGCCAGAACGTCGCCATCACCAGCCTCTCGATCCGCAAGAACTACTACGGAGCGTTCGACTATCAGGCGTTCGTCTCGCTGGTGAACTACTCCGTCGAACCGCAGACGTTCAGCTTCCGCCTCGAGCTCGACGGCAAGTCGATCGCCGAGAAAGAGGTGATGCTCGAGCCCAGTGTCCGGCGGTCGGTCGTGCTGCCATTCAGCCACAACGGTGGTGGCACCGTGACGGCGCGGCTGCGCATCGACGACGACCTCGCGGTCGACAACATCGCGTACGCGGTCCTGCCGCCGCCCAGGAAGATCGCGGTCCTGCTCGTGAGCGCCGGCAATCTGTTCCTCGAGAAGGTCCTTCGGACCGATCCGCAGGTGTCCCTCGAGGTGCGCACGCCGGATCAGTATCAGGGCGGCATGGGCGACGCCGACGTCGTCGTGCTCGATTCGGTGACCCCGCCCCGGGCCGGACCGGGCCGGTTCGTCTTCGTCAACGCCGTGCCGCCGGACGTGCCGCTCGAGGTGCTGGGGAGACTGGAGCGCCCGACGATCATGGACTGGGACCGGGCGCACCCGGTGATGCGTCACGTCGAGTTCGCGAAGGTCACCATCGAGGACGCGATGCGCATCCGTCCGCTGGCGGCGGGGCGGCCGGTCGTCGAAGCCGTGGGGGGGCCCCTCATCTACGCGCTGGAGGAGCCCGACCGGAAGGCGCTCTTCGTCGGCTTCGACCTGTTCAAGACCGATTTCCCGCTGCGGATCGCGTTCCCACTGGTGCTCTCGAACACCCTGCGCTGGCTCCACCCGGCGGGGCTCGACCAGGCGAGCTTCCAGTTCGCGACAGGTCAGCCGATTCTCTTGCCGGCGCCCCACGGCGTCACGACCGTCACGGTGACGACCCCCAGCGGCCGGGCCGTCCAGGGTCGGGTCACCCGCGGCATGGTGAGTTTCACGGAGACCGACGAGACGGGCATCTACACGCTCTCGACGTCGCGCGGCGAGACTCGGGTGGCGGTGAATCTGGCCGACGCCGACGAGTCGAATCTGGTGCCCCACCCTCTGCCGGCGACGAGCGCGCACGGTCCCGTCGCCGCCCCGGTGCCCGTTCAGCGCGAGCTGTGGCCGCTCTTCGTCATCCTGGCGGTCGTGCTCCTCGCCGGCGAGGGATTGCTCTACTGGCGGCGGCAGAGCGCGGGACGGCTGCGCGCGCCGGCCGGTGCGGGCGACCGCTGGGCGCTGGCGCTGCGCGGCGCGCTGGTTGCCTTCCTGTGTCTGGCGCTGCTCCGGCCGACGCTTCCGCGGTGGGTCGACCGCATGAACGTCGTGTTCCTGCTCGACCTTTCGGACAGCGTGAGTCTCGCGGCCCGCGAGCGCGCCTATCGTTTCGTCGCTGAGGCCGGCAAGCACATGAAGAGCGGCGATCGGAACAGCGTGATCGCGTTCGGCGACCAGGCGGTCGTCGACCAGCCGCTCGCCAGCCGCCCGGCGATCGATCGCCCGAAGGCCCAGGTCGACGGTCGCGGGACCAACATCTTTCAGGCGATCCAGCTCTCGCTCGCGATGCTGCCGCCGGGCCAGGCGAATCGCATCGTCATGCTGACCGACGGCCGCCAGAACGCTGGCAACGCGCTCGCCGGAGCCCAAGCCGCCAAGGACGCCGGAGCGGACATCTACTACGTCCCGGCGCCGCTGACCTTCACCCAGGAGGTCGTCGCCGAAGCGATGGTGCTGCCGCGCGAGGTGAAGTTCGGCGAACCCTTCCAGGCCAAGGTCGTCGTGTGGAGTCACCGTGACACCGAGGGCCGGCTCTCGCTCTTCCGTAACAGCGAGTTCCTCGGCTCGCAAGTGGTCCGACTGACCGCTGGCAAGAACGTCTTCAGCTACCGGCAATCGCTCGACGCCAGCGGGATCCACGTCTACCAGGCGGCGATGGAGGTCGAGGGCGACACGATCGAGGACAACAACCGGGCCGTCGGCGCCGTCGTCGTTCGCGGGCGGCCTCAGGTGCTGCTCGCCGATCGGGACCGGAGCCACGCACAGTCCCTGGCCGGCGCGCTCCGCTCGCAGAACATCGACGTGACCGTCGTGGAGCCGCCGCAGATTCCGGCCGACCTGGCTGGACTCCAGAAGTACGACGGGGTGGTGCTCTCCAACGTGTCCTCGCTCAAGCTGACGCGGCAGCAGATGGGGTACATCCGCGACTACGTCCGAGACTATGGCGGTGGCCTCGTCATGGTCGGCGGCGAGGAAAGCTTCGGGCTCGGCGGCTACTACCGCACGCCGGTCGAAGAGGCGCTTCCGGTCACGATGGAAGTCAAGCAGAAGGTCGAGATCCCGAGCCTCGCCGTCGTGCTCTCGATCGACCGTTCCGGGTCCATGGCGATGTCCACCGACGAGAAGGTGACCAAGCTCGACCTCGCCAAGGAAGCCTCCCACCTCGTGGTGGACCTGCTCGACGAGCGCAACGAGGTCGGCGTCATGAGCTGGGACACCGAGTTCATCTGGGACGCTTCCGTCCGTCCGGCGAAGGACAAGGCGGCGATCCACCACGCGATCGCGACCATCAAGGCGGGCGGCGGCACCGATGGCTACCCGGCGCTGAAGGAGTCGTACCAGGTGCTGTTCGAGCGGCCCGCGCTGCTGAAGCACGTGATCTTTCTCTCCGACGGACAGATGACGCGCGGGGACTTCCAGGGACTGCTGCGGCGGATGGCGAAGGACAAGATCACGGTGTCGACGGTGGCGATCGGCAAGGACGCGGATGTGCAGCTGATGGTGGACGTCGCCAAGTGGGGCCGGGGGCGCTTCTATTACACCGAGGACTCGCAGACGATTCCCCGCATCTTCACGCTCGAAACACAGCTTGCCTCGAAGGCGTCGCTCGTCGAGCAGCCGTTCAAGCCGCAGCTCACGTCACCAGGCCACGAGGCGATCCAGGAGATCGACTGGAAGAACGTGCCGCCCCTCGGCGGGTACGTCGCGAGCACGCTGAAGTCGACAGCGGACCTGGTGCTGATGAGCCACCAGGAAGACCCCGTGCTCGCGACGTGGCGGTACGGTCTCGGACGCTCCGTCGCGTTCACGTCGGACGCCAAGGCCAAGTGGGGCGTGCTCTGGCTCCGGTGGCGCGACTTCAATCGGTTCTGGTCGCAGCTGATCCGCTGGACCCTGCGCAGCGGCTCGCGCAGCGACACGGTCGCGATCGTGGAACGCCGGGAGAATATGGGCGAGATCGTCGTTGATGCCGTCGACCCGAAGGGCGAGTTCATCAACTTTCTCGACTCCCAGGTGGGCGTGGTCGCGCCGAATCGCGAGCGGACGGTGATCGACCTCGAGCAGGTCGGGCCCGGGCGCTACCGCGGCCGCTTCCCGGCGGCGCAGGAGGGCGTCTACCTGGTCGGCATGTCCCAGCGCCGGAATGATCGGGTGGTGGGCTCACAGCTCGCAGGGTTGGTGGTACCGTACGCTCAGGAGCTGCGCGACCTGGGGGTGGACGAGACCCTCCTGCGAGAGCTGACGGAGCTGACGGGGGGCGGACCGCTCGCGAAGCCTCAGGACGCGTTCTCGACGGCGAGGCGGCAGTCCCGCATCGCGGTGGACGTGTGGCCGGGGCTCGTCGGCCTGGTCGCGCTGTTGCTGGTCCCGGATATCGCCCTGCGGCGCGTCGGCCCCGGGGCGTTCGCGCGGGTGGCCATGCTCGTCCGTCGGGGTCTCCGGAGGAAGGAGGTTCCATGATGCGTCGACTCGGCCGGCGGTCGCGGATCGTCGCAACCTTGGTGAGTGTCCTGGCGCTGTCCGCTGCGAGCGAGGTACACGCCGATTCGAAGCTCCGGGTCATCGTGATCGTGCCGTTCGATGGGGTTGGGCTCGAGCGCGAGGAACAATGGATGGGCGAGGGAGTCGCCCAGATCCTCGCCCTCGGACTCGCCCAGCATCCGGCGTTCGTCCAGATCGAACGTTCACGGCTGCGCGCCGCGGGTCGACCGGACGCCTGGAGCGACGCGGCGGTCGTCCAGGCCGCGCGCGCGGTGCGCGCCGACGCCGCGCTCTTCGGGCGCATCGAGCGTCGCGGGAGCGACCTCGCCGTCCTGCCCCAGCTGGTGGAGCTGAAGGCGAGTGGAGCCGACACCACCGTGAGCCTCGAGCCCCTGACGGCGCCGCCGGGCGACCTCTTTGCGCGACTCGCCGCGCTGCCGGTTACGTACGTCCGTACGCTCCGCGTCCCGCTGACCGATGCCGAAGCCGCTCGGATCGAGAAAGGGGCGCGCCCGACCCGGGTGCCACGGGCGTTCGAGTTGTTCGCGCGCGGACAGATCGCGGCGCTGCGCGGCGATCAGGAGAGCAACGAGGCCGCGGTGGACCTGTTGGCGCGGGCGATCGAGGCCGACCCGAGCTTCGTCGTCGCGCACTATACGCTCGGCGTCGTGCACTCGGCGCTCGGTAACCGGTGGAAGGCCGCGGCGCAGTTCCGCGCGTCGACGCAGGCCGATGCGTCCTACCCCGAGCCGTACAAGGCGCTCGGCGACCTGTTTCTGTCTCAGCCGCGCCGTCTCTTCGATCAGGCGGTGGAGGCCTACAGCAAGGCGATCGAGCTTCGGCCCTTCTTCGCCGATGCCTACGTCGGCCTCGGCGACGCCAAGGCCGCCAAGAGCGACATCGACGGCGCCATCGTCGCGTATCAAAAGGCGCTCGTCTACAACCCCGTCAACCCCCGGGTGCACATGAGCCTCGGGAAGATCTATTACGGCGAGAAGGGCCTTTACTACGAAGCGGTCACCGCCTACAAGCGAGCCATCGACCTCGATCCGCACTCCGTCGACGCCCGCATGGGGCTCGGCGAGGTGTACGAGGAGAAGGGACTCTACAAGGACGCCGTCGAGGAGTATCGGCGCGTGATCGAGCTCGACGGAAAGCACACGGGCGCCATGTACAATCTCGCGCTCGTCTACGAAAAGGTCGATCCCCGAGCCGCGATCAGCCAGTGGGAGCGTTATATCGAGCTCGCCGCGCCGCTGGCGACCGAGAAAGATTGGGTCGATGTCGCCCGCCAGCACCTGAGAAAGCTCAAGACCCAGGTCAAGGACTAGCCAGCACCGCCGGAGCCGCATGCGTCGCGCGCGCTCGGCGTTCTCGAGCGCGCTGACGTCGCGGTACGGCGCGCCCTGAGACGAAGAAACGTCGTTCGCCGAGCGCGGCGGATCCTCCGTCGAGCTCGACTCGGCGGGCACCGCGCGGATCGTCAGCCGTGAATGTATGCGGGGCCGCGCTGCAGCCACGAGTATCATGATCGTGACGTAACACGAGGTCGCAGGAGAGCGTGTGGACGAACTGAGAAAAGACCCGACACGAGGACACTGGGTCCTCATCCGTCCGAAGGCGAAGCCTCCGCGGCAAGCGGACTGCGCGTACTGTCCAGGCGCCGAGCACCTCACCGAACCGGAGATCGCCGCGTACCGTCCGGAAGGCTCGACGCCGAACGGCCCGGGATGGACCGTCCGAGTGGTGCCCGAGCCGGATGGGTATTTCCGGATCGAATGGGAGCTCGTCCGCGAGGGCGTCGGCATGTTCGACATGATCAACCCCCGCGGCGCGAGCGAGCTCGTCGTCGAGTCGCCCCGACACGACGACACGCTGGCGACGATGGAGCCCGGCGTGATCGAGGCGGTGCTGTGGATGTACCGCGACCGGCTCGTGGACCTGAAGCGCGACGGCCAGATCCGGGACATCCTCGTGTCGCGCCACCACAAGAAGCCCGGCGTGGCGAGCCACCATCCGTACTCCCGCGTCACGGCGATCCCCATCGTGTTCGACGAGACGCGGCGCGAGCTCCGCGAGGCCCGCGAGTACTATCAGTACAAGCGTCGCTGCCTCTACTGTGACATCCTGCGCCAGGAGATCGGCGCCGAGGAGCGGGTCGTGCGGCTCACCCCGGCATTCGCCGCGGTGGTACCGTACGCGCCGCGGGTGCCGCTGGAAACGTGGATCGTGCCGCGGCAGCATGGCTGCTCGTTCGAGGAGGCGCTCCGGGCCGAGACCGCCGGGGACCTGGCGCGGCTCCTATCCGAGTACTTCCGCATCCTCGGGCGCCGGTTCGGCGACCCCGGATACGAGATGATGCTGCACACGGCGCCCAACCTACGGTCGCGGATCCTCCAGGGGGATTGGGCGACGATTCGCGACGACTACCACTGGCACATCGAGATCACGCCCGAGCCTGAGCACGCCAATCGAGTCGGCGGCATCTTCGTCAACGAGACACGTCCGGAGGTCTCGGCGGCCGAGCTACGCCAGGCCTGGCCCGATCAGGGGTAGAGCCCTCCTACCTTGTAGCCCTCCCCCGGGATAGATGCTATATTCCTGACAAATAAAGGTATTCCAGTTTCCAGTGGCATCTGCTGTACGACGATCTACCCCGACTCGAGCCCACATGTCTCAGCCAGCACATGCCTTTCAGGTTGACGCCAGGCGGAACCGGTGTGAAAATGCGACTGAAAAGGTCGCCGATAGAAAAGGTCGGTAATAGGGAGGCTTGATATTGCACGAGGTTAGCCCGGAGGCGAGGGTCGGCTGACGATGCTCCGCTTTACCAAGCGCGCCGATTATGGGCTGATGGCGATTCACTATATCGCGGTCCACGACGAGCCCGGTGCCGTCAGCGCGAAGCGGATCGCGGAAGAGTTCGGCATCCCGCCCGAGCTGCTCGCGAAGATCCTGCAGCGCCTGGCAAAGCGCCGGCTGATCGTCAGCCAGAACGGACCCAAGGGAGGGTACGCCTTAACGCGCCACCCGAGCGACATCTCCGTCGGGGAGGTTGTCCGCGCGCTCGAGGGGCCGATCAGCATCGTGAGTTGCCTCGACCACGGAGGTTGCCCGCAGGAGCTTCGTTGCAACCTGAAGCGGCCCGTCCAGAAGCTGCAGGCGGCGATCAGCCAGCTGCTCGATACCATGAGCCTGGCCGAGCTGAGCAACCAGGGCGTCCCCGAACCACTGGCGATCAAGTGAGACAGAGCCAGCGAGAGATGGAGAGATCGAGATGGCGCTGAAGTTCCCCATTTTCATGGATTCGCAGTCCACCACGCCCGCCGATCCGCGGGTCGTGGAGGCGATGATTCCTTACTTCACCGAGAAGTTCGGCCATCCGGCGAGCCGAAACCACTCCTTCGGCTGGGAGGCCGAGACGGCGGTCGACCGCGCCCGCGAGCAGATCGCCAAGGTCATCGGCGCCCGGGATCCGAAGGAAGTGATCTTCACGTCGGGCGGAACCGAGTCGATCAATCTCGCGGTCAAGGGTGTGGCCGAGATGTACCGCGAGAAGGGCAACCACATCGTCACGACGGCTATCGAGCAGCGGGCGAGCCTGGACGTCTGCAAGCGCCTGGAGCGACATGGCTACGAGGTGACCTACATTCCGGTGCGGCCCGACGGCCTGGTGGACCTCGAGACGCTCCGGCAGGCGATCACGGACAAGACGATCCTCATCTCGATCATGCTCGCGAACAACGAGATCGGCACGATCCAGGACATCGCCGCGATCGGTCGCCTCGCCAAGGAGAAGGGGATCATCCTGCACGCGGACGCCACCCAGGCCGTCGGCAAGATCCCGGTCGACGTCGAGGCCATGGGCATCGACCTGCTGTCCTGCACGGCGCATCTCATGTACGGGCCGAAAGGCGTGGGAGCCCTCTATGTGCGGCGCAAGGGACCGCGCGTGCGGATCGCGCCGATGATCGACGGCGGCGGCCACGAGCGGGGCATGCGCTCGGGGACCCTGCCGGTGCCGCTGATCGTGGGGTTCGGCCGCGCCGCGGAGATCGCCAAGGCGGAGATGGCCGCCGAGGGCGAGCGGCTGGGGAAGCTGCGCGATCGGCTCCAGGACATGATCCTGTCGAGCGTGGAGGAAGCGTTTCTCAACGGCCGGCCAGACCGGCGGCTGCCGCACAACCTCAACATCTCGTTCGCGTACGTCGAGGGCGAGTCGGTGTTGATGGGCCTCAACAAGGAAACGGCGCTCTCGTCGGGATCGGCGTGCACCTCCTCGACGCTGGAGCCCTCGTACGTGATTGCGGCGCTGGGCGCGTCGGCCGAGCTGGCGCACTCGGAGGTCGAGCACGTCGGCGCGCGGACGATCGAGGTCGTCAAGCGCCTGCGCGACATGTCGCCGCTGTACGAGCTGGCGAAAGAAGGCGTGGATCTGAAGTCCATTCGCTGGAAGGCCGAGTAAGGGGGTTGCACCATGGCGTATAGCGAGAAGGTCGTCGACCATTACAACAACCCGCGCAACGTCGGGTCCTTCACCAAGGACACGCCGGGGGTGGGAACGGGGCTCGTCGGAGCGCCGGAATGCGGCGACGTGATGAAGCTGGAGATCAAGGTCAACCTCGACACCGGGGTGATCGAGGACGCCAAGTTCAAGACGTTCGGCTGCGGCAGCGCCATCGCGTCGTCGAGCCTGGCCACCGAGTGGCTGAAGGGCAAGACGATCGACGAGGCGGCCAAGATCAAGAACACCGACATCGTCAACGAGCTGAAGCTGCCGCCGGTGAAGATCCATTGCTCGGTGCTGGCCGAGGACGCGATCAAGGCCGCGCTCGCCGACTACAAGGATAAGCAGGCATCGGTGACGACCGGCGCCGCATCGAAATAGAGGGAGGGACCCGGCATGGCAGTGGCGCTGTCAGAAGCGGCGACGAAGCAGGTGAAGGAGCTCAAGCAGGCGCAGAACCTGCCGGAGACGGCATTCCTGCGCATGGGTGTGAAGGGCGGCGGCTGCTCCGGCATGTCGTACCTGCTGGAGTTCGACACCGAGAAGGGGCCGCATGACAAGGAATTCGACATCGACGGCGTGAAGGTCGTGATCGACAAGAAGAGCTACATCTATCTGAACGGCACGACTCTCGACTACGTCACGCAGGGGCTGACGGGCGGCTTTACCTTCGTCAACCCGCAAGCGAAGTCGTCCTGTGGGTGCGGCACCTCGTTCAGCGCCTGACCGAGGGGAATGCGGGGGAGTTTGAAAGGCCCCGGGCCCGTTCGACGGGCCCGTTGGTGTTTTAGGGGGGCGAGCTGAAGACGGATTACTTCGAAGTGTTCGGACTGCCGCGCAAGCTCGCGGTCGATAGCGCCGAGCTGCAGCGGCGGTTCTATGCCCTGGCGCGCGAGCATCACCCGGACTTCCATCAGGCGGCGCCCGCGGAGGAGCGGGCGCGCATCGAGGCGACATCTGCGCTGGTGAACGCGGCGTATCGCACGCTGCGCGATCCGATCGCGCGCGTGGAGTACCTGGTGCGCCTGGAAGAGGGGCGCGAGACGAAGGAAGGCGACATCGACAAGCCGAAGGCGCCGCCCGCGCTTCTGCAGGAGATGTTCGAGATCCAGGAGGCGCTGGCCGAGGCGCGCAGCGAGGCCGCCAAGGGAGCGCTCGACGAGACGACGCGGGCAACTCTCGCGGAACAGCGGGAGAGCCTCCGTGCGCGGCTCAAGGACGAAGAGACGCGCCTGGCCGGGCCCCTCAGCGCCCGCTGGGACAGCGCGGCGCCCGCCGAACGCCCCGCGATCCTCGCCGCGTTCAAGGAGGCGCTCGCCACCCGCGCATATCTGCGCACGGTGAGCGCTGACCTCACCGAAACGCTCGGCGGCGACACAGAGGCGTTCGGCCGCGCAATAGAGGGGCGCCACGGCTCCGCCGAGGCGCCCCGAACGCGGGGGGGTATGGGGGGCCATATCGGGGCCCCCCATCAATAATGTCATCGCGCATCATCGGCATTGACCTGGGGACGACGAACAGCCTGGTCGCCTACGTGGACGAGGCGACGGGGTTGCCGCGCGTCATCCCGGACGCCGACGGCCGACCGCTGCTGCCGTCCGTCGTCGCGTTCACGCCCGACGGCATCGTGGTGGGCGAGCCCGCCCGGCGCCAGCTCGCCCGCCGACCGGCCGACACCGTTTACTCCGTCAAGCGCCTCATGGGCCGCGGTTTCGAGGACGTCAAGGACGAGGCTCGCTATCTGCCGTTCCGCATCCTGGCCGGCGAGGGCCTCGTCAGGCTCGCCGTCGGCGGCCGCGAAGTCACACCGCCGGAAGTCTCGGCGGTGGTGCTGAAGGCGCTCAAGGAACGCGCCGAGCGGCACTTCGGCGAGAGCGTCGAAAAGGCGGTCGTCACCGTGCCCGCCTATTTCAACGACGCGCAGCGACAGGCGACCAAGGACGCCGGCCGCATCGCAGGACTCGACGTCGTGCGTATCGTGAACGAGCCCACCGCGGCCTCGCTCGCCTACGGCCTGCACCGCCTCTCAGAGGGCGTCGTCGCGGTCTACGACCTGGGCGGCGGCACATTCGACGTGTCGATCCTCCGCGTCAAGGACGGTGTGTTCGAGGTGCTCGCGACCAACGGCGACACACATCTCGGCGGCGACGACTTCGACCGCGTGCTTGCGCTGTGGCTGCTCGAGGACATCGCCGCGCGCCATCACACCGAGCTCGACCGCGACTGCGTCGATCTCGCGCGCGATCCGGAGGCGATGCAGGAGCTCCGGCTGGCTGCCGAGGCGGCGAAGATCCGCCTGTCGAGCGAGGAGCGCACGACGCTGACGCTGCCGTTCGCCGGCTTCACGTACCGCCGCGAGATGACGCGCGCCGACCTCGAGCGGCTCGTCGAACCTTTGGTGCGGCGCACGCTCGGGCCCTGCCGCCGCGCACTTGCCGACGCGGGGCTGAGCGCGGCCGACATCGACGAGGTCGTCCTGGTCGGCGGCTCCACACGCGTGCCGCTCGTGCGCCGGCGCGTACAGGAGCTGTTCGGCAAGACGCCGCACAGCCAGCTCAATCCCGACGAGGTCGTCGCGCTCGGGGCCGCCGTGCAGGCCCACATCCTCGCCGGCGGCATTACGAACATGCTCCTTCTCGACGTGACGCCGCTGTCCCTGGGGATCGAGTCGCTCGGCGGCATCGTCAACGTGCTGATCCCGCGCAACACGACGATCCCGACGAGCGCACGCGAGATGTTCACGACGTCCGCCGACGGCCAAACGCTCGTCGATCTGCACGTGCTGCAGGGCGAGCGGGAGCTGGCGAAGGACTGCCGCTCGCTCGGCCGCTTCGAGCTTCGGATCGACCCGATGCCGGCCGGGATGCCGAAAATCGAGGTGACGTTCCTCATCGACGCCAACGGCATCCTCCAGGTGCAGGCGAAGGAGCAACGCAGCGACAAGGCGGCCTCGATCGAGGTCAAGCCGACGTACGGCCTCAACGAGGCCGAGGTCGGGCGGATGATCGAGGACTCGTTCACTTACGCCGAGGCCGATGTCGAGACGCGCATGCTGATCGAGGCGCGCAACGAGGCGGATACCGTGCTCGTCCACGCCGGGCGCGCGCTCAAGCAGGGCGCCCACCTCGTCGACGTCGCCGAGCGCGCGGCGATCGAGACGGCGGTGGCCGCGCTGCGCGCCGCGCGCTCGGGTGACGACCGCGACCGGATTCACGAGGCGACGACGGCCGTCAACCGCGCCACCGAACACCTCGCCGAGGTGCTCATGGACGCCGCGCTCAAGGGCGCGCTCGGCTCCCGGCGCGCGACGGAAATTCTCGGAGAGCGGTGATGGGGACGTACAAGGTGACTTTCCTGCCGCTGAACAAGACGGTCGAGGTCGACGACGAGAAGTACCCGCTCGCCGATCACGGCAAGCCGGGCTCGCTCCTCGACATCGCGCTCGCACACGGCATCGAGCTCGAGCACAACTGCGGCGGCTCCTGCGCGTGCACGACCTGCCACGTCATCGTGAAGGACGGCGAAGAAAACCTGTCCGAGATGGCCGAGGACGAGGAGGATCGGCTCGATACCGCCGAAGGCCTCACGATCCACTCGCGTCTCGGCTGCCAGGCGGTCGTGCGCGGCGACGTCGT
>QHSR01000068.1 GCA_003221635.1 Candidatus Rokuibacteriota bacterium | reverse complement strand
CCTGCGCGTCGCGGAACCGGTGAATGGTCGTGAGGCAGCTCCCGATGCCGAGCGCGCGGGCGGCCAGCATGATGTTCTGGACGGCCGGATAGATGGATGCGCCGGTCGTCAACGTCGGGGTGACGCCGGGCTCGAGCGCGATGCACGCCATGACGAGCACGGGCGCCTCGCCGAGGTGCTCGGCGAGATGCCGCGCCGATGCCAGCATCTTCGCCGCCGGGCTGTCCGGCGGCTCCTTCGCCGCGCCCGCGTAGTACGGGACCTTCATCAGCTCGCCCCATGCCTCGCGGTACAGCTCGCCGAGCCGCTTCCGTCTGGCCGCGTCGCGGATGACCAGGAAGCTCCAGCCCTGCCGATTGCCGCCGCTCGGCGCGCAGATGGCGGCGTCCAGGATCTGCCGGAGCAAGGCGCCAGGGATCGGATCGGGCTTGAGGCGCCGAATCGCCCGCTGCGTGGTCACAACGTCGAAGAAGTCCATGGGCCCTCCAGGGTATATTCAAGGCCCTATATAGGAGAGATCCATGACCGACTACAAGTGCCTGCTCTACGAGGTGAAGGACGCCATCGCGACGCTGACGTTGAACCGCCCCGAGCGTCTCAACGCGCTCGGCGACACGCTGCGCGACGATTTCTACGCCGCCGTGCTCCGGGCCAGCCAGGACGCCGCCGTCCGCGCGATCGTGGTGACCGGGGCCGGCAAGGGGTTCTGTTCCGGCGGCGACGTGAAGGCCATGAACGAGCTCAAGGAGGGCCGGGCCGAGCGTCCGCTGATCGACAAGGTAGCGCCCCTGCGTGACCGCGTCCTGCTCGCGATGCGCGACGCGCCCCAGCCGGTCATCGCCGCGGTGAACGGAGCCGCGGCCGGCGCCGGCATGAACCTGGCGCTCGGCTGCGATATCCGGCTGGCCTCGACGGCCGCGAAGTTCACCCAGGCGTTCGTCAAGCGGGGTCTCCATCCGGACTGGGGCGGGACGTATTTCCTGCCGCGGCTCGTCGGCATGGCCAAGGCATGCGAGCTCATCTTCACCGGCGACATCATCGACGCCGGCGAGGCGCTCCGGCTCGGGCTGGTGAGCGCCGTCTATCCGCCCGAGGAGCTGCTGCCGGCCACCTACGAGCTGGCGCGGAAGATCTCCGCCGGCCCACCGATCGCCATCAGGCTCGCGAAGCGCGCGCTTTATCACAGCCAGGACGTCGATCTCCGCGCCGCGCTCGAGTTCGAGACGTTCGCCCAGAACATCGCCTCCGAGACGGAGGACGCGCGCGAGGGCATCCGCGCGTTCGTCGAGAAGCGTCCGGCGGCGTTCAAAGGGCGCTGACGGGCTCGGGCCGCGAGCGTGCCGCCCGCCCGCTCAGGGCATGGCCGCGATCAGGTCGATCTCGACCAGGGTGCCCGGCACCAGGAGACCGGTCGTGCCCACGGTGGTCCGCGGCGGCGGCGCGGCGAAAAACTCCTTCCACACCTCGTCGAAGCCGGCGAAGTTCGCGAGATCCGTGTGGAATACCTGCGCCTTGACCACGTGGTCCAGCGAGGTGCCGGCCGCGGTGAGAGTCTTCGCCAGATTCTCGAGCACGTAGCGCGTCTGGCGCTTGATGTCCGAGCCGTAGTAGGGGAACGCCGGGTCGACGCGGACCCCTCGGGGCACGCCGGTCGCGTAGTCGCTGGCGATCTGCCCGGCGGCGAACACGAGCTCCCCTACCCGCGTCGCGGGCGTGTAGTGCGCCAGCGGCTTCGGAATGTCGGGCACCGCGATCTGCTCTACTCGGGCCGAGGGCAGCGCCGCGATCAGGTCGATCTCCACCAGCGTGTCCTTCACGAGCAGGCCGGTCGTGCCGACCGTCGTGCGCGGGGGCGGCGTGGGGAAGAACTCTCGCCAGACCTCGTCGAAGGCGAAGAAGTTGCTCAGATCGGTGTGGAAGACCTGCGCCTTCACCACGCGGTCCAGCGACGTGCCGGCGGCCTTGAACGTCCGCGCGAGGTTCTCGAGCACGTACCGCGTCTGACGCTTGATGTCCGAGCCGTAGTAGGGGAACGCCAGATCCACGCGCGCCTCGCGTGGCACGCCCGTCTTGAAGTCGCTGGCGAGCTGACCGGCGGCGAAGACGAGATCGCCCACCACGACCGCCTCCGAGTAATTCGCCAGAGGCCGCGGGGTGTCCGACTGGACCGCGCGGCCGGCGGCCGTGGGCATGGTGGCGATCAGGTCGATCTCGACCAGGGTACCGGGGACGAGGAGCCCGGTCGTGCCGATCGTCGTCCGCGGTGGCGGTGCCGGGAAGAATTCCTTCCAGACCTCGTCGAAGCCGCTGAAGTTCGCGAGATCCGTCTGGAACACCTGCGCCTTCACCACGTGGCTCAGCGACGTGCCCGCCGCCTTGAATGTCTGCGCGAGGTTTTCCAGGACATAGCGCGTCTGCTTCTTGATCGCCGAGCCGTAATACGGAAACGCGGGATCGAGACGCGCCTCGGCGGCGACGCCTCCTTTGAAGTCGCTCGCGAGCTGTCCGGCCGCAAAGACGAGACTGCCGGCGCGGGCCGCCGCAGTGTAGTTGGCCAGCGGCCTCGGGATGTCGGGGACGGAGATGTTCACCCTGGGCACGTACGCTCTCCCCTCGAGCTGACGAGCCGTGAGAATAGCCCCTTCGCCGCGAGTTTTCTATAGGAAGACCCGTGCCGTAGGATCGCAGTATGAAGATCGGGCCCGGCCACGCGCTGGCCGCCGGCTTCGAGGGGACGGCGATTCCCGACGACCTCGTCGCGCTGGCCGAGCAGTCCGGGCTCGGGGGCGTCATCCTGTTCGCGCGCAACTGCCCGAGCCTCGAGACCGTGCTGGCGCTCACGGCGGCGGCGCGACGACTCGGCCCCGACGTGCTCGTCATGGTCGATCACGAGGGTGGACGGGTTCACCGCCTGCCCCCTCCGTTCACCCGCTTTCCGCCTCCGGCAACGGTTGGACGCGCCGGCGACCTGCGCCTGGCGGCGGCGGTAGCACGAGCCATGGCCCGCGAGCTGCGTGCCGCCGGGTTCGACTCCGGGCTCGCGCCGGTGCTCGACTGCCTGGTCAATCCGGCGAGCACGGTGATCGGCGACCGCGCATTCGCGACGGCTCCGGACGTCGTCTCCGGGTGCGGCGTCGCGTCCGTCGAGGCGATGCTCGGCGAGGGGCTCCTGCCCGTCGCCAAGCACTTCCCCGGCCACGGACGCGCGTCGGTCGACTCGCATCAGGAGCTGCCGGAGATCGGCGCCACCATGGACGACCTGACGCGCGGGGACCTCGTCCCGTTCCGGGCGGCGCTCGGAGCCGGCTGCCCGGCCGTGCTGGTCGCCCATGTGCGATACCCTGCGCTCGACCCCGAGCTCCCCGCGTCGCTCTCGCCCGAGGTCATCGGCCGCCTGCTCCGGCGGCGCCTCGGCTTCTCCGGCCTCGTCCTGAGCGACGACCTCGAGATGGCCGCCGTCGCCGGCACCTGGGGTGTCGCCGGCGCGGCGCGACGGTTCCTGAGCGCCGGCGGCGATCTCGCGCTCGTCTGCCGGCGGGCCGACGCTCGAAGCGACACGCTGGCGGCGATCGGTCAGGACATCGACCGGGGCGCCCTCGACCTCGCTCCGGCGGTTCGGCGCCGCCAGGCGGTCCGCCGACTCATCGACACCGCCGGACCCCGTCCCGACGTGGCGGTGATCGGCTGCGCCGAACATCGAGCCCTTGCCGAGGAAGTGGCTCGGCGCGCGGCCGCGCGGGCCTGACCGTGCGATGCTACAGATGCCATGAATGACGCGACGCCGGGCCGGCGAGCGCTCCTCACGCTCGCGTCGAGGGCGCTCCTCGGCGCCGGGGTGCTCGCGATCGCGCGTCCGGAGGGCGGATCCGGGCGTGAGGGCGACTCGAGCGTCGTCACGGGCCAGGAGACGTTCGCGCGGCTCGTGACGCAAGCGCGCGAGCACGCGTGGGCCGACCGGCCGATCGGCGAGCGGATCGGCGCCGTCGGCATGGCACTCCGCGACACGCCCTACGTCGACGGCACGCTCGAGCTCTACGAGGATCGCGAGGTGTGCTCGGTCAACTTCCGCGGGCTCGACTGCGTCACGTTTTTCGAGAGCGCGCTCGCCTTCGCGCGAATGCTCAGACGGGGCGGGCGCACGCCGGAGGCGCTGCTGGCCGAAGTCACCGTGACCCGATACCGGCGCGGCCAGCTGACCGACTACGCGTCGCGGCTCCACTACATGAGCGACTGGTTCGTCGACAACGAAGACAAGCGCGTGGTCCGCCTGATCACCCGCGACCTTCCGGGCGCGGCGCGCGTCACCAGGCGCGTCAGCTTCATGAGCGCGCATCCCAACGCGTATCGCCAGCTCAAGGCCAATCCGGACCTGGTTCAGAAGATCAGGCGCGCGGAGGCCGACATCAATGCGCGCGAGATGCACTATCTGCCGAAGGAGAAGGTCGGGGCGGCTCGACCGCTCCTGATGACGGGGGATATCGTCGGCATCACCACGACGATCGACGGCCTGGATTGCGCGCACGCGGGGCTGTGCTACCGGGACGCGAACGGAGCTCTGAGGCTGCTACACGCGTCGACGACCCGGAAAGCGGTCACGCTCGACGAGGATCTGGCGACGTACCTCGCGGGCGTGTCCACGCATACCGGCATCATGGTGGCGCGCCCGCTGGAGGTGGCGTAGCGGTCCCGGCACGTCAGCCCGCGCGATTCCTGCCTTTGCCCTTGTGCCGCGGCGCCTGCGGCGCCGACTCGAGGGCGCGGACGCGCCGCTCGAGGTCGCGAACCTGCTGGCGAAGCTCGGGGAGGTGGGGGATGACGCTGTAAGCCCTCAGCGCAACCGTATGCGGAATCGCCGGATTGCCGGAGACGATCTGGCCGGCCTCGGTGTGGCGGCTCACCCCGGACCGCGCCGCGATCATGGTCATATCGCCGATCGTCAGGTGATCGCCGATGCCCGCCTGTCCTCCCATCACCACGTGGTGCCCCAGGGACGAGCTACCGGCGATCCCGGACTGCGCCACGAGGATGCTGTCCTCTCCAACCGTGACGTTATGGGCGATCTGCACGAGGTTGTCGACCTTCGCGCCGCGCTTGACGACGGTCCGGCCGAACGTGGCGCGATCGACGGTCACGTTGGCGCCCAGCTCCACGTCGTCCTCGATGACCACGATGCCCAGCTGCGGCACCCGGTGATGGCGCCCGTCGTGCTGGACATAGCCGAACCCGTCGCTCCCGATCACGCTCCCGCTGTGAACGCGTACGCGGCTCCCGACCTGGCAGCGGTCGAGGACCGTCACGTTGGGGGAGAGCACGGTGTCATCGCCGACCGTGACATCATCGCCGATGAACACACCGGGGTAGAGCGTCACCCTCGCACCCAGGGTGACCCGGTCGCCGAGGGTGACGAAGGGCCAGATAGATGGGTCCGGACCGATCCGGACGTCGGCACCGCGAACGACCTGCTCGGCGATCCCGCGGGGCTTGAACGGGGCCGTGAAAAACCGATGGATCACGGTCACGATGGCGTGGGCGGGGTGCGGCACGACGACGTGGGGCCGCTTCAGCTCCCGGAGAGGACGGTGGGTGACGAAGGCCCCGGCCTTGGACTTGAGGGCCGCGGGAATGTAGCGGTCGGCCGTGACAAACGCCAGCTCCCGCGGACCGGCCTCCTCCAGGCTCGACACCCCCGAAACGATCTCCTCGCCCGATCCGACGAGGTCGCCTCCGATGACCTGTTGTATCTCGCCCAGTCGCACAAGGCGAGAACCCTCAGGCATGACGGCGCGATGCTTTTGCTTTGGCCTTCTTGGCGGGAGCCTTCGCCGCCGACGGCGGGCGCGTCGTTGTGGCCGCCGGGCTCGGGCGCGGCGCCGTGGCCGCCGGGATCGCGTGCGCCGTCGCGGCCGCAGGGGTCAATCGCCGTTCCAGGTAGTCGATCACGTCCCCGACCTTGACCAGCCCTTGTATGTCGTCGTCGGGAATGGATAGATCGAATTCCTCCTCGATCCTGAACATCAGCTCGATCGCATCCAGAGAGTTCAACCCCAGGTCGCCTCGCAGCGTGTGCTCGGGGGTGATCGACTTGACGTCCTGCTTCAGCTCCTTCGCCAGCGTGGCGCGAAGTCGCTCCGCAATCGCGTTGTTGGCCGTCATACGGTGGCTGCCCTTTCTCGGTTAGTCGTACCGCTTCAGCACGAGCGAGGAGTTGTTGCTGCCGAACCCGAACGCGTTGACTAGGGCAACCTTGATGCGGCGCTCCTGGGGCTTGCCGGCGATGCCCGGAAGCTGGCACTCGGGATCGGGATCCTCGTAGTTGATCGTGGGGTGGACCAGGCCGCTCTGAATGGCCATCGCCGTCGCGACCGCCCCGATGCTACCCGCGGCACCCAGGGTGTGGCCAATGATGGACTTCGTGGCGCTGATCAGCACCTTGCTCGCCCGCGCCTTCAAGAGGCGTCGGATCCCTCGGATTTCGACCTCGTCCCCGCGGATCGTGGAGGTCGCATGGGCGTTCACGTAGTCCACCTGGGCGGGCGTGGTCCGCGCGTCCCGAAGCGCCATGGACATCGTGGCGGCCATCTCCGCCCCGTCCTCGCGCGGAATCACCATGTTGTAGGCTTCGCTCGTGGCGGCGTATCCGGCGACCTCGACATAGATCCGCGCGCGACGCTTCCGGGCGTGGGCGAGCGACTCCAGGATCAAGGCGCCGGCGCCCTCGCCCAGCACGAATCCATCGCGTCCCCGATCGAACGGCCGGGACGCCCGTCCCGGGTCGTCGTTATAGCGTGTCGATAGCGCGCGGAGTGAGCCGAAGCCCGCGAGGACCAGCGGGGTGATGCTCGCGTCGGCCCCCACGACGATCACCACGTCGGCTTGCGCGGTCCGGATGGAGACCAGGGCCTGGCCGATCGCGTGGGCGCTCGATGAGCAGGCGGTGGAGATCGTATAGTTCGGACCCTTCGCGCCGTGCGCGAGGGCGATCAGCCCCGAGACGGAGTTCATCGTGATGGCGGGAATGAAACTGGGGGGCACCCGGTTCGGCTTCAGGTCCAGATAGAGCCTGGTGAGCTCGCGCTCACCCATGGTCATCGCGCCCATGCCCGCCCCGACGATCACCCCGACGCGGTAGGGAGCTTCCTGGTCCATCCGCAGCCCCGCGTCGGTAATCGCCTCCTTGGCCGCCACCAGCCCGAACTGAGCGTAGCGGTCCAGCCGATCGGCCTGTCCTGAGTCTAAGTGTGCCGCGGGATTGAAGTCTCGAACCCGGCCCACCACTCGGGAACGGAAGGCGTCCATCGGCAATGTGTCGAATGGGGCGACCGCGCTGATCCCGGAGCTTCCCGCCAGCGCGGCCTTCCAGAACTCACCGACGCCGACCCCGATCGGCGAGACCACGCCGAGGCCGGTGATGACGACTCGCTTTTTCATGAACCCGTCCAGTGGCGCCCTTGTTTTACCTCGAAGCGTGAGGAGGCATCAACCATCTGCTATCCAGCTCCCTTCTCGATCTTCGCCCACGTGTCGCGCAGCCCGACCGTGCGATTGAACACCAGCCGCGCCGGTGCCGAATCCCGCACGTCCACGCAGAAGTAGCCCTGGCGCTCGAACTGGAAACGCGAGCCCCGGTCGGCGCCCGCCAGCGCCGGCTCGAGGCGGGCGTCGCGCACGATTTCGAGCGAATGCGGGTTGAGCACGCTCCGCCAGTCGTCCGCGTCCTCCGGCTTGGGCACGGCGAAAAGATGATCGTAGAGCCGCACCTCGGCCGGGACCGAATGCGACGCCGACACCCAGTGGATGGTCCCCTTCACCTTGCGCCCGCGGGCGTCACCGCCGCGCGAGGTGGGGTCGTAGGTGCAGCGCACCATCACCACCTGCCCCGAGGCGTCGCGCTCGACGCCCGTGCATTTGACGATGTAGGCGTAGCGCAGGCGCACCTCGGCGCCGGGCGAGAGCCGGAAGTACTTCGGGGGGGCCGGGTCGCGGAAGTCGTCCTGCTCTATATAAAGGACGCGAGAGAAGGGCACCTTGCGGCTGCCGGCCGCCGGGTCCTCCGGGTTGTTGACAGCCTCCATCTCCTCGACCTGTCCCTCCGGGTAGTTCTCGAGCACGAGCTTGAGCGGCCGGAGCACCGCCATCCGTCGCTCGGCGCGTCGATTGAGATCCTCGCGCAGGCAGTGCTCGAGGAACGCGATGTCCACGACCTTCGCGGCCTTCGCGGTGCCGACGCGCTCGGCGAAGTCGCGGATGGCTTCCGGCGTGTAGCCGCGACGGCGCAGGCCCGCGAGCGTGGGCATGCGCGGGTCGTCCCAGCCGGTGACGAGCTGCTGCTGGACGAGCTCCAGGAGCTTTCGCTTGGACATGATGGTGTGCGAGAGGTTCAGGCGCGCGAACTCGATCTGCTGCGGGTGATGCACGCCGAGCTGGTCGAGGTACCAGTCGTACAGCGGCCGGTGATCCTCGTACTCAAGCGTGCAGATCGAGTGTGTGACGCCCTCGATCGAATCGGACTGGCCGTGAGCCCAGTCGTACAGGGGATAGATGCACCAGGCGTCGCCCGTACGATGGTGCGTGGCCTTCCGGATCCGGTACATGACCGGATCGCGCAGGTTGATGTTGCCCGACGCCATGTCGATCTTCGCGCGCAAGGTCTTCGTGCCTTCCTCGAACTCGCCCGCGCGCATGCGGCGGAACAGGTCCAGGTTCTCCGCGACGGAGCGATTGCGGTACGGGCTCTCGCGGCCGGGCTCCGTCAAGGTGCCACGGTACTCGGACATCTGCTCCGGGGTGAGATCGTCCACGTAGGCCTTGCCCGCCTCGATCAACTGCACGGCCCACTCGTAGAGCTGCTCGAAGTAGTCGCTCGCGTAGTGAAGGTACTTGCCCCAGTCGTAGCCCAGCCAGCGCACGGTGTCGATGATCGAGTCGACGTACTCCTGGCTCTCCTTGATGGGGTTGGTATCGTCGAAGCGCAGGTGGCAGCGGCCGCCGAACTCCTGGGCCATGCCGAAGTCGATCGAGATCGCCTGGGCGTGGCCGATGTGCAGATAACCGTTCGGCTCGGGCGGAAAGCGCGTGATCACGTTGCCGCCGAAGCGCCCGCTGGCGTTGTGCTCGACGATGATGTCCCGGATGAAGTTACCGGGTTTCTCGCGCGGTCCGTCGGTCATCCCGATGAGTGTAACGCAAGCGCCGCGCTGATTCCTCCCGCCATCATGTCGACTCCGGCGCCGGGTGAGCTCGAGCGCCGGCGCGAGCGGCCGCCGCCCGGACCACGGCCTCAGCAGCGCGAATCGTCGGTGATCGTGAGGCTGAGTGCGCCCGTGGCTGGATCGTACTCGAAGTCGTTCCCCGGGCACTGGAACTTGGGCGGGGAGACGAGGAGCCCGACCACGGCGGCCTTGTCCGGGGGGTACTGACCTTTCTCCGCCTGATAGGTCCGCACGAGCCCTTGCACCGCGGTCAGCGTGGCCTGATCGGCGGCGAGCCGCGTGCGCTCGAGCGGTCGGTCCTGCCGCATCCTCTCGACCGTCTTCGCCGTCGTGGTGAAGTACTGCATGAGCAGATAACCGGCGGCCGCCACCACCGCCAGCACGATGACGATCTCGATGTAGCCAAAGCCGCGCTGATTCATCGGACAGATCGTATCACCGCAGCCGCCAGGTCCGGGCCAGTTACGGCTCGCGGTGAGAGACCGCGCGCGCCTCAGCGCTCTGCGAGCGGGCGTGCGGCGGGGCGCCCGAAGCGGGCGATCCGGGCACGATCGTCGCAGACCGGTTGACGGGAGCGCGCGCGGGCGCATAGAGTGACCCGCCCGTAGCCGGCGATGCGCGAGCTCTCCGAAGGAGTAGACGATGGCGAAGATGCTGGACGGTATGGAGGCGTTGCTCCGCGGCGAGGTCCACCGCCGGCGGCGGCCACGCTGCTGGGAATGCGGCTCGCCTCGTTCGCCGCGGGCGAGGCGCTCGTCGGCGAAAGCTACACGACCGTCGAGATGAAGATCAACTTCCTTCGGGCGGTACGCACGGGCCGCATCGCGGCGCGCACCCGAGTCAAGAATGCCGGGCGCACGCTCGGGCTCATCGAGTGCGACGTCCTCGACGCCGGGGACACGCTCGTCGCGCACGCCGTCAGCACCTGCGTGATCCTGAGACCCGCGCCGGCGGACGGGCGCTGAGCCGGGCACGCCGACGAGACCGATCTGACCGGCTCCCCGCGCGTCTACTACGGCTGGTTCGTCGTGGCCGGCCTCGCGATCACCGAGACGGTGTCGTGGGGCATCCTCTATTACGGCTTCCCGGTCATGCTCCGACCGATGGAAGCCGACCTCGGCTTCTCGCGGATCGAGCTCACCGGTGCCCTTTCGATCGGGCTCCTGACCTCGGCGCTCGCGGCGCTGCCCGTCGGACGCTGGATCGACCGGCACGGCGCCCGTGGCATCATGACGCTCGGCTCGTGCCTGGCGACAACGCTCCTCTTCGTGTGGTCGCGGATCGAGAGCCTCGGCGCGCTCTACGCGGTCTGGGCCCTCATGGGCCTCGCCATGGCGGCGACGCTCTACGAGCCGGCGTTCGCGGCGGTCGTCGGATGGTTCCCCATGCAGGGCCGGGACCAAGCGCTGCTCGTGGTGACGCTCGTGGCGGCGCTGGCGAGCACCATCTTCATGCCATTCGAGGCCTGGCTTGTCGGCCGGCTCGGCTGGCGCGGCACGCTCGCCGCGCTCGCCCTGATCCTCGCGGCGCCGACGATTCCGATCCACGCGCTCGTGCTCCGGCGTCCGCCGCGCGGCGGACGCGACGCGGCGGCCGCGCGCGCCGGGGCCGCGGTGCCCGGGCTGACGCTCGGCGCCGCGACCGGAACCGGTGTGTTCTGGGTGCTGGCCCTGGCGTTTCTCGCCAGCAACTTCACCACCAACACCGTCACTGTCCATCTCATCCCGTACCTGAGCGATCGCGGCTATTCACCCACGCTCGCGGCCGCGATGATCGGCTGGATGGGCGCCATGCAGCTCCCGGCGCGCCTCGTCTTCGCGCCGCTCGTCGCACGCCTCGGCCACCGTGCCATGACCGTCGCGATCTTTTGCTTCCAGGCGGTGTCGTTGGCTCAGCTCGCGTTGGTCCGCCGCCTGCCGACGCTGGCGCCGATGGTGGTCATGCTCGGCGCCGCCAACGGCATGGCCACGCTGGCGCGCGCGACGACGATCGCCGAGATCTTCGGCCCCCGTCACTACGGGTCGATCAGCGGCGCGATGGCGCTCGGCGCGAACGGCGCGCGCGCCGTCGCCCCCTTCACCGCTTCGCTGCTCCAGGTGGCGCTGGGCGGCTACGAGCCCGTGTTCTGGCTCCTGGCCGGCGCGCTCGTGCTGGCGGGGCTCGGACTCCTGGCGGCGCCGACCAGGATCCGCCGGGATGAGGTAGGGTAGGAGCGTGAGCGTTCTCCCGCCGACCGGTCCCGAGCTCATCCGCGTGAAAGACTGCGATCTCTGCCGGGCCCTGAAGCTCACGCCCTGGTTCTTCGAGGACGAGATCTGCTGGATCGCCGAGTGCGAGATCTGCGAGACGCCCATGGTGGTCTGGCGGTTTCACGGCACCACGCCGCCCCCCGAGCACCTGGCCCACATGCGCGATCGCCTGCGCGACGTCGCCACGGCGCAGCTCGGCGAGTTCTGGGTCGACGGTCACATGCGCAACATCCCCGATCACTACCATGCCCACGCGCGACCCAAAGACGGCTTCTTCGGCCGCGACCGCCGGCGCTGAGGTGATCGGGGCACCGAGGACCCTCCATGCGCACGGTCGAGATCGAGCCGACGTTCGAGGGCTGGCAGGCGGCGGCGCGCACGCTCCTGCGCGAGGGCGTGGCCCCGGCCGACGTGCGCTGGCGCGAGACCGCGAGCGGCGCGCAGCCATCGCTCGTCGCCGAGGGTTTGGAGCCGATGCCGGGCGCCGTGCGGGTGCCCCGCCAGTTCCTCGATCTCGCGCGCCAGGCGGCGTTGGCCAGTGATCCCACGCGCTGGCAGGTGCTCTACGAGACCCTCTGGCGGCTCGTCCACGAGAACCACGATCTCTTGAAGGACGCGCGCGACCCGGGCGTGCGCCGGCTCGGCGCGCTCCTGAAGCCGACGGGCGAGCCGCAAGGCGCCGGCGCGGCTCCGTTCGTCCCCGCGGGCGCCGGGCTCGACGAGCTTCGCGCGGCCGCCGCGCGCTGCACCGGCTGCGATCTCCACCGCCACGCCACCCAGACGGTGTTCAGCCGCGGCCCGGCCGACGCGCGCATCGTGCTCGTGGGCGAACAGCCGGGGGATCAGGAGGACCGGCAGGGTGCGCCGTTCGTGGGTCCGGCCGGCGAGGTGCTCGACCGCGCGCTGGCCGACGTGGGACTCGATCGCGAGCGGCTCTACGTCACCAACGCGGTCAAGCACTTCAAGTTCGAGGAGCGCGGCAAGCGCCGGATCCACCAGACGCCTCGAGCGAACGAGCTTGCGGCCTGCCGCCCATGGCTCGACGCCGAGCTCGCGGCGATCAAGCCCGCGGTCCTGGTCTGCCTCGGCGCCACCGCCGCGCGCGCGATCCTCGGCGACGCCTTTCGCATCACAAAAGACCGCGGCCGCTTCGTGGCGACGCGCTGGGCCCCCAGGACGATCGCGACCTACCATCCCTCGGCCGTGCTGCGCGGTGAGGACGAGGCGCAGCAGGCGCGGCTCTACGAAATGCTGGTCGAAGATCTCAGGAAGGTCGCGACCGCCTAGCGGGTGGTCAGCGCGTCACGGACGCGACGCCGAGCACCCGGCCGAGCCAGGCGGCGATGTCGGCGATCTCCTGCGGGCACACGGAGTGCGGCATCGGGTACTCGTGCCACTCGACGCGATAGCCGAGCCCCGTCAGCACCTCGCGCGCCCGGAGAGCTCGCGCGAGCGGGATCATCGGGTCCTGCGTGCCGTGAGCCATGAAGATGGGCACGTCGCGATTCGCGGGAGCCGCTTCGGCCGCCAGCGTGTCGGCGAGCGGCAGCGAGCACGAGAGCGCCATGACGCCGGCCAGGCGCTCGGCGTGGCGCAGGCTGGTGTGGAGCGCCATGGCGCCGCCTTGCGAGAACCCGGCCAGCACGATCGCCGCGGCGGGGACACCGCGTTCCGTCTCGCGCTGGATCAACGCCTCGATCGCCTTCTGGGAGGCGCGGACGCCGTCGGCGTCCTCGCGCCGCTCGCCGCGGACTTCTCGGATGTCGTACCAGGCGCGCATCACGTAACCGCCGTTGATCGTCACCGGCCGCATCGGCGCATGGGGAAACACGAACCGCACGCCCGGGCGCGCGGGCAGGCGCAGCGCGGGCACGATGTCCACGAAGTCGTGGCCGTCGGCGCCAAGGCCGTGCATCCAGATGATGCTGACGGTCGGCGCGGCTCCGGTCTCGATCTCGATCGCGTCCAGGAGGTCGGGCACGGTCAGGGTCTCCGTGGACGATTCTTCACGGCAGCGCGACGGGCGCGCGCGGCGCCTGGGTGAAGTCGAACGCTTCGAGCGGCGCCGCCGCCCGTCGATCGCGATCAGTTAGGGGCTCCAGCCCAAAGCGCCACTCGATGAGCTTCAGGACGCGAGCGCCGGCACGCGCGTGCCGAGCCCGAAGCGATCCACCGCGGGTGGGCGCACGTGATCGAACCACCCGCCGCCCTCGTCGTAGGTGATAACCACGGCGACGCGCGGCCAGTAGCGGCTCGCCATCACCTCTCGCACCATCGCGCCGACCCAGCGGTCGCCCGCGCCCACGGTCGAAGACACCGCGTGGGCGTTGTCCTTCCAGTGCGGCTTCACGAACGCGACGGACGGCAGGCCGCCGTCCCGGAGCGCCCGGCTGAACTCGGACGCGTCCCGGATGTGCGTACGGCCCTCCGGCGTCTCCATGACGCGCATCACGTACTGGAACGGGTTGTGGTGGGGCATCAGGCCCTGCTTGACGGCGTCGGCGCCCCCGCCCCAGCCGGTGGCGTACCAGGCCCACGTGATGCCCGCCGCGTCCAGCCGGTCGGCGATCGTCGGCGTGGTCTGCGGCGCGCGCAGGATGTGCTCGGTGCGCCGCGGCGGATAGGGCGGATCGAGATTGTTGACGACCCAACCTTCGGGATCCACCTCGCCGTCCTTGTCGGCCCGACCGTCGGGACCCACGCCGGCCGCGCGCTCGGCGGCGGGCGCGTCCGGATACCGGGCGACGCCCGCCGAGATCAGATAGAAGTGGTTCGCGAAGGAGCCGCCGTGGATCCCCTGGAACCAGCGATCGAGGAGCACGAACTCGTCGGCCAGGCGCCATTGCACGGCGCTCGCCGCGCGGTCGTAGTACCCCATGGTGATCCCGCCGCTCGTCCCCTCGGCCACCCACTTGCCCATCGCAACACCGTCGGCACCGGCGCCGTACTGACGCTGCATGTGATAGAAGCGGTGGACAGGATTGTTGGTCTCGTCGAACGGCCCGACGTACTTCTGCAGCAGAAACGGCGCATTGGGCACGTCGGCGGGGAAGCGCGGATCGGCCGTGCGCTCGCGCCCGAGCGGTTGGGGCAAGGTCGCGTAGCTCACTCCACGCTGGTCGGCCTGCCGGCCACGCGAACAAGTGGTCGAACGAGCGGTTCTCGAGGAAGAGCACGACGATGTGATCGATCGGCGCGCGACTGCCGTTCGGCGGCTCGGCTCCGCCGGAGAGCCCGGCGACACAGGCCGCGAAGACGAGGCCGACGAGCGGCACGGCGAGGAGCCCTGGACGGCGGTAGCGCATGGAGTATTCTAACTGACCATGGCGACTCCACGACTGATGGGAGCGGCAGTCAAGCGCAAGGAAGATCCCCGGCTGATCACGGGGACCTCGAGCTACGTGGGCGACCTCGCGTTGCCCGGCATGCACTACGTCGCGTTCGTGCGCAGCCCACACGCTCACGCGCGCGTCAAGCGGATCGACGCCTCCGCGGCCCTCGGACGGCCCGGCGTCTTCAAGGTGGTCACCGGCAGCGACATCCGCAAGCTCTGTGCGCCAGTGCCGCTGGTCAGCGGAGGCGAAGGCGGCGGCGGGGACGCGTCGGCCAACCTCGGGCGCAAGCACTATCCCTTGTCCGTCGACCGCGTGCGTCACGTGGGCGAGGCCGTCGCCGCCGTCATCGCGCGATCGGAGGGGATCGCGGTCGACGCCGCCGACGACGTCGTCGTCGACTGGGAGCCGCTGCCGGCCGTGACCGATCCGTTCGCGGCGATGGACAAGGGCGCGCCGCAGCTCCACGACGACGCGCCCAACAACATCGAGCACCAGAACACGATCAGGGCCGGTGACCCCGACGGCGTCTTCGCCAAGGCCAAGCGTGTCGTGAAGCAGCGCATGGTGAGCCAGCGGCTCTGCGGCGTGCCGCTCGAGGGACGGGCGACGCTGGCCGCGCCCGACCCGACCAGCGGCGGACTCATCGTGTGGGCGACGAATCAGGCGCCGCACGGCCTCCGCAACGATCTGGCGACGGCCTTGAGCATGCCGCAGAACTTGATCCGCGTGATCGCCCCGGAGGTGGGCGGAGGGTTCGGCGTGAAGTTCGGCTGCTATCCCGAGGATGCGGTCGTCGCCGCGCTCGCGCGGCTCTACCGGATGCCGCTGCGCTGGACCGAGACCCGGATCGAGCACATGATGGCGACCACGCACGGACGCGCCCAGGTCACCGACCTCGAGGCCGCCGTCGAGGACGACGGCACCATCACGGCCCTCCGGATGCGGGTGACGGCGGACATCGGCGCCTACCCCGTCTTCACGTTCATTCCCGACCTCACGCTGTCGATGGGCGTCGGCGTCTACAAGGTCGCGAATATCGATCTCCAGTCCACGTGCGTCTTCACCAACTCGACGAGCGTCGCCGCGTATCGGGGCGCCGGACGGCCGGAGGCCGCCTATTACCTCGAGCGCCTCATCGACGTGATCGCGGCGGAGCTCTCCCGGACGCCGGAGGAGGTGCGGCGGAAGAACTTCATCCCGCCCAGCGCGTTCCCGTACGCGGCGCCGACCGGGCAGAACTACGACAGCGGTGAGTACGACCGCGCGCTCACGAAGGCGCTCGAGCTGGCCGGGTACCCGAAGCTCCGCGCGGAGCAGCAGGAGCGGCTGCGGCGCAACGACCGGAAGCTGCTCGGCATCGGCATGTCCTGCTACGTCGAGATGTGCGGGTTCGGTCCCTTCGAGAGCGCGGTCGTGCGCGTGGAGCCCGGCGGCACCGTGACGGCGTACACGGGCACCTCCGCCCACGGCCAGGGGCACGAGACGGCGTTCTCGCAGGTCCTCGCCGATCACCTCGGCGTGCCGTTCGACAAGATCGTGGTACGGCACGGCGACACGCTGAACACGCCGATGGGAAACGGCACCGGCGGCAGCCGCAGCCTCGTCGTCGGCGGATCGGCGATCCTGGGCGCAGCGCTCAAGGTGCAGGCCAAGGCACGGCGGCTCGCCGCCCACATGCTCGAGGCGGCGGCCGACGACGTCGTCTTCACCGACGGCCGGTATCAGGTGAAGGGCGTGCCCGACAAGGCCCTCATGCTCGAGGCGATCGCGGCGCGCGCCTACGGCGAGGGGCTTCCCGACGGCATCGAGTCCGGGCTGGAGGCGACCGAGTTCTTTCGCCCGCCGGCGCTCGTCTATCCCTTCGGCGCCCACATCGCGGTCGTGGAGGCCGATCGCGAGACGGGACGGGTCACCGTGCGCAGCTTCATCTCGGTCGACGACTGCGGCGTGCGTATCAGCCCGACGCTCGTAGCCGGGCAGGTGCATGGCGGCCTCGCTCAGGGCATCGCGCAGGCGCTCCTCGAGGAGCTGGTCTACGGAGCGGACGGCCAGCTCTTGACGGGCACGCTCATGGACTACGCGGTGCCGCACGCCGACGATCTGCCGTCGTTCGTGACCGATCAGACCGTGACGCCCTCGCCACGAAACCCGATGGGGGCCAAGGGCATCGGCGAAGCGGCCACGATCGGCGCCACGCCGGCGATTGTCAACGCGGTGGTGGATGCGCTCCGTCCGTTCGGCGTGCGCCACCTCGACATGCCGCTCCGTCCCGAGCGCGTCTGGCAGGTGCTGAAGGGGCGCTAGGACGCGCCCGGGGGGCGCGCGGACGCGCCCGGGGGCGCTCGGAAGCGCCTGGGCTCAGCGGCTGCTGCTCGTGGACTCGAGGAGGCCCGTCGGGCACGCGACGCCGGTGCCGCCGAGTCCGCAGTAGCCGCCGGGGTTCTTGGCGAGGTACTGCTGGTGGTAATCCTCGGCGTAATAGAACTCGGGCGCGTCGAGAATCTCGGTCGTGATGGCGCCGAAGCCCGCCTTCGAGAGGACGCGCTGATAGGCCTCGCCGGACGCTTCGGCCTGCCGGCGCTGCTCCGGCGAGTAGACGTAGATCCCGGACCGATACTGTGTGCCGACGTCGTTGCCCTGACGCATTCCTTGAGTCGGGTCGTGGCTCTCCCAGAAGACCTTCAGCAGCCCGTCGTAGCCGACGCGCTTGGGGTCGAAGACGACGGCCACGACTTCATTGTGACCGGTGAGACCGGTGCACACTTCCTCGTAGGTGGGGTTCGGCGTGAAGCCGGCGGCGTAGCCGACCGCCGTGGTGAACACACCGGGCGCCTCCCAGAACTTGCGCTCGGCGCCCCAGAAGCAGCCGAGGCCGAACATCGCCATCTCGAGCCCGGCCGGAAACGGCGGCGTGAGCGGATGACGATTCACGTAGTGCGCGTCCGGTACCGGCATGCGCTCGGCTCGGCCTGCAAGCGCCTTCTCTCGCGACGGCATCGCCAGCTTCGCCCTCGATCCCCACATAGGCTCGCTCCCCCTTGGTCCATCTTACCCGAGCTGCCGTCAGCGCGCGGGTGATCCTGGAGGACTCTGACGATGGAAACGCGACGAAGTACGGCCGACCGGGCGGCCTACTTCTTCTGCCAGACCGCTTCCCACTGGGCCCAGCTGCCGGTCTTCGGCGGGGCGCGGTGCGTGACGTCCGCGCGCGGCCCGGCCAGGAGACGGAACTGTGGCTGGGTGAGATCGAGCAGCTCCTCGCGGGCGTAGAAGTGAACGCGGAGCCCTTCCTTCGGCCCTTCGTCGTACCGGATCGTGCGTCCCCCGAATCGGTTCTGCTCGATCACGGTGTGACGGAAGTAGATCTCGGTCGACGCCGAGTTGACTCTCACGAAGAGCAGGCCACCGGATTTCAGAGCCGCCGCCGCCTTGGCGAAGTACGCCGCCGCGTCGGCCGCGCCGCCATGCTGAAAAACCTGAATGGCGACGAGGTAGTCGAACGCCGCATCGACCGCGAGGTCGAGAAAGTCCCCGCACGCGAGTCGTGGCGCCAGCGCGGGTCGGCGAACGGCGAGCTGGTCGATCGCTTCCCGCGACACGTCGAGCCCCTGGAGATTCAGCCCGGCGTCGGCGAGGGGTAGGTAGTTGCGGCCGTTGCCGCAGCCGACGTAGAGGCCGGTGCCCGCGCGCGCGTCCGGGTGGGCCCGCAGCGTGGCGACGATCTCGTCCGCGAACGCCAGCGGCGGCTCGGTCGCGTAACGCCCCTCGCGATACTCGGCGTCCCAGCGTGTCGAGACGAGCTCGGCGCTCATACCTGGCCCTTCTCCCGCATCGTCTTCTCGTCCCACAACCAGATGTGATAGCCGTCCGGGTCTTTCAACTCGGCGCCGTACCCCCAGAAGGTCTTCTGGGGCGGATGGCCAAACTTCACCCCGGCCGCGACGAGCTCCCTGTGCTTGATCTCGACGTTACTGACCTGGAACGTCAGAACACAGCTCGGCCGCCCCGGCCCTCCGGGCGTCTCGGCGAGGAACAGCGTGAAGCCGAACTCGTCTTGCACCGCTGAGGTGCGACGCTCCGGGATCTCGAACTCGAGCTTCAGTCCGAGCGTCTCCATGTACCAGTCGCGCGACTTCTCGCAGTCGCTCACCGCGATCGTGAGGTGGTCGAGCTTGATCATGCGCCCTCCCCGTGGCGAGGACAGCATACGACATGCCCCGGCCGGCAGTCACGCACCGCGGGGGGCGCCCTAGCGGTCGACCGTGGGGATCACGGCGGTCCCGATCAGCTTGATGGCGGAGGCGGGATCTCCGTGCGGAGCCAGCGCGATCTCGCTGAGCCCCAGCCGTGCGAACTCCACGAGCCGCTCCACGCAGCGTTCCAAGCCTCGGCGGTCGCTCGTCAGCGTGAGATGCTCGATCAGGAGATCGGTGACATGAGGGGGCGGCGCCCAGGGCTCCGTCCCCTGGAACAGGGCACGAAGCATCTCGGGCTGTCGGCGCGCCAGCTCTGCGGCTTCCGTCTCGCCGAGGCCGATCGAGGAGGCCACGTCGCGAATGTAGTAGAGCCGAAAGCCGAGCTGACGGCGCGCCAGGCGCAGGGCCTCCTCCCGAGTCTCCTGGACGTTCCAGACGAACCAGTTGCTGAGCGCGAACGCCCGCGGATCGCGCCCGGCCTCGGCAAGCTCGGCGCGGACCCGGGCGATCAACGAGCCCAGGTAGCCCGTCGGCATGTCGGTCACCATGACCCCGTCGGCCTTCTGCGCGGCGAGCCGGAGCATCCGCGGCCGGTTAGCGCCGAGATAGAGCCCATCCATGGGCACGCGACTCCACGGGGAAAAGAGCCCTTTCACCCGATAGTGAGCCCCGGAATAGTTGACCTCGCCACCCGAGGCCAGGGCGCGAATGATATCGATGCACTCCTCGACCGCCTCCACCCGGCCCTTCGCCGGAAGGCCCAGCGTCGCGGCGAGATCGCCGCCCGCGCCGAGCACCAGGCTGGCCCGCCCCGCCGCGACCTCGTCGAGCGTCAGGAGCGCGAGGCCGATGCGGACGGGATGCATCTCGAACGGGCTCAACGCGACCGGGCCCAGCCGGATCCGGCGCGTCGCGGCGGCCGCCAGGGCAAGTCGCACGAAATGGTCCTTCGTCCGGGCGCCGCCCGACAGCCACACGTGGGAAAACCGGTGCGCCTCGGCCAGCGCCGCGAGCTCGGCGATCTCCGACGCCGACCGGCGCCCGTCCAGAACCAGCCCGACCCTCATCGGCTCACGATACGCCCCAAACGCGGCCTCTTCGCGAAGCCTTTCTCGGCCGGCGCCGGAGTCGCCCTGCTGTACAATGGCCTGCGCTCATGAAAGTGGCGAAGGCGAAGCGGGTGAAACCGAAAGTGCCGGCCCCGGCCGCCGTCATCCGTCTCACTCCCGAGCACACCCTGCAGCGGGCCGCGAAGCGATTCCTCTCCGGATCGCCGACCCGGTGTCCCAAGTGCGACAGCACGTACGTCGGCCGCGAGCCGGCCTTCATCCACTGTCGCCTCTGCGGCAAGCTCGCCCGGATCGTCGACGCGCCGCTCGAGCTTCAGGAGCTCTGGGAGATCCGCTCCGGCCTCCGCATCGCCTCCTGAGGAGCCCGCGATGGCGCTCGACTCCGGCAAGGTTCGCGACTTCGTCCAGAAGACCTGGGACGAGAGCATCATCCCCACCCTCACCGAGTACATCAAGATCCCGGCGAAGTCGCCCATGTTCGACGCCCAGTGGCGCGAGCACGGCCACATCGAGCGCGCCGTCGAGCTCTTGCGGGGCTGGGCGGGTTCCAGACCCATCGAGGGCCTGCGCATCGAGGTCGTGCGGCTCGAGGGGCGCACGCCCCTCATCTTCATGGAAGCGCCCGGCACGGGCGTCGACACCGTGCTGCTCTACGGCCACCTGGACAAGCAGCCCGAGATGGTCGGCTGGGCCGAGGGCACCGGGCCGTGGACGCCGGTGCGTCGGGGCGACAAGCTCTACGGCCGCGGCGTCGGCGACGACGGCTACGCCACGTTCGCGGCGCTCACCGCGATCCAGGCGCTCCAGGAGCAGCGCGCGCGCCACGCGCGGTGCGTCGTGCTCATCGAGGCGTGCGAGGAGAGCGGGAGCCGCGATCTCCCCTACTACGTGGACGCGCTCAAGGCGAAGCTCGGCACGCCGAGCCTCGTCGTCTGTCTCGACTCGGGCTGTGGCAACTACGAGCAGCTCTGGGGCACCACCTCGCTCCGTGGCGTCGTCGGGGGCGTCTTCACGGTCGAGGTGCTGACGGAGGGCGTGCACTCCGGCGCCGCGAGCGGCATCGTGCCGTCGAGCTTTCGCATCGTGCGCCAGCTGCTCGATCGGATCGAGGATTCGCGGACGGGTGAAATCCTGCCGCGCGACTTCCACGTCGACATCCCGCGCGAGCGGGTGGCCGAGGCGCGCGAGGTCGCGAGCGTGCTCGGCGCCGAGATCTACGATCGCTTCCCGTTCCCGCCGGGCGGCCAACCCGTGAACCTCGACGCGCAAGAGCTGATCCTCAACAACACGTGGCGGCCGGCGCTCGCGGTCATCGGCGCCGCGGGGCTTCCGCTGCCGGCGGACGGCGGCAACGTGCTGCGCCCGAAGACGTCGCTCAAGCTCTCGCTGCGCCTGCCGCCCACGTGCGACGCGGGACGCGCGGTGCGGCGGCTCAAGGAGATCCTCGAGGCCGATCCGCCGTACGGCGCCCGCGTCACGCTCGAGACCTACGGCGAGGCGGGCAACGGGTGGAACGCGCCGGCCACCGACCCCAGGCTGCTCGAGTCGGTCAATCGCGCGTCGGCGACTTACTTCGGCAAGCCGGCGATGTTCCACGGCCTCGGCGGCTCGATCCCGTTCATGAGCATGCTGGGCGAGCGTTTCCCGCGGGCGCAGTTCCTCATCACCGGCGCGATGGGGCCCGGCTCGAACGCCCACGGGCCCAATGAGTTCCTGCACCTGCCCACCGGCGTCAAGGTGACCGCGTGCGTCGCGGGGGTCATCGCCGATCACTCCGGAAGGAGTCAGACATGAGCAAAGCCGGCTTTCGCGTCCTCGACAGCGATCTCCACGTGATCGAGCCCTCGGACCTCTACGATCATGACCTCGACCCGGCCTTTCGCGACCGCACGCCCCGCCCCACCGCCACCCGCGGCGGTTCACGAGCCAGTGGACAGTCGGCGAGTACACATTCCCGCGTCCGCTCGGCCGGGGCCGGGTCGACGCGGAGAAGCGCGCCGCCACCGTGCTGAAGGAGTACGCCGCCGCGCGCTTCGACTCCGCGTCCCAGCTGCGCGCGATGGACGCGGAGGGGCTCGACATCGCCGCGCTCTTCCGCACGCTTCCCGTGGTGTGCGTGGACGCCTTCGATCCCGCGTTCGCGCTGGCGCTCTGCCAGACGTGGAACGACTGGGCGGCGGACTTCCGCAAGCCGAGCCCCGGGTCGCTGACGCACGAACGCCCCGGCCTGGCCGAGCGCCGGAGTAGTGTCTCAGTTTGATTTTAGGCTCTAGAGGCGAGCGCGCTTCCTCCCCCGTTATAATGACGGTCGGCCGGAGGTGTCCGATGGACCCGGAGACGCAAGCCAAACTTCTCGCCCTGCTCAAAAAGACGGCCGCCGATGTAATCGCGGACTGGAAGTGGCCACTCTGGCGTCGGGAGGACGGACAGAACGGAGGCCCCGAGCAGAGGCCGGAGCGAGGCGCGTAAACCCAAGCGATCCGGCGACCCCAACCCCGGGCTCTCAAACTGAGCACTACCCGCCGGGGCGTTCTGTTACGGCCAACACGGCGGTCTACGCGCTACTCTACGAACGAACCGCTAGACTTCACCCTCAGGTCAGGGCAGGAAGGGGACCCCGAGGCCCGTCGAGGGTGTCCCCCATGTTGATCAGTCGGGCCCGTCGAGGCCCCCCAGGTCAGATCGCGCGGCGCTTGTTGCGGACGTAGTCGACCAGGATGTACTCGCCGAGGCGTTCCGGGCGAGCGAAGAACGCGCGCCCCTTGTTGATCCGGGTCAGCTGCTCGATGAAGGCCGTCAACATCCGGCTCTGCTCCAGCATGAACGTGTTGATGGTGATGCCCTCGCGCGTGCAGCGCTGGACTTCCTTCAACGTCTCCTCGAACGTGCGTCGCGTCGGCGGATAGGAGAAGTCCGCCTCGAGGCCTTCCATGTGGGCGGTCGGCTCGCCGTCGGTGATCATGATGATCTGCTTGTTGCCGCCCTTCTGCCGCCCCAGGAGCTGCCGCGAGAGCTGGAAGCCATGGTGCATGTTGGTCCCGATGTTCCACTCGGTCCACGCCAGGCGCGGGAGCTCCTCGGCGGTGAACTGGCGAGCATAGAGCGAGAACCCGAGGATCCAGAGACTGTCGCGCGGGAACTGGCCGCGGATGAGCGCGGTGAGCGCCAGCGCGACCTTCTTCGCCGGCAGAAAGTAACCGTTGTTGATCATCGAGCGGCTCATGTCGAGCATCACGACCGTCGACGCCTGGGTCGACAGCTCGGTGCGGAACACCTCGAAGTCCTGGGCCGACAGCCGCAGGGGGATGCCCGCGCCGTTGCGCTCGACCGCGTTCATGAGCGTTTCCTTGAGGTCGAGCAGGAACGGATCGCCGAACTCGTACCGCTTGGCCTCGTCGGTTGGATCGCCGCCGGCGCCCCGGCGTTCCACGACGTGCCGCCCGAAGCGGTCGCGCTTGAGGTGCGCGAAAATGTCGCGGAGCGCCTTGTCGCCGAGCTTGCGGATCGCGCGCGCGGTCAGCTCGAGCCGGTCGCCTTTGCGCTCGAGGTACCCCGCCTCCTCCAGCTTCTTCGCGAGCTCCTTCAGCCGCTCGAGGTCGCGCGCCGACTCCTCGCCGAGGAGCTTCTCGACGTCGACGGGGTCGATTTTCTCCAGATCGTCCGGTGACTGGACGCGGCGCAGCTGGCGCTCGAGCTCCTCCATCTGCTGGAGCTCGTCCATCAGCTTCATCGCTTCGCGCATCGTCAGCTCGTCGTCGCCCCGGAAGTCGTAGCGCCGGCGCATGTCCTCGGTGAGCCCGAGCTGGTCGAGGTTCATGGCGAGCTGGGCCATCTCGGCTTCCAGCCGCTCGTCCTTCATGAACAGGCTCGACATCATCTCCTGGAGCTGGCGGCGCTGCTCGGGCGACATGCTGTCGAGGAGCGACTGCATCTGCGCGGCCTGCCGCCCGAGCTGCTCGAGCAGCTCGTCGAGGCTCTCGACACCGGGGAAGCTCTGACCCCACTTCGCCTTGAACGCGTCGAAGTCGGGCTCGTCGCCCTCGGCGCGCTGGCGGAGCATGCGGTTGAGGTCCCGCATCATCTCGCGCATGCGCTTGAGGTCGTCCGGGCTCATGCCCTCGAGGGACTGCTTCATGCCCTGCATGAACGGCTGGAGCATCTGCTGCTGGAGCGATTTCATGAGCTCCTGGAAGAGCCGCTCCGCTTCGGGGTCGGTGAAGTTGTAGTCCTGAAGCTGCTTGATTCGCCCCGCCGGATCCGGGGGGAGCTGGTCGAGGGTCTCGAGCTTCTTCGCGCGCTCCCCCGGGTCCTTGACCTGGCGATCGACGCCGGCGCGCTCGGTCCGGATGACTTCGTCCAGCTTCTTCTTGATGTCGTCCAGCGCGGAGCCCAGATCGAAGCGGTCGAGCTGCTGTTGCCGCCGCTTCCGGAGCCGGTCGAGCATGTCCTGGATGCCCGGCACCTGCGGCCCTTGCTGGTTCTGGACGCCCCGCTGGAACATGCGCCGGAGCGCGTTCCAGAGGTCTCCGTCCGACATGAGATCGTCGGACATTGCCGCCAGCAGGTCGTCGGCGTCGAGGTCGGCGAGCTGCTGGGTACCGTCCCAGCGCGAGTACCGGAAAAGCATCGGTGGGCTGATTATAGGCTTGGCGGTTGTCGTATGCTAACCGTCGTGACGACCCCCAACCCGACCGCCCGCTTCGAAGAGCTCCTGTCGAGCCGTGCCCGCATCGGATGGGGCGGCTCGGTCACGACGTCACGTGCCGTCTCGAGCCCGATCTACGAGTTCGGCGGCGGCTACCCGGACCCGGCGTCGTTCCCGTACGACGGCCTGGTCGAAGCCACGGCCAAGATGATGAAGGCCGAGGGCGCCGACGCCCTCACCTACGGCGACCCGCAGGGCTATCGCGGCCTGCGCGAGCTCGTCTGCTACAAATACAAGCTGTTCGAGAATCTCTCGGTGACCCCCGAAAACATCTTCGTCGCGAACGGCTCGGGCGCCGCCCTCTCGCTCGCGTTCAGCGCCTTCGTGGACCCGGGCGATCCGATCATCATCGAAGCGCCCACGTTCGCGGGCTCCCTCAACAACATTCGCCGGCACGGCCCGGACATCTTCGGCGTGCCGGTGGACGGCGACGGCATGGTCACGAGCGCCGTCCGCGAGAGCCTCGAGCAGATCCGGCGTCAGGGCCGCCGGTGCAAGCTGATCTACACGATCGTCAACTTCCAGAACCCCGCGGGACCCGATCTCTCGATCGGGCGTCGCCAGGAGCTGATCGAGCTCGCCGAGGAGTACGACACGCTCGTCCTGGAGGACGACGCCTACAACGAGCTGCGATTCGAGGGCGACTCCAAGCCGCCGGTCTACGCGC
Source organism: Candidatus Rokuibacteriota bacterium (assembly GCA_003221635.1). GTDB lineage: Bacteria > Methylomirabilota > Methylomirabilia > Rokubacteriales > CSP1-6 > AR31. The sequence continues at coordinate 15,774 of QHSR01000068.1, read as the reverse complement.
TCGATCGCACAGGCCGCGTCATCCGCGCCGGCACGCTCTCGAAGATCCTCGGCGCGGGCGTCCGCCTCGGCTGGCTCTGCGCGCCGCCCGCGATGCTCCCGGCGTTTCAGGGTTTCAACTTCGGCGGCGGCGTGAATCCGTTCATGTCGCGCGTCGCGACCTACTTCCTGCGCGAGCACATGGAAGCGCATGTCAAGGTGCTAATCGACGTCTATCGCGCCAAGCGCGACGCGATGCTGCGCGGGTTGTGGGAAGTGCTCGAGGACACCGACGTCGAGATCAGCCGGCCGCAGGGCGGGTTCTTCATCTGGATCAAGCTTCCGGCCGCCACCGACGTCGCGCGGCTCGAAGACCTGGCGCTCCAGGCACGGGTCCAGTACACGCCCGGGCGCGCCTTCTTCGCCGGCCGCGGGGGTGAGCGCCACATCCGCCTGGCCTTCAGTTACGAGCCGCCAGACAAGTGCTACGAAGGGAGCCGGATCCTCGCGAAGGCGATCCTCGACGCCCGGCGGGCCTAGCGCGAAGGCAGGCTCACCGAGAATCGGAGGACCACAGACCCATCGGCGGGAAGCCGTCCCGCGCCCGCTGCACGCGCATCTCGGGCTCGAGGATCGAGAAGACGAGCACGTCCCAGCGCCGACCGTCATAGCGGCGGGCCTCGCGGAGCACGCCTTCGAGATCGAATCCGTTTCGGCGGAGCGCGTTGATGCTCGGCACGTTGTAGGCGTAGACCTTCGCCTCCACGCGATGCACTTCCAGGGTGTCCATCGCGTACGCCAGCGCCAGGCGCGACGCCTCGACCCCCCACCCCTTGCGGAGCGAGCCCGCGTCACCGAGCGCGGTCTCGACGAACGCGAAGCGCTCCACCAGGTGGATGCCGTGGAGACGCACGAAGCCGATGGGCGGCGAGCCGCTCTCGGTCGACTGGATGAGCAGCGTGAGCGCCGTCGGGTCGTACAGGGCGCGCGCGACGAATTCGGGGTGGTACGGGCCAGTGTGGCGGCAGTGGTAGAGGAGCGGGCTGCCGACCATTTGATCGAGCAGAGGCTCGTTCGCCCACTGGGCGAAGAGTCCCAGCTCGTCCCAGGCCGGCGGGCGGAGAACGATCCGGCCGCTCGCGGCGACGGGCGTCAGCGCCGAGTCGTCGAGAACGGCATCGGTGATCTCGGTCAGATCCGAACCGCCACCCGGTCCCTCGAGGGGCAGCTCATCGAGCAGCTCGGCGCGGAGCAGAGCGCGGTAGACGACGGCACTCGGAAGGATCGTGCACGCGATGCCCCGCCGACGAGCGTGTCGTGTGGCCTGCAAGAGCGCCGCGAGTCCGACGGCGTCCGCGTGCTTGACCTCCTCGAGGTTGAGTTGCAAGCCAGTCACGTCGCCTCGGAGCGCTGCCTGAACGGCCTGGCAGAATCCCGGTGCAGTCGTGCAGGTGAGCACACCCTCGTATTTGAGCCTTGCGAACTCCGTGTCGTTGGCCATGCGTTGAGAGAGGTACGTGCAAGAGATAAACCATGCCCTGGATCGCCTAAACTAGCGTCAAGCTTGATGTCTGCTCGATGTGGGCTTCGACGCAGGGGGGCCGACCGGGACATTCCGGACCAGGGCCTGACTACAGCGTAGACAGTGGCCGGTCAGCTTCGATAACGGTAGCGGCCGGCCTTGGTGTCCTTGTTGAGCTTGCGGCTCAGATGGAGGCCTTCGAGCACGAACTCGAGCGCCGCCGCCGTGCTGGCCGGATCGCTCGCGCCGAGCTTCTTCACGGCGGCGTGCAGGGGGCGGATCTCGGCGATCTGACGGACGTACTCCTTGGACGGCATCATGTCCGCGACCTCGACGCCGAAGCCGCCCTGGAAGGCGGCCACCACCTGGTCCAGCTCGCCTCCGGTAAAGCTCCGGTTGAAGACGTTGAGCACCGCCTTCTGCACCAGCTTGCCGAGGACCTTGTCCTCGCCGCCGTCGCCGAGCGTTTCCATCTCGATCTTGCCGCTGGTCGAGGCGACGATCGCCCCGAGGTCGCTCACGCGCGGCGCGACCTCGCGCTCGTCGAGACGAATGGCGCGCTTGAGCGCGTTGGACAGGAGGTTTTCCCAGTTGCAGATGCTGACCCGCACCGACACGCCCGAGCGCTGGCTGATCTCCGGCGCCTTGCGCGCCAGGTGCGTGAGCTCGGCGACGATCTCCTGCATGTAGGCCGCCTCGACGAACTGGAACCCGGCCGCCGGGAACGGTGTGAGCTCGGCTTCCATGATCGCGATCTCGTCTTCGAGCCGACGCGGGTAGTGCGTGCGGATCTGGGAGCCGAAGCGGTCCTTGAGCGGCGTGATGATCCGGCCCCGATTGGTATAGTCCTCGGGGTTGGCGCTCGCGACCACGTACACGTCAATCGGCAGGCGGACCTTGTAGCCGCGGATCTGGACGTCCCGCTCTTCCATGATGTTGAGCAGCCCGACCTGGATGCGCTCGGCGAGGTCGGGAAGCTCGTTGATCGCGAAGATGCCCCGGTTGGTCCGCGGCACGAGCCCGTAGTGAATGGTCAGCTCGTCGCCGAGGTAGCGGCCCTCGGCGACCTTGATCGGGTCCACCTCGCCGATGAGGTCGGCGATGGTGATATCGGGGGTAGCGAGCTTCTCGCCATAGCGGCGGTCGCGCGGGATCCAGGTGATCTCGGCCTTGTCGCCGCGCTCGGCCACGCGTTCGCGGCAGGCCTGACAGATCGGCGCGAATGGATTGTCGTTGATCTCGCAGCCGGCGAGCCCGGGTACCTCGGCGTCGAGCAGCTCGATCAAGAGGCGCGCCATGCGGGTCTTGGCCTGGCCACGCTCGCCCAGGAACACGATGTCCTGGCCGGAGAGAATCGCGTTCTCGATCTGGGGGAGGACGCTCTCCTCGTACCCGACGATCCCTGGGAAGATCGCTTCGCCCTTTCGCAGCCGCGCGATCAGGTTGTCCCGCAGCTCCTGCTTCACCGACTTCGGCTGGTATCCGCCCTGCCGCAGCTCGCCTACCGTTCGCGCTTGGTTCATAACCGGCACTATGTCGCCTGGAGAAGTCACTGTCAATCAGCCGGCGATGGCCGGGCCTACGCCGATCAGCGTTCGTACCAGCTCGATCTCGCCGGCATGGGTCATGCCGTGCGAGAGGCACGTCTGGCCGAGTGCGCGGATGCCTGGCATCTCCCCCAGCGGCTTCACGGTGACGGTCGCCTCCAGGTCGGCTGGACTGGTCGTAGCGAAAAAGTCGTCGGTGCTGGCCCAGACCTTCTGCACGTACTCCTTGAAGAGGGGAATGTCCTTGAGGCGGAGCGCCTGGGCTTCCTCGGTCGACATGCCGGTGCCCTGAGCCACCGGCGGAAGCCCGAGCTTCTCGGCGTATCCGCCTTCCGCCCAGACGGTCGGCCGGCGCTTCTGCAGCACGAAGCGCACCACGTTGTCCTCGGTCCGCGCGTAATGCCAGAAGACCCACGCCAGCGTGTTCGCCTTCGGGTGACCGGCGGGCACCGTGTGCAGCTGCGTCGGTGTCAGGTCGACGAGCGCTTTGTCCAGCATCCGGTGCAGGCGCTCCACCTCGGCGCGAATGAACTCGATGGCGGTCATCATGGAAACTCTCCTTTCGGGTAATCTTCCCACTGGCGCGGCCCGAGATGAAGCTCTGCGGGGGAGGCCCGCCGACGGATCGCGCCCGCGTAGGGTATGATGCGCCCCGTCCCGGCCACGCAGAGCGAGATCTTTCACATCCGGAGGAATTGACCATGCGGAGCCTCACGAAGGCGCTGTGGCTCATCGTCGGCGCGCTCGGCGCGCTCATGCCGACGGACCCGGCGCTCGCGCAGAAGAAGACGCTCGTCGTCGCCCTCAATCAGGATCCCGACCTCCTCGACCCCACGCTGGCCCGCACCTACGTGGGCCGGATCATCTTTTCCCAGATGTGCGAGAAGCTCTACGAGATCGACGAGAATCTCCGGATCTATCCGCAACTGGCCGCGGACATGCCGGCGGTCAGCGACGGCGGTCGGACCGTCACCATCAAGCTCCGCTCGGGCGTGAAGTTCAACGACGGTACGCGCATGGACGCCGAGTCGGTCAGGTTCTCGCTGGATCGGCACCGCACGCTCAAGGGCTCGAACCGCGCCAGCGAGCTGGCGCCGGTCGAGGCCGTCGAGGTGGTCGACCCGCTCACCGTGCGCCTGCGCCTGAAGGCGCCCTACTCGCCGCTCGTCGCCCAGCTGACCGACCGAGCCGGCATGCCCCTCTCGCCGACGGCGGTCAACAAGCTCGGCGACAAGTTCGGCACCGCGCCCGTCTGCGTCGGGCCGTGGCAATTCGCCGAGCGCGTGGCTCAGGACCGGATCGTCGTCGAGAAGTCGGCGCACTACTTCGATCCCGCGCAGGCGAAGTTCGACAAGATCGTCTTCCGGATCATTCCCGACGACAACGTGCGCCTGGCCAACCTGCGCTCGGGCGACATCGACGTCATGCACCAGGTGTCGCCGACCGACGCGACCGCCATCAAGCGCGAGGGACGCTTCGAGATGACGAACGTGACCGGGCTCGGCTACCAGGGCATCACCGTCAACCTCCGCAACAAGACCGGAAAGCAGAACCCACCCGGGGATCTCGGCACCCCGCTGGCCAACGACTCGCGAGTCCGGGAGGCGTTCGACTACAGCATCGACCGCGAAGCGCTGAACCAGGTGGCGTGGGAAGGCCAGTACACGCCGGGGTGCACGCCAATTTCTCCCGTGAGCCCCTTCTACGACAAGAGCCGGAAGTGTCCTGTTCGCGATGTGGCGAGGGCCAAGAAGCTCCTGGCCGACGCGGGCCTCGCCGGCGGCTACAGCTTCGAGATGACGATCCCCAACGAACCGCAACAGCGGCGGGTCGGTGAGGTGATCCAGCAGATGGCCCGCGAGGCCGGCTTCACCATCACGCTGCGCGCCCAGGAGTTCGCCTCGGCGCTGACGGACAACGACGACGGCAAGTTCCAGTCATTCCTGATCGGCTGGAGCGGCCGCGTGGATCCCGACGGCAACATCCACCAGTTCCAGACGTGTCGGCGGGGCGACTCCGGGAGCTTGAACACCACCCACGCGTGCGACGAGCGCATCGACGCACTCCTGAACAAGGCCCGCGAGGCGACCGACCTCAACCAGCGCCGGGCACTGTATCGCGAGGCCATCGACCTCTTCACCGCGCGGCGCAACCTCATCTACATCTACCACCTGAACTACATCGTGGCCTTCCCCAAGAACCTCAAAGGCTACAAGGCCGTGCCGGACGGCCTGATCAGGATCAAGGGCACGGCCTGGAACTGACCCGCTAGTCGACGCCCGTGGTCGATTTTCTGGTCCAGCGGGCCGCGATCTCGGTCGTGACCCTGCTCGTCATCAGCATGATCGTCTTCACGGGCGTGCGCATGATCCCCGGCGATCCGGCGCGGGTCATGGCCGGCACCGACGCGGACGCGGCCGGGATCGAGGAGGTGCGCGAGAAGTACGGCCTGAACGATCCGATCCCTTTCCAGTACGTGCGCTGGGTGGGGCTCGCCCTCCGGGGCGACCTCGGCCACTCCATTCGAACACACGAGGCGGTCGTCAAGACGGTGGCGGCGAAGCTACCGATCACGATCGAGCTCGCGTTCCTGTCGTTGTTCATCGCCGTCGGCATCGCGATTCCCGCCGGGGTCCTGGCGGCGGTGCGGCGCAACACGTTCTGGGACGTCCTGGCCAGCAGCGCGTCGCTCTGCGGCGTGTCCGTTCCCAATTTCTGGCTCGGGATCATGCTGATCCTGTTCTTCTCGGTGCGGCTCGGCTGGCTGCCGGCGTCGGGGTTCGTGCCGCTCTGGGAGAGCCCGCTCGCCAACCTGCAACGCATGCTCATGCCCGCGTTCGTGCTCGGCACCGCCCTGGCCGCCGTCCTGATGCGCCAGACCCGCAACAGCATGATCGAGGTCATGAGCGCCGACTACATCCGCACCGCCTACAGCAAGGGCCTCGCCGGCCGCGCGGTGGTCTTCCGCCACGCGATCCGCAACAGCCTCATCCCGGTGGTCACGATCCTCGGGCTGCAGATGGGCGCGCTCATGAGCGGCGCGGTCGTCACCGAGCAGATCTTCGTCGTTCCGGGCTTCGGCCGGCTGGTCGTCGAGTCGGTCTTCACGAGGGACTATCCCCTCGTCCAGGGGGTCGTGCTCATCACCGCCAGCTCCTACGTCCTGATCAATCTGCTGGTGGACGTGTCCTACTCGCTCCTCAACCCCCGCATCCGCATCAAGGGTTCGGCCGGTGAGGCCTAGCACGACCGCGACGACCGCCGTGGTCGCGCGGGCGCCCGCGACGGAGCCCGCCGGCGGCCTGTCGCGCGCGTGGCGGCAAGCCCGGCACCGGCCCGCGTCGGCGGTGGGGGCGGCGATCGTGGTGCTCTTCGTCGCGATGGCGATCGGGGCGCCGTGGATCGCCCGCGTCGACCCGCTGCAGACGGACTGGAAGCAGGTCCGCAAGGCGCCGACGCTGGCGCACCCGTTCGGGACCGACGACCTCGGGCGCGACACGTTCTCGCGCGTCGTCTGGGGGAGCCGCATCTCGATGCAGGCAGGCGTCTTCTCGATTCTCCTCGCGATCGCCGTCGGCGTGCCGATCGGCCTCGTGGCCGGCTTCTATCGCGGCGCCCTCGATCAGGTGATCATGCGGCTGACTGACGCCTGGCTCGCGTTCCCCTTCCTGATCCTCGCCATCGGGCTCGTGACGATCATGGGGCCGTCGCTCATGAACGCGACCGTCGCGATCGGCCTCGGCGCGACGCCGACCTACATCCGGCTGACCCGTGGCCTCGTGCTCTCGACCGCCGCCGAGGACTACGTCCAGAGCGCCCGCGCGCTCGGCGCCGGCGATCTGCGCCTGATGAGCCGGCACGTCCTGCCGAACATCGCCAGCTCGCTCCTCGTCCAGGCCACGATCTCGGTCCCGATCGCGATCATCGCCGAGGCGGTCCTCTCGTTCCTCGGGCTCGGCGTGCAGCCGCCCGCCCCGAGCTGGGGAACCATGCTGAACGCCGCCCAGCAGTTTCTCGAGACGGCGCCGTGGCTGGCGTGGTGGCCGGGGCTCGCGATCTTCTCGCTCACGCTCTCGTTCAATCTCGCCGGCGACGGCTTGCGCGACCTGCTCGATCCCAGAGATTATTGACGGCGGCTATAATCTGCGAATGCGCCCGACCCTGGTCCTCCTGGTCCGCCACGGCCTGACGCCGACGACCGGCAAGATTCTCCCGGGGCAGGCGCCGGGCCTGCACCTGGCCGAGGACGGCCGACGCCAGGCCGACGTCGTGGCCGCGCGGATCGATCGGCTGCCCAAGGTCGCGGCCGTCTACGCCTCGCAGCTCGAGCGGGCGCGCGAGACGGCGATGCCGATCGCCCGCTTGCGCGGCCTGGCCGTTCGCGTCGATCGCGACCTGGCCGACGGCGACGTCGGCGAGTGGACCGGCCAGAAGCTTCGGCGGCTCGCCCGCAAGCCCGAATGGCAGGTCGTGCAGCGGCACCCCAGCGGGTTTCGTTTTCCCGGCGGCGAGTCCTTCACCGAGATGCAGACGCGCGTCACCTCGGCGCTCGCGCGGATCGTCGAGCGTCATCCGGGCGCCGTCGTGGTCGCCGTCTCTCATGCCGATCCGATCAAGGCGGCGGTGGCCCACGCGCTCGGCATCCACCTCGATCTCTTCCAGCGCGTCATGATCGCGCCGTGCTCCGTGACCGCGATCGGGTACCATCGCCAGGGACCGGTCGTGCTCACCGTGAATTCCGTCGACGGAGACCTCGGCTGGCTGGGAGGATCATGAGCGCATCGTTCGATTTCGTGGCCCCCGATCATTTCACCGCCGGCGCGATCGGCCCGCCCGGCCAGCGCGTCTTTTATCTCCAGTCGCGCGAGAAAGGCACGCTGGTCACGCTCAAGAGCGAGAAGGAGCAAGTCCGGGCCCTCGCCCAGTACCTTGCCGGGCTCCTCGACAAGCTGCCCGCGGTCGGCGCAGTGACGCCCAAGAACCTCTCCCTGCTCGAGCCCCTCGACGCGGTCTGGATCGTCGCCTCGATCGCCGTCGGCTACGACGAGGCGCGCGACCGCATCCTGGTCGTTGCCAACGAGCTCCTGGAGGACGAGGAGGGCGGCGACGCCGCCTCGGCGCGCTTTCTCATCAGCCGCGCGCAGGCGGCGGCGTTCGTCAAGCAGGCGGACGTGTTGATGAAGGCCAGCCGGCCGATCTGTCCCTGGTGCAACCAACCCAAGGACCCGGGTAGCCACGCCTGTCCGCGGAGCAACGGCCACGTCGTCCACTGAGACGGCCGAGCTTCTCAGCCGCGGCGAGGTGACGCTGAAGGGCCGGATGCCGTGGAGCTCCAACGCCACGTTTCTCGTCGAAGTCACGCTGGAGGCCACGACCACGCTGGCCGTCTACAAGCCGGAGCGTGGCGAGCGGCCGCTGTGGGACTTTCCGCGCGGCCTTTTCAAGCGCGAGCTGGCGGCCTGGCACCTCTCCGAAGCGCTCGGGTGGGGACTCGTGCCGCTCACGGTGCAGCGCGACGGACCGTACGGCGAAGGGTCGTTCCAGCTTTTCATTCCGGCCGACTTCGAGCAGCACTACTTCACGCTGCACGAGGATCCCGCGCATCGCGGCCCGCTGCAGCGGATCTGCCTCTTCGACCTCATTTCCAACAACGCCGACCGGAAGAGCGGCCACTGCCTGCTCGGCCCGGACGGCGGGATCTACGCCGTCGACAACGGTCTTTGCTTCCACGTCGAGCCGAAGCTGCGCACGGTCATCTGGGAGTTCGGGGGAGAGCCGATCCCGACCGAGATGCTCGCGGACGTCCGGCGCTTCGCCCGTGTGGCCTTGCCGAAGACGCTCGCCGCGCTGCTGCAACCCGACGAGCAGAAGGCGTTGCGCGCCCGCGCGACCGCTCTCGCGGCGACCGACTGTTTTCCCGTCGACACGGGCGGCCACCGCTATCCCTGGCCGCCCGTCTAGGGCCCACGCCGCTTCCGTTCGCCCGGGATGCCCGAGCTGCCCGACGTCGTCGTCTACATCGAGGCGCTGGAAGCGCGCCTGGCCGGCGCCCGATTCGAGCGCGCTCGCCTCGCCAACCCCTTCCTGCTTCGCTCGGTGGATCCGCCTCTCGCGGCGGCTTCGGGCCGGCGAGTCACCGCGCTCCGGCGGCTCGGCAAGCGCATCGTGATCGGCCTGGAAGGCGACCTCTTCCTCGTCCTGCACCTCATGATCGCCGGCCGGCTCCACTGGAAGACCGCCGGCGCCAAGCTGCCGGGAAGGATCGGCCTGGCCGCCTTCGACTTCTCGTCGGGAACGCTCGTCATGACCGAAGCAGGCACGAAGCGGCGGGCCGCGCTGTATCTCGTGCACGGCGAGGCCGGGCTCCGCGACCACGACCCCGGCGGCCTCGAGGTGCTGGACGGGGATCAGGCCGCGTTTCGGGCCGCGCTCGGCCGGGAGAACCACACGCTCAAGCGCGCGTTGACCGATCCGGGGATCTTCAGCGGCATCGGCAACGCGTACTCCGACGAGATTCTCCATCGAGCGAGGCTCTCGCCCGTGAAGCAGACCCGCCAGCTCACCGCCGAGGAGACCGCGCGCCTCTTCGAGGCGGCGCGGGCGACGCTGATGGACTGGTGCGAGCGCCTCCGGAAGGAAGCGAGTAGCGGGTTCCCGGAGGGCGTCACGGCGTTCCGCAAAGGCATGGCCGTGCACGGGCGCTACGGACAACCGTGTCCCGTGTGCGGGTCACCCGTGCAGCGGATCGTCTTCGCCGAGAACGAGACCAACTACTGCGCCGTCTGCCAGACCGGCGGTCGGCTTCTGGCCGACCGCGCGCTGTCACGTCTCCTCAAGCAGGACTGGCCGAGGACGCTCGAAGAGCTGGAAGAGCGCCGTCAGGCCGGACGACGCGACGTGAGCGCGCGCAGCACGTCGGCGAACGAGGGCGCCGGCCCCTCCTTGTAAATCTCCATGCGCCGGTAGATCTCTGCGGCGCCCCGGTGGAAGGCGTCGGGCAGCCCGGCCGCCGCGAACGTCGCCGCGATCTCCTCCATCTCGCCGACGAAGCGCCACGCCTTCTTCGCGTTCGACCGCGCGGCGCCCTCGGCCCGGGCCGAGAGCTCCGGCTGCGAGATCTTCCACTCGCGCACCAGCGAGTCTTCGACCCCTTCGGCGCTGGCCAGCGCGCACACCGCCAGGAGCAGGGCGGCGCTGCCCTTGGTCCAGGACGCGTACGCCATCTTCACCGTCGACGCGGCGCCCGGCCCACCGGGCACGACGATGGCCTGGAGCGGCCCCGCGGTCAGGATCGCGGCGATGCGCTCGGCGCCCGTGCCGGAGACGTAGAATCGCGTGGTGCCCGGCTTCACCGGTGGGGGCCCGATGATGCCGCCGTCCACGAACCCGGCGCCGCCCTTCTCGACGACGCCGCCGATCTCGCGCGCCGTGGCCGGCGCGATCGCGTTGCCGTCCACGTAGGTCCCGGCGAAGCGCAGCTTGGCCACCTGCGACGCGACGTCGACGGCAGCGGCCGGCGGGCAGACCGAGAGGATCACATCGCTGCCGGCGACCAGCGCCGACACCGAGCCCGCGTCCTCGAGCCCGGCCTCGCTCGCGCGCTTGCGGGTCGCGGCGCTCCGTCCCTCGCCGGCCCACAGAACGCGGGACCCGCCGGAACGCACCGCGGCGCCGACCATGCTGCCCATCTCACCTGGATTCAGAAGCCCGATCGTGGTCATGCCTCACCCTCCCTGGCGAGTCGACTGTACGAGTCCGATCGCGCGGCCTACTTGCGGCGGCCGCGGCAGCGCGTCGTGCGCCGCCTGGATTCGACCGAGCCGCTCGAGAATCTCCGATGCCATCGGCGCGCTCCGGCGGGTCGATTCGCTCACGTGCAGCGACATCAACTCGTTCGTCGCGGCCAGATAGCCCTCCCCAGCATGATACATCTGATGGAAATAGTGGATGCGCTTCACGTCGTGCGCCAGGAGCAGCGTGGTGAAGCGCAGCGGGTCTCCCGACCGGACTTCGCGGTGATAGGTGACGTGAGCCTCGAGGCAAAAGGTGGTCACCTGCCGCGCCCGGCGGTGCGTCTCGTCGAGGCCGATCCAGCGGAAGAACTCGTCGGTCGCGTAGTCGAAGACGACGAGGTAATAGCCGACGTTCATGTGCCGATTGTGGTCGATCCACTCGGGTCGGACCACGTCACGGTAGCGGGCGAGCGGCGCGTCGATCACTGAGTCATAACGCTCGCCTCGCACGCGGGGGCCCCAGCCCCCGGCCGTGCTGCGGCTCGCCCTGCGTCATCTTAACGCTCGCCTCCGCTGCCTCGACGAGCTGCAGCCGGTGCTCGTACAACACGCCGAGCGGCTCGTCCGATCGATCCACGTGGTCGAAGATTCCAAAAGCCGTCGCCGTCATGGGAAGGCAGCATACAATAGCCGCCACCATGAATGACAGCGCCCTCTGCTGGATGTCCGCGGCCGACCTCGCTCCCGCGATCGCGAAGAAGAAGGTCTCCCCCGTCGAGGTCGTGGACGCGGTGCTCTCACGGATCGACACGCTGAAGGAGCTGAACGCCTACGTCACCCTCGACGCCGTGCGGGCGCGCCAGGCCGCGAAGGCGGCGGAGCGGGCCGTCACGCGGCGCGGGGCCCGGCTCGGCCCGCTGCACGGTGTCCCGTTCTCGGTGAAGGACCTGGTCATCACCAAAGGGGTCAGAACCACCTTCGGCTCGCCGCTGTACCGCGACAACGTGCCGACCGAGGACGCGCCGTCGGTCGAGCGCCTCAAGGCGGCCGGCGCCATCATGATCGGCAAGACCAACACGCCGACGCTCGGGTGGGTCGGCGTGACCGACAATCTCCTCTTCGGGGTCACGCGAAATCCGTGGAGCCTCGGGCACACGCCCGGCGGCTCCTCCGGCGGCGCGGGCGCCGCCGTCGCCGCGGGCCTGGCCCCCCTCGCCATCGGGACCGACGGCGGCGGCTCGATCCGCAAGCCCGCCGCCTGGTGCGGCATCTTCGGCCTCAAGGCCTCCTGGGGACGGATTCCCGTCTATCCGTCCAGCGCGGCGTGGAGTCTCTCCCACGCCGGGCCGATGACGCGCACCGTGAAGGACGCGGCGCTGATGATGAACGTCTGCGCCGGGCCCGACGAGCGCGATCAGTACTCGCTGCCGCCGGCGGGCGTGGATTACGTCAAGGCGCTCAAGGGAAGCCTCAAGGGCCTGCGCGTCGCGTGGAGCGACACCCTCGGCATCGCGCCCGCGGTGGATCCGGAGGTGCGGGAGACGACCGCGAAGGCTGCGCGCGCGTTCCGGGAGCTGGGCTGCCGCGTCGAGAGCGTGAACCCGACGTGGCCGGCACCCTACGACTGCTGGCGAACGATCTTCCTCGGGGGCATCGGGGCCCGGCTCGCGCCCTACCTCGACCGCCGCGATCAGATCGACCCGGGCCTGCTCCCGATCGTCGAGGAGGCGACGAAGCTGCCGCCGACGAAGTATGTCCAGGCGTGGTTCGACCGGCTCGCCTGGTGGCAGCACGCGCGCGCGTTCTTCGAACGGTACGACCTCTTGCTCACGCCGACCGTCGCCTGCCCGCCGCTCCGCATCGGCGAGTTCTTCCCGGCCGAGATCGGCGGAGTGCCGGTCGGCCGGGAGGCGGCGAGCGTGTTCACGTACATCTTCAACATGACGGGCCAGCCGGCGGCGACGGTTCCGTGCGGCTTCACGAAAGCGGGGCTACCGATCGGGCTGCAGATCATCGGCCGCCGATTCGACGATGTCACGGTGCTGCGCGCCTCGGCGGCGTTCGAGGCCGCGCGCCCGTGGGCGCAGCATCGCCCCTCCGTCGGCCCGCGATGAAGGTCGGCGTCAATCTCTTGAACTGGGGACCGGGGGTGAGTCCCGACTCGCTCGCGCGCTGGGCGACCCTCGTCGAAGCGCTCGGCTATCACCTGGTGATGATCTCGGACCACGTCGCGCCCACACCCGACGTCGCGGCTAAATATCCCGCGCCGATCTATGATCCGTTCACGACGCTCGGGTGGCTGGCATCCGCCACGCGCCGGGTCGAGCTCGGAACCACCGTCATCATTCTCCCCTACCGCCACCCCCTCCAGACCGCGCGTGTGGCCGCGACCGTGGATCGACTGAGTGGAGGCCGCTTCATCTTCGGGGTGGGCGTGGGATGGGCGAAGCAGGAGTTCGAGGCGCTCGGTGTGCCGTTCGAACGCCGCGGCGCCATCTCGAACGATTATCTGGCCGCGATCAAGACCCTCTGGGCCAACGACGTGGCGTCGTACGCCGGCCCGTTCGTCTCGTTCAAGAACGTGCACACGGGGCCGCGGCCGCTGCGCTCACCGCACCCGCCCATCTGGGTCGGCGGCTCGAGCGATGCGGCGCTGCGCCGGGCGGTGCTCCACGGCGACGGCTGGCACCCGAACCGGGTCCGCCTGGACTGGTTGCGCGACACCGGCCTGCCGAGACTCAGAGCGATCGCCGCGGCGGAGGGCAAACGGGCTCCGGCTCTCTGCCCGCGTATCCGGCTGCAGCTGACGGAGTCGCCGCCGCCCGACGACCAGCGCCTGGCCGGCCAGGGAACACTCGACCAGGTGAGAAAGGACCTCGAGGCTCTGGAATCGCTCGGCGCCGAGTACGTGCTGCTGGATAGCTCGGGCGACGATCCGGCGGCGACGCGCCACCACGAGCCCGTCTGGCGGATGCTGACGACGCTCGCCGAAAAAGTCCTCGACCTCCAGCAGCAAACTCTGCGCTAGGCGACCTTCCGGCACTCCGCCGGCTTGTGGACTCGATCACCTCGCCGCCGCCTGCACGGCCTTGCGGTAGACGAGGTCTGCGGAAACGACGTCTTCGATCGCGACGCCGACCGACTTGAACAGGGTGATCTCACCGGCCGACTCTCGGCCACGCTTCGCGCCCGTCACCACTTCGCCGATCTCGGCGACGACCTGGCCCGCGGCAATGACGTCTCCGGACTCGCGTGTCGCGGCTTCTCGCGACTCGACATAGATCCGAGCTTTCCGAAGCACATCGTCGTCAAGCTCCCGCCAGGTCGGTCGTGGGGCTCCCACCGCATTGATGTGGGTACCCGGCGACAGCCACGCGCCTGACAGCACGGGCGTCTGCGACGTCGTCGCCACCACGACCACGTCGGCGCCGCGCACCGCCTCCTCTGCCGATGGCGCGGCGTGGATCCCGAACTGCTTGGCGAAGGCTCGGGCGTTTCGCGGACTCCAGACACGGATGTCACGGAACGCGTGGACGAGACGGAGCGCCTCCAGGTGGCTTCGCGCCTGGACGCCGGACCCGAGAATACCGAGCACCGATGCCTCGGGCCGAGCCAGGAGCTGGCTGGCGACCGCGGACACCGCCGCGGTGCGCATTTCGGTGATGAGCCGGCCGTCCATGGTGACGAGCGGCTCGCCCGTTTCGGGCCGGAAGAGGACAATCATGGCGTGGTGGGTGGGGACGCCTTGATTGCCCGGATAGAACGTGACCAGCTTGGCGCCGAGCGCACCGCCGTAAGCGGGCATCAGACCCAGGAAGCCGCCATGGTCGGCGATCGGGATCATCGTGCGCATGGGCTGGGCGACTTTGCCGCTCGAGAGATCCGCCAGCGCGCGCGCCATGGCCGGGATCAAGTCCTCCAGATGCAGGAGCTCGCGGACAGCGCCTTCGTCGAGGATCATCGGCGATCGAACCAGTGCCTCAGCTCGATGTTGTAGCCGTTGGGGTCGCGGATCTCCGCCCTTGCGTACTGACCCTCGCGCACCCTCGGACCCCACGTGATGGCGACACCTTTCGTCTTCAGGTAGTCGATGGTGCTCTGCATGTCCGTGACTTCGAGGGCCATCATGCGGTATCCGAGGTGCTCGTCCGCGGGCGCCGGCGCCACGGCGCCTCCCTCGTACGCCATCAACTCGACCGAGGTGCCTCCCAGCTCCAGATACACGAGCTGCAGCGGCACGCCGAGCGACGACCGATCGATCCGATCCCTGGCCTTGAGCTTGAACCCCAGCACGTCGGTGTAGAAATGCACGGTCCGCTCCAGCTGGTCGGTCACGATCTCCACGTGATCTATCTTCTTGAACACGATGCTCTCCTTACCCGCTCAGCAGGCGTGCGACCTCGTGCTGTCCACGCTCGCCGGCGATCCGCAGCGCCGTCTGCTCGGCGCCAGTCCGCAGCGATCGATCGGCCCCGCTGTCCAGGAGAAGGCGAACGAGAGCCAGGTCTCCGTTGAAGGCGCCCTCGTGTCGCCCGGGTGCGCGCCGCGATCGAGGAGCAGACGGACGATATCCGGCTCGCCCGCGTACGTCGCCGTGAGGACTTGCCGGCGGCGGATTACGCCCGCGCGAACGCCGGCGGCGACTGCTGGATGACCTCGTCCCACGGACCAGGGAACCGGCCCTTGGCGCCCTGTTCCGAAAACGGCTTCTCGCGGTGCCACTCGCTGCGGGGCAGCTCGTAGTAGACCTCGAGGCCGTTCCCGTCGGGATCCGAGAAATAGACGCCGATCGAGACGGTGTGGTCCGAGACGCTGATGGGAACGTCCTTGGCCTTGAGCCGCTGATACATTTCCGCGAGATCCTCGAGGCTCCCCATTCTCCACGCGACGGGGTTCAGGCCCACCTGCTTCTTCTGCGGTCCCAGGGCGTCTTCGCCCACTTCGAAGAGGGCGATGTCGTGAGCGTGGCCCGGGTCGCACGCGAGGAAGGCCGC
>QHSR01000146.1:14499-16703 GCA_003221635.1 Candidatus Rokuibacteriota bacterium | reverse complement strand
CTCGTCAGCTCGAGCGCCAGCCAGCCGAGCACGACGACCTCGCCCATCGTTCCCACGGCGTTCAGGACCATGGAGCTCCCGAGGCAACGGAAGTCCCGAAGACGGAAGATCGAGAGCTGGAGGATGCACGATCGTCCTCGCACTCTCCGGCGCTGTCAAGGCTCGGGCGGGCGCGCGGAGGTCGGCTATACTCGGCCCCGATGGGCCGCGGGAGGG
The DNA here is from genome assembly GCA_003221635.1 of Candidatus Rokuibacteriota bacterium. Taxonomy (GTDB): domain Bacteria; phylum Methylomirabilota; class Methylomirabilia; order Rokubacteriales; family CSP1-6; genus AR31. The sequence continues at coordinate 16,487 of QHSR01000146.1, read as the reverse complement.
GACCGGCCGCGAGCGTGGTCGAGGATCGCGTGATCCCGGCCGGGCAATGGTGGGCGCGCGTGATCCCGCGCGGGCACACGCTCCGGATCGTCGATCTGGAGGGCAAGCAGGCTGTGGACTTCCTCTGTTACAACGCCGCGGACCCGGAGGAACGCTACAACGCGGCGGACACGATGAAGTACGCGAAGACGATCTTCCTCACGCGCGGTCACGGCATCTACTCGGATCGGGGCCGCCGCCTGTTCACGATCGTGGAGGACACGTGTGGCCGACACGACACGATCGGCGGTTGCTGCAGCGCCGAGAGCAACGAGGTCCGCTACGGCGTGAAGGACTCCCCGAGCTGCCGGGCCAACTTCCGGATGGCGCTCGCCACCTTCGGGCTCGGGCCGAAGGACATCGTCGCGAACATCAATTTCTTCATGAACGTTCCCGTGGAGTCGGACGGGGCGATGGGGATCGTGGACGGGCTCTCGAAGGCGGGGGACTACGTGGACCTGAGGGCCGACTTGGACGTGCTGGCGGTGATCTCGAACTGCCCTCAGGTCCACAACCCGTGCAACGGCTTCAATCCGACGCCGATCCGGGTGGTGGTGACGGAGGGGCCTACCGGGCGAACGCCGGCGTCCCCTGGATAACCTCGTCCCAGGGCCCGGGGAAGCGACCCTTGTCACCCGTGCCCGAGAACGGTCGCTCCCGGCGCCATTCGCTCCTCGGCAGCTCGTAGTAGACCTCGAGCCCGTTCCCGTCGGGATCCGAGAAGTACACGCCGATCGAGACGGTGTGGTCCGAGACGCTGACCGGCACGCCCTTGTCCTTGAGCCTCAGGTAAATCTCCTTCAGATCGTCGAGGCATCCCATTCGCCAGGCAAAGTGGTTCAGCCCGACCTGCCGCTTCTGCGGCCCGGGGGCGTCCTCGCCGACCTCGAAGAGGGCGACGTCGTGGGCGTGGGCCGGGTCGCACGCGAGGAACACCGCGCGCACCCTTCCGGTGTCCTTGAAGTACATCGTGTCCTGGGTGTGCAGGCCCAGGATGTCGGTGTACCAGCGGTGCGACTGCTCGGCGTTGCGCACGAAGATGTTGACGTGGTCGAGGGAAACGGGCTTGTAGGGCATGTCCCAGGCTCCTGCGAGCAAATTCGAGTCTCCGCGGAGTATACCGCACCGAGCGACGGGCCGTTCAGGCCCCTGCGAGGTCGAGGCGATAGCCCTTGACCGTGAGTCCCGGCGCCGGGTGGAAGTCCAGCTGCGGGGCACGGACGAAGCCCATTCGCTCGTACATGCGCATGGCTGTCTGCATCAGATCCGTCGTGTGGAGGCTCAGCGCGCTCGTCCCGGACCCGCGCGCCCGCCGCACGCATTCCCGCATGAGGGCCGCGCCGATGCCCTGGCCGCGCGCTGCCGACGCCACCGCCAGCAGGCGCACCTCCGGCCACGGCACCTCCAGCGATTCGCCCCCGAGAGTCCGCACGCGTCGAGGGGGGTAGAGCAAGACGGTGCCCACGATCGTGTCGTCTCGCTCCGCGACGACCTGCTCGGCCGGCTCGACGGACGCGAGGGTGGCCACGATATTCTGCCGATAGCCTTCCCAGTGGCCCGACATTCGTGACGCGTATTCCTGGTAGGCGGCCAGGGTGACTTCGCGAATCCGATCACGGTCGCCCGGTCGCGCATCGCGGATGAGCAGATCGCCCGTCCCTCGCATCGCTCCGCCTCTCAACGCTCGAAGATCAGCATCAGATAGGCGAGAAACAGCAGCACATGCACCGCCCCCAGAAGGACGTTGGTTCGCTCGAGGGCGAACGTCAGCATGCTCACGACCAGCGTGAGGACCAGCAAGGTCGCATCGGGTGCATCGAGGCCGAGAATGATGGTTCGGTTGGTGATGAATCCGATGGCGAGCACCGCCGGAATCGTCAGGCTGATGCTCGACAGCGCGGTGCCCAGCGCGAGGTTGATGGAACGCTGAAGGCGGTTCGCCAGTGCGG
>QHSR01000146.1:6369-14385 GCA_003221635.1 Candidatus Rokuibacteriota bacterium | reverse complement strand
AGGCTATGACGTCGCGCCGAATGGACTTCCGGCGCGTCATGTGACGCCGGTGCGCTCGAGGCGGCGCCTGGCGAGACGAAATAGTCACGATGGAGCAGGGTCTGGATCGCGAGGAACACGCTGTACAGCCCTACCGACGTGATGATGAGAAAGCCGGACTGCAGTGGGGAGAGGGTGGGCCCGGGAGACGACACGGTGAAGCTCGGCAGAACCAATCCGAGCACCGACAGAGGCAGGATCACGGCCAGAAAGGCGTTCGCTCCGTAGAGGTTGTACGTCTGCTCGTGATACCGAAGCCCGCCGAGCAGGAGGCTGACGCCCACCAGCCCGTTCAAAACGATCATCACGATGGCGAGCATAGTGTCGCGGGCCAGCGACGACTCCCCGTGGCCGGCGTACATGACGGCCGCGATCATCATCATCTCCATGCCGCTCATGGAGAGCGTCAGCACGAGCGTGCCAATGGGTTCGCCGAGCTGCTCGGCGAGACCTTCCGCATGGCGCACCACCGCAAACGCCGAGACCATGATCGCGCCGAAGAGCCAGGCGAGCATGAAGGCGAACCAGACGGAGCTGGAGAGATCGGCGAGCCAGCGCTTGCCGAATACGAAAAACAGCGCCGCGGTGGCGACGCTGGCCGACAGCGGCCATTCACGGCGCAGGGTATGAAAGACCGCGCGGGGGCGGCCGTTCAATGCAGGTCCATGAGATGCGTGCAATCGGGTGCCCCGGCGCATCGACTGAATCCCAATTGCTCATACAGCCGGGCCGCCGCCGGATTCTGTGTACGCAGCCGGAGAATGTCGAAGCGGCCTCTGGCCGCCTCGATGACCCGACCCACCAGCTGCCGGCCGACCCCGAGCCGCCGATAAGCCGACAGGACGTACAGATGACGCACCCGGCCGACACGCGCCGCGGCGGCATACGGGTCGATATTGAGCCCGCACACGCCGGTCACCCGCCCATCGATCAGGGCCGCAAAGAGCGCCTCGCCGTCGCCGTCGAACCGGTTCGCTCCGCTCGCCCACTCCTCGACGAGCCGGCGCATGAACCGTAATCCACCCTGCTCGCTCTCGGCGACCAGGGCCTCGAGGGACGCGGGCGGCAAATCGCTCAGGCGTTCGATGAGCGCGGCCACGCTAACCGACCCGCTGTCAGCTGCCGTTGCCGAGGACAGTCACGCCCTTCCCCTGGGTGTCGCGTCCTGGCGTCCACGCGCCTCAGTGAGCCAGCGCATCTTCGAGCTTCTTGCGCACATCAGGCCACTCACCCCGCATGATCGAGTAGTATGCGGAGCTACGAACGGAACCATCCTGAGCCGGCATGTCGGCGCGGCGCACCCCTTCGACGCAGTCGATCAACACGCCGGCGAGTTCGTCGATCTGCGCGTCATCGAGCGCGTGCAGGCGTCGCGGGGACCAGGTGGGGGTGATCATCGTCTCGAGGGTGGTTCGGACGCCATCACCACGGCATAGCGCGTGGGCTTTCGTGTGGGGTTGTGGAACATCGTCGGGCGGTCGAGCTGCATGGCCAGACAATCACCTTCGCGCAATCGGTGGCGCTCCACGCCCAGCGTGATGTCGATCGCGCCTTCGAGCACCCACACCTGCTGGTGCACGCGCATGTCGCGCACGTTCATGGACGCCTTAGTCGCCGAACGTCCTGGTTGGGCAGCAGCGGACTCATTCGGCGATAACAATCCGGTTACCTTCGGGATCCGCGACCATGCTCTCGTAGTATCCGTCGCCCGTCCGTCTTGGCCCATCGAGAAGCGGGAACCCGTCGCCCTGCAGTCGTTTTGTAAGGACGTCGACGGCGGCCCGAGAGCCCAGCTCCACACCCAGGTGTGCGTACCCAATGAACTCGCGCGAGCTCTGTGAATCTGGGATCCTTTGGATGTCTGGTCGGTGCATCAGTTCCAACCGTCCGCCTCCAGGAAACGTCAGGAAATACGAAGTGAACCTCTTACGTTCATTCTCATATTTCAGGTTCGACCGCGCGTCGAAGTACTTCTCGTAGAAGGTGCGCATCAGTTCGATATCCACAGCCCAGATTGCGACATGGTCAAGCTTCATTGTTTTCCTGTCAGACCGTGGTCTCGAACTGAGCAACTCCGTCCCAGGGTCTCCACATCAGTCGCTGCCCAACGCTCATGGTGAGCGGCCGGCCGCTCTGGGCCGGTCCGCTCAACCATGTTGTTGGGCGGGCCTGCGGGACGGTCCGGAGACACCGGTGACAATTCAATCCTCCGGAGACATGGGTGAGTTTCGCCCTCCTGTCGTGTCACTCCTGCTGCGCGGCCGACGGAGACAGCAATGGGAACACGGCTACAAGACCGACACAGCGCCACGATGATACCCGCACATCGGGTTATGTCATGACTCCTCCTTCGTTGGCCCAACGGCCGCGCTCAGCGGCCGGCGCAGCGGTCCGCTGAAGCGGGTTGTTGGACGAGACAGCCGAAGACGGTAGAGTAGCCGCATGAAGCTGTCCATCGACCTTTCGCCTGCCCAGGCTGAGCGCCTGCGACTGGAGGCGGAGCGTCTCGGCCTGACACCCGAGGATCTGGCCAGGGCCGCGATCGCCGATCTACTGGCGAGTGCGGGTGAGGATTTCGCGGCGGCCGCAGCCCGAGTACTTAAGAAGAACGGGGAGTTATACCGGCGCCTCGCGTGATCCGGTACGTCACGCTGGCAGAGGTCGTCGATTTGCACGGGCGGCTCCTGCAGGCAACGGGTAGAGCACCAGGCATTCGCGATCTTGGCGCACTGGAATCTGCTGTAGCCCAACCTAAAGCTACCTTCGGTGGCGCCGACTGTATCCCACGCTGGTCGAGAAGGCGGCAGCGGCGCTCTGTCTCCCAGACGACATAAATGACAGCAGACAGAATCGCGACGCTGAGCACTCCGACGGCGATTAAAGACGTGCGTCGCATTCAGTTTCGCGTAACGATCGGTATCAGCCGCGGCCGAAGGCCGTCGGCTGCATGCCGAAGTCAGGCGCTTCGCCGCCGCCGCACACCACGCCGACCTCGCCGAATGACGGGTGCCAGTGCCCTGAGCGCCTCGTTTACCGACGCTCCGTCTGGGAACACGTCGAGGACCGCGGGATCGACGACTACGATATTGGCGCCGTCGGTATACCGGGCTGCGGTTGCGCCGCGGACAGCTCGAGAGAAATCGTACTCAGGCCGCAGTTTGTCGCGATCGGCTGCTCCGTTACCGCCTCTAGCTCTTCGCTTCATATCGCCTCCGCTCTCGTCTGGTCGCCCGCCTGGCTGAGATGAGCCGCGTCCGGGGTGGGCGCTCTGAGAAGGCTACCACCAGGAGCCGCCGATGAGTCGACATCCCGAGGAGCAGCTACCGAACCTCGCCTTCCGGGTGATCCGGATCGGGCATTAGCAACGCCAGCGGGTCGCCGAAGACCGTACACGCTTCGTCGAACGTGACACGATGCTTCTGGGCATTCGCGATCGCCTTTGCCGCGTCCCATTCGAAGACGTAGGCCACGCGCCACCCTTATCCACACCGGCCTTAATCGAATGCGCGCTAACTAGAATTCGACTCCGACGTGACGAACCCTGTGACCTCAGGCGCTCCCATCTCGGCCGGATGACGCTTCGCGTGGAAGAAGATGTACCGGCGGATCCACGTGACGTACGCCTGCTCGGTGCGCCGGCTGTAGTGGCGCGCCCGGAGTGCCGCGCGGACGCGGTCGAGAAGGCGCGGCTTCGGCGAATCCGCCGGGCCCGTCTCACGAGCGATGAGGGGACGAGCGATCGCACCGCTGATCATTCAAAACCGTCCCATTGTTCCCGGCACATCGACCATAGCCCATCAGAAGGAAGCAGGACAAGATTCGTCCCGAGATGTAGCAGATCCTGGACGCCAACTCGCAGGCAGGCCGCGGCGAGACCAGCTGGTCGGGCGCTTTCTGAACACAGGACCCAGGATCGGATGTGGCCCCTCGGTCGTCGCGCCGAAGGCGGACGCGACGGCGATGGCGATGTGGTCGAAGCGGACCGGGCGCACCGCGACTACGTCAGGACGGCGGTCTTCTTCCGCTCGATCAGCCCGAAGTCGATCGCGGCACCGAGCCCCGGACGGTTCATCGCGTGCACGAGCCCGCTGCGGTCGACCTCGATGTCCTCCACGAGGCCGTACTTCTGCGCCCCGCCCGGCAGGAGCACCTCGAAGAACTCGCAGTTCCGGATCGCCATGATCACGTGCAGGTTCGCGACGTTGTTGAGCGAGTTGCCGCCGTGGTGGACCTCGAAGTTCATGTGGAACGCTTCCGCCAGGTGCGCCGTCTTGATCAGCGACGTGATGCCGCCCTTGACCGCGACGTCGCCGCGCAGGAAGTCCGTCGCCTGCGCGGTGAGCCACGGCGCGAAGGCGGTGAAGCCGCCCGGGGCATATTCGGTGGCGAGGATCGGGATCGAGAGCTTCTGCTTCAGCTTGACGTAGTTGTAGATGTCGTCGTCGGCCAGCGGATCCTCGTACCAGTAGAAGCCGAGCCGCTCGACCGCCTGGCCCACCCGCAGCGCGTCCGGATACATGTAGGCCCAGGTCGAGTCGAGCATGACCGTGAAGCGCTCGCCCACCGCGCGGCGCACCGCCTCGCAGACCTCGATATCCACCTTCGGGTCCGTCGGCGGGTGGATCTTGTACGCGGTCCAGCTCTCCGCCTTGAACTTCAGGGCTTCCTCGGCGTACGCCTCCTTCGAGGCGAGGACGGCGGAGCTCGCGTACGCAGGCACGCTCTCGCGGTACGAGCCGAGCAGCTTGTGAATCGGCAACCGGGCGACCTGGCCGGCGATGTCCCAGAGCGCGACGTCCACGGCGCCGATGGCCCGGAAGGTCGTCGCGCGATTCCGCTGCCAGAGTCCCTGGTAGAGGCGCTCGCGGTCGAGGGGGTCCTGGCCCATCACGACGGGCTTGAGGAACTGGATCAGCGACTCGCCGTCCAGGTGGGCGCCGCGCTGCGCGGAGCCGAGGAACGCGTGCCCTTCGACGCCGTCGTCCGTCTTGACGGCGAGCAGGCCGAGCTGGCTCTTGCCGCTGAACCGGCCGGTGTGCCGGCCGTAGGTGGTCGCCGGAATATCGGTCCAGGCGAAGAGGGTCAGCGTGACGTCGGTGATCTTCACGAGGGGCTCCCTCCGTTCATCTCGATCAGCGAGCCGCCGGGGCGCGTCAGCGTCGTCATCGCGCCGTCAGGTGCGGCCAGAGCGCATCGGCGCCGCGCTCCGAAACCGCGCGCCCGAGCTCGACCGCCCAGTCACCCTCGCCGCCGAACTCGGCCCGCCACGACCAGAGGCGTCGCGTCACGAACTGGAGCGCGTGTTCGTAGGTGAAGCCGATCGCGCCGTGCACCTGATGGGCGATCGACGCGCCGACGCCCGCGGCCTCGCCGACCCTCACCTTGGCGACGGCGATCTCGAACGCCGGATCGCCGCGGTCGGCGGCGCGGAACGCGTTGGCCGCTGCCGTGCCCGCGGCCGCCGTGTGCCCGGCGAGCACCGCGAGGTTTTGCTGGATCACCTGGAACGCGCCGATCGGCTTTCCGAACTGCCGCCGCTCGGTCGCATATTGCGAGGCCTGGCCCAGAACGTAGTCGAGGCCGCCCGCCATCTGCGCGGAGCGCGCCAGAGCGCCGTAGAGCCAGACCGCGTCCGCCGGCATGCGCGGGCCCGCGGGCGCGGCGGAGGCCGGGGCCGCGTCGAAGGCCAGGGTGTCGCGCGGCTCACGGGCAAGGTTCTGGTCACGCGTGATCGCGCCGGCGCCACGGGCTGCCAGCGCGACCATCGGCCGTCCCTCGGCCTCGGTGACGACCACGACGTGCCCGGCCGCGCCCCCCCACGGCACGCGCGCGGCGGTGCCGCTGAGCCGCCAGCCGCCGCCGGCGCGGGCGAGCCGCAGCCTGTCCTCACGATGGACCGGCGCCACCGTCAATGGTCCCGAGGGCACGTCCAGCCCCGACTCGGACAGAAGCCACGAGCCGACGATCGTCTCGGCGAGCGGCAGCGGGACCGCGTGGCGGCCGGCCGCGCGGACGACGACGTATGCGTCACCCCACGTGCCGCCGGCGCCGCCCTTCGCTTCGGAGAGTGAAGAGACGTGTGACAACGTCACCGAGGATATTCCGCAGCTCGTTCACCGGAGCCCCAGCCCTCTTGCGATGATGCCGCGAAGAATCTCGCGCGTGCCGCCGCGGAGCGAGAACGACGGCGCGCGCTGCATGAGAAAGCCGAGCACCTGCTGGAGATCGCTGCCGGAGTCGATCGTCGGCTCCACCCCGAGCAGGGTGTGGACGATCTCGGGAATCTCCTGCTCGAAGGTCGTGCCGACGTCCTTGACCACGGCGGCCTCGAGATTCGGGTTCTCGCCGGCCTGGAGCATGAGGGCGACCGAGAGCGACATCTGGCGCAGCGTGGCCAGATGCGCGACGAGGCGACCGACGGTGGCGGCGGCCCGCTCACCCGGGTCCTTGGACACCGCGCGGATCAGCTCGAGCAGCAGCGCGAAGCTCGACAGGTAGCGCTCCGGCCCGCTCCGCTCGAACGCGAGCTCGGTGGTCACCTGCTTCCAGCCGGCACCTTCCTCGCCGACCCGCATGTCCTCGGGCACGAACGCGTCCTCGAAGACGACCATGTTGAAGTGGTGCGCGCCCGCGAGGTCGATGATCGGGCTCATCGTGATGCCCTGGAGCTTTGGATCTACCAGGAACTGCGTGAGCCCCTCGTGCTTCTTCGCCGGGTCATGGTGCGTGCGGAAGGTCGCGATCATGTAGTCGGCCAGATGGGCGTTGCTCGTCCAGACCTTGGTGCCGTTGACCCGGTAGCCCCCGGGGATCCGCTCGGCGCGGGTGCGGAGCGACGCGAGGTCGGAGCCGGAATCGGGCTCGCTCATCCCGATCGCGAACGACAGCTCGCCGCGCGCGATGGCCGGCAGGAACTTCTGTCGCTGCGCCTCGGTGCCGAAGCGCAGGAGCAACGGTCCGGACTGGCGGTCGGCGATCCAGTGGGCCGACACGGGGGCGCCGGCCGCGAGCATCTCCTCGAGCACGACGTAGCGCTCGAGCGCGCTACGCTCGTGGCCGCCGTAGCGCTTCGGCCACGTCATCGCGATCCAGCCGCGCGCGCCCATCTTGCGGCTGAACTCGCGGTCGAAGCCGCCCCACGAGTGCGCGCGCCGCAGGGGCGCGGCGTCGCCCAGCTCCCGGCGCAGGAACTCGCGCACCTCCGCGCGGAGCACCTCGGCTTGCGGTGGCAGCTCGCCGAGCTCGAAGCGGAAGGTCTGCACGCTCAGGCGTACGTCTCGCGCTTGCGGAGCTCGACGAAGAGCCCGTGCGCGTCTTGCGGGTGCACCCAGGCGACGTCCGCGCGCCGGCCGTCGACCCGGGCTCCGGCCTTCTTCAGGCGCTCGACGCTCCCCGGAATGTCCTGGCACTCGAAGCCCACGAGATAGACGCCTTCTCCGTGCTTGGCGAGGAAGCGGCCGACCGCCTTGTCCGGGTCGGTCGGCTGCAAGAGCTCGATGTGGCCGATCCCCGTCGGCAGGACCGCGTTCTTGAACCCGAACTCCTGGGACTCCGCGCGGTGATGCGCCGTGAGCCCGAAGAGGCGCTGGAACCGCTCGACCGCGGCGTCCAGATCGCGCACGACGACCGTCAGCTCGACGATATCACCCAGCATGCGTCGCCTCCTTGGGACGGCAGAGCGGATCATACAGTAGAATCACCTGGCTCGAAACCGGACCTCCATACGATGCGCGGTCGCGATGTGGCTCGCGGCCCCGCGCACGGTACGGGCGGTGGCCGGGCGCATCCCTCGCGGCTCGTGAGGACGGGCCGATCGAGCCGGGCGCGCGCCGGAGCGGCATCGCTCGATCCTGAAGCCCGCCGCGCGAGCGGCGCTACTTCACGATGATGTCGAGCAGCTCGACCTCGAACACCAGCGTCGCGCCGGGCTTGATCACGGGCGGCCGGCCTTGATCGCCGTAGGCGATGTCCGACGGG
>QHSR01000146.1:0-6358 GCA_003221635.1 Candidatus Rokuibacteriota bacterium | reverse complement strand
CTTCATCATCGACACGCCCTCGGTCCAGCACTTGATCACACCGTTGAGCGGCAGGGTGATGGGCTCACCGCGCTGGACGGAGCTGTCGAAGACCGTCCCGTCGGTGAGCGTGCCGTGGTAGTGGACCTTCACGCGGTCGGTGGCCTTGGGCGAGGCGCCGGTGCCCGCCTTGAGCGTCGTGATGACCAGCCCCGACGCCGTTTTCGTCGCGCCCTTCTCGGCCGCGGCTTTGTCGAGGTACGTCTGCCCCATCTTCTTCTCGACCGCCGCCGCGGCGCCCGCGCGCGCCGTCTGGAGCGCCGGGATCTTCGGCCCGTAGGTCTGCATGTCCACCTTGAATTCCTTCTTGAGCACCCCGTCGCTGACACCCGCCAGGACGGCGTCCAGCTCGGTCGGGTTCAGGTTGAAGGTGGACAGGTTCTGGCTGATCACGAGCCCCAGAGCGTAGAGCGTCTTCTGGTCCTCGCTCTGGAGGTCAGGGTCGGCGGCGCCGGCAGTAACCACCGCGGCCAGGACGAGGGCGACCGAGACGGATAGGGTTTTCAGCATGGGGGTCCTCTCTGCGCGCGGATTAGCGTAGGATAAGCCGATCTTCTCACGGGAGGCCGGGATGCCCGACTCGATTCCTGCACCGCTGATCATCGACACGCTCAAGGACACGTTTCGCGAGGCCCGCGGGGGAAGCACGCGCGAGCCGCTCGGCTGGATCCTGAGCGTCCCCGACACGCATCAGAAGACGGTGCTGGCCGCCCTCGACAAGGAGCGGGCGCTCCGCGTGGTCACCTGCGCCACGGAAGACGAGGCGAATGCCGTCGGCGCCGGCCTCTGGATCGGCGGCGAGCCGTGCGTGCTCATGATCCAGCACGCCGGGCTCTACGCCTCGGTGAACACGCTGCGTGGCGTCGCGATGGACGGGCGCGTACCGATGTTCTACATGATCGGCCTGCTGCAGCGCGAAAAGGACCGCGACCCGAAAGAATCGCGGCACTCGATGGTCCGCTTCGCCGAGCCACTGCTGGACACGTTCGGCGTCCCGCACGCGAGGCTCGAAGGGCCGAACGACGTGCACCTGATCCCCGAGTACTACCGCCTGAGCCGCGAGCGCCGCGGGCCGGCGGCGGTCCTCGTCGGCCTGGAGACGATCTAGATGGCGATCAAGCCCGAGGAGCTGCTGCGCGCGATCGCCGGCGCCCGGGGCAATGCGATCTGCGTGCCGACCATGACGACCTCGCCGGCCTGGCGGACCATCGCGCCTGACGACCTCTCGATCGGCTGTGTCGGCTTCATGGGCGGCGCCTCATCGCTCGGACTCGGTCTGGCACTCGCGATGCCGGAGCGCCGGGTGGTCGTGTTCGACGGCGACGGCTCGTTGCTCATGCAGCTCGGCTCCCTGGCCACGATCGCCGGCGCCGCGCCCCGCAACCTCACGCATCTCATTTTCAAGAACGGCGTGTACCACACTTCGGGCGCGCAGGATATTCCCGGCGGGCTGACCGTCGATTTCGTGCAGATGGCGAAGGGCGCGGGCTACCGGAAAGCGTACGCGATCACCGACTTCGACGATTTCAAGCGTCGCCTGCCGTCGATGTTCAGCGACGAGGGCCCCCTGCTCGTCGAGCTCCACACCGGGCTCGCGGACAAGACGCCGATGACCGACCGCGGCGGCCAGCCCTTCCACCAGCAGGTGGAGAGCCTGCAACGGAAGCTCCACAAGACCGGCTGAGTGCGAGCGCCATCCGGGCGTCCACGGCCGGACGTCCTGACAGGTGATGGCATTCGCGCGACGCTCCACCATTCTTTAGTGGCGTTGAGCGGCCCGAGGACTATACCCTTGACGCGAGGCATGGCCGCATTCGATATCGACACGTACCTGGCGCGCTCGGGCGCCGTGGACCTGTGGGCCATCGACTGGGCCGAGGTCCCGAAGCACCCCCTGTCGCCGGAGGCGATCCGCACGCTGCGATACATGCAAGACATCGAGAGCCACACGATCGTGTATCTCCGGTCGCTCCTGGCGACCCGCGCGATCGACGATCCGAACGTCGCGGCGTTTCTGGCCTGCTGGGTCCACGAGGAGACCTTTCACGGCCTCGCGCTCGAGCGCTTCCTGGCCGCCGCCGATCACCCGCTCCCTCCGCGCCCGACGCCGCACGGGCACGAGAACCTCGCCCAGTGGCTCGAGGCGCGGGGAACCGCGATGCTGTCCCGGCTCTGGCCGGATTTCTGCGCGGTGCACATGACGTGGGGCGCGATCAACGAGCTGACCGCGCTCACGGGCTATCGCCGCCTGGCGGCCCGCGCGGGACACCCCGTGCTCTCGGGGCTGCTGGAGCACATCCAGCGCGACGAGTCGCGGCACTTCTTCTTCTATTATCGGCAGGCGGAGATCCGGCTGCAGCGCCCCGCCGCCGCCCGGGTCGCGCGCCTGCTCGTGGATCGCTTCTGGGGTCCGGTCGGGAGCGGGGTCCAGCCCCGGAAAGAGCTTCAGTTCATGGCCGGCTACCTCTTCGGCGACGAGGAGGGCCGGGCCGCAGCGCGAAAAGTCGATGACACCATCAGCCGGCTCCCAGGATTTGACCGCGTGCGGCTCCTCGAGTCCTGGGTAGACCGATTCGTCAAGGGAGGACGGAATGGCGACCGTAGCGACTGATCACTACCGGACCTACACGCCCCGGCCCTTCACCCGCGCCGAGCGCGATTCGGTAACGATCCTGTTCGGGGGCCTGCACTGGCGCATCGAGCGGATCCTCCAGGCCGTGCTGGAGGGCAGCGGCTACAAGGCGCAAATCCTGCCAGTGGCCACCAAGGAGGACCTGCTGACCGGCCGCGAGACCGCCGACATCGGCCAGTGCTGCCCGACGAGCTTCACGACCGGCAACCTGGTCAACTTCCTCAAGAAGGAGTCCAAGCAGATCGGCGTCGAGGAGGTCAACAAGAAGTACGTCTATCTCACGGCCGGCTCCTGCGGCGCCTGCCGCTTCGGGCAATATCACGCCAGCTACGAGCTCGCGCTGAGAAATACCGGGCTCGAGCGGTTCCGGATGTTCCTGATGGCGCAGGACAACCTGGACCAGAACATGGGCGACGGCCTCGATCTCAACCTGCCGATGACGCTCGGCTGCCTGTGGGGCATCTTCTGCACCGACCTCGTGCAGGACCTGGAGTATCAGGTACGGCCCTACGAGGTGCTGCCGGGCCAGACCGAGGCGGTGGTCAAGGAAAGCGTGGAGTATCTCTACGCGATCTTCCGCAAGCGGCCGACGATGTCGCCGAAGAAGTCGGTGCTCTGGCACCTCACCACGCCGTACTTCACGCGGGCGCTGCGGGAGGTGCACAAGAGGTTTGCCGAGATCGAGGTCGACCGCCTGCGCGTGAAGCCGACGGTCAAGATCACCGGCGAGTTCTACCTCCAGACCGTCGAGGGCGATCCGAACTACAACATCCACCGGTGGCTCGAGGCTGAAGGCGCCGAGGTCTACCCGGCCGCCATCACCATCTGGATGGAGTACCTCCTGCGGCTCGGGCTGCAGCGATTCGAGGACTACAGCGGTATCGAGAAGCACGCGCGTCTGAAGCTCGGGCTCGGGCGGCTGGCCCAGGGCATCTACCGCCTGACCGTCAGCCGTCTGCGCCGCGCGATGGGCAACCTGCCGCACGAGAGCCCGAGCCAGTTCGAGCTGCGGAGGCTGGCGGCGCCCTACTTCCACCGAAACCTCGATGGTGGCGAAGGCGACATGCTGGTCGGCAAGACCCTGTGGGCCTATCACAAGAAGAAGGCCCACATGATCTGCGAGCTGTCGCCGTACTCTTGCATGCCGAACACCATGTCGATCGGCGAGTATCCGGAGATCCTCTACGCGCCGCTCGAGATCAAGGGCGACGCCGAGGTCCACGCGCTATCCCGCTGCCAGATGATCCTCACTGAAGCCAAGAAGCGCGCCCAGCGCGAGTTCGACGATGTGCTCGAGCGCACGGGGCTCAGCGTGGACGAGGTGCGAGCGTACCTGCACGCGCATCCCGCGATGAAGAAAGCGACGTACCCGATCCCCCACGACGGCACCGCGGCCGGGACGGCGGCGAAGCTGGTCCTGCACGTGGCCCACAAGATGGGGCGCCGCAGCGCGACTTTGCGGCGGAGTCGAGAGGGGAGCGGAGCCCACGCGCCGGCGAGTTCGCGGGGGAGTCGAGAGGGGGGCGTCGTCGACGCGCCCGCGCGTTCGCAGGGGAGTCGAGAGGGGGGCGGAGCCCCCTTCTCCAAACAATCATGAAATTCGCCAGCGTCGACGTCGGGTCCACCACCGTCAAGGCGGTGGTGATGGAGGACGGCAAGGTCGGCTGGCAGGATTACCAGCGGCACAACACTCGCCAGGCCGAGAAGGTCCTCGAGTTCCTCGCGCGGATGGAGACCGAGGCCGGGCTGGCGGTCGGCCAGGATCGCGTCTTCTTCACCGGGTCCGGTGCGGGCTTCATCGCGCCTCAAGTGGGCGCCAAGCTCATCCAGGAGGTCGTGGCCGTCGCCGCCTGTGTCGAGCGCCAGCATCCCGACGTGCGCTTCGTCTCGGAGATCGGCGGCGAGGACATGAAGACGATCTTCTTCACCGCCACCGGGACCGGGCGATCGAAGCAGGTGTACATGCAATCGGCCTGCAGCGGCGGCACCGGTACCTTCATCGAGAAGACCGCGCGCAAGCTGCAGGTGCCCGGCGAGCGGTTGGCCGAGTTGCCCTACGAGGGCATGGCCCTGCACAAGGTCTCGAGCAAGTGCGGCATCTTCGCCGAGACCGACGCGAACACTCTGGTGAAGACCGGGGTGCCGGTCGAGGAGATCATCGCCAGCCTGTTCGAGGCGGTCGTCTACCAGAACCTGGCCACGCTGACCAAGGGCAACACGCCGGCGCCCGAGGTGCTGCTGCTCGGCGGCCCCAACCTCTTCTTCAAGGGGCTCCAGGAGGCGTGGCGCCATCACCTGGCGAAGCTCTGGGCCCAGCGGAAGGTCGATCTGGGCGGGCGCGAGCCGGCCTCGCTCATCGTGGTGCCGGCCGAGGCGCTCTACTACGCCTGTCTCGGCTGCGTCGAGATCGGGCAGGGCGAGAAGCCGGAGATCGGCGTCTACCAGGGGCGCGACAAGCTGAAGTGGTGGGTCGAGGAAGGCCAGCATCAAGCGAAGGCCAAGGAGGGCGCCCGTGGCCTGGTGGCGGGCGCCGGCGATCTGGCGACGTTCGTGAGCGAGTACGTGAAGCCGGCGCCGACCTGCCGCGGAGCCGACGCGCGCGCGCAGCACGTCGGCAGCGTGCTGCTCGGCTGCGATTTCGGCTCGACCACCGCCAAGGCGGTCGTGCTCGCCGAGGACCGCGAGCTCCTGTTCTCCTGTTACGCCCTCAGCAAGGGCAACCCGATCGAGGACGCCCAGGCGCTGTTCCGCCAGGTACGCGACGCCGGGTTCACCGACGTGGGTGCGCTCGCGCTCACCGGCTACGGCAAGGATCTCTTGAAGGACGTCCTGGGCGCCGACATGGGCGTGGTGGAGACGGTCGCCCACGCGACCGCCTCGCTCCACTTCTACCCCGACGCCGACGTGATCTGCGACGTGGGCGGCACCGACGTCAAGATCATGATCCTGCGGCAGGGGACCGTCGCCGACTTCCGGCTGAACTCGCAGTGCTCGTCCGGCAACGGCGCCTTCCTGCAGGGTGTGGCCGAGCGCTACAACATCCCGCTCGAGGCCTACGCCGACCGCGCGTTCGAGGCCAAGGCGATGCCGAGCCTCACGATGGGCTGCGGCGTCTTCCTCCAGTCGGACATCGTCAACCAGCAGCGCAAGGGCTGGTCGGCCGAGGAGATCATGGCCGCGCTGGCGGCGGTGCTGCCGGTCAACGTGTGGATCTACGCGGGCCAGCTCCAGAATCTCAGGGCCGCCGGCCGCAAGTTCATCCTGCAAGGCGGCACCCACCGCAACATGGCCGTGGTCAAGGCGCAGGTGGACTTCATCCGGAGCAAGGTGCCCGACGCCGAGGTCGTTCTGCACCCGTACTCCGGCGAGGCCGGCGCCATCGGCGCCGCGCTCTGCGCCGGCGACTGGCGCCAGCGCGGCGAGGCGTCGCGCTTCCGGGGCTTCGACACCATCGCGGCGCTGACCTACACGAGCACGACCAGCGTCCAGACCGTCTGCAAGTGGTGCCCGATCAACTGCACGCGGACGTTCATCGACGTCCAGCTCCCGGGCGCGAAGGGCCGCGAGTGGAGCAAGGTGCCCCTGGCGCCCGGCTGGGAGCGCGTCATCAGCAACAACTCCTGTCCGAAGGGGCTCGTCGAGGACGTCAACGAGATGCGCGTGGTGAAGGCGAAGCTGGAGGAGGTC
>QHSR01000119.1 GCA_003221635.1 Candidatus Rokuibacteriota bacterium | reverse complement strand
GGTGTCGTCACGGTCCTCGACCTTCACCACCGTGGGACAGATGCGCCGGAGGAACGACTCGTAGGTGCCAGAGATATTGGGGTCGATCACCGGGATGAACCGCAGGCCGACCAGGTGAGTGAAGGCTGCGAGAGCGGCGGCGAAGTTCCCAGAGGATGACTCGATCAGCGTTGTTTCTTCGCAGATCTCACCTCGCTCGGCCGCCCGCCAGAGGATCCAGTAGGCGGCGCGGTCCTTGATGCTCCCGACCGGGTTGACATACTCGAGTTTGGCAAAGAGATTCATCCCCTTCATTGCCAACTGCACATTTGGCGTGGGTCGTAGGGTATTTCGGAGCAGTTCCAAACGCGTGGCGAGACGCGACGCCGGGATCTGATCGAGATGTTTCCCGCCGCCTTTTGCGAGGCCGTAGTCGGTAGTGACCTGATTCACGGGGCGTAAAGTCGTGAAAGCCGCCAGCGGTGTCTCTCCTACGCCTGGGGAAGGCCGGCCTCCATGCTCATGATTCTCCCTCCTCCGTTGCGAGGCCGTAGTCGGGAATGACCTGATTCACTGGGCGTAAAGTCGGGGAAGGCCGGGCCTCCACCCCTCCTGATTCGGTGACGCTCTCGTGCACCAGGGTAGGAACTGAGCAGCCGGTGTACTGTGCTGCGGTTCAGAAGGCGGCAGTGGGTCTGTCGCTCCCGTGGTCGCTGCCGTGCCAGTTCGCGTTCGATGCCGCGCCGTACGGCGACGTGCTCGCGATCTTCATCCGGTTGTCTTCGGGTATGGCTGCGGCGAAGGGCGGCGGAGGTCTCTGAATCTGAATGTTCACCTCCACTCGCCCGCCGCCGCGAGTTGGTGGTAAATGGGAGTGGGAGAAACGGGTCTGGCCGTGAGCGCGCACGTAGACATCAGCTATCGAGTCACTCGCCACCTCGATGAAGACGCGATGGCGGTTGCACTGGAGTGGCTGTCCGCCGAGGAGCGGGCACGCTGCGCACGATTGGCTCTTGCAAACGACCGGCGGGACTTCATCGCGGCGCACGCGCTGCTTCGTCACGCGCTGTCCGCACACGGCCATCGGGACCCTCGCGAGTGGGTGTTCATTCCTGACGCGAACGGGAAGCCCGAGCTGGCCAGTGTGCCAGGAGAGCGGCCTCAGTTCGCGTTCAATCTGTCCCATAGCCGCGGGCTGGTGGCATGCGTCGTCGCGCGCGACGTAGACGTGGGCATCGATGTCGAGCGCGTCGGCAGCGGGACCGACATCATCGATCTCGCGCGCCGTCACTTTTCGTCCGCGGAGGTGGCCGAGCTCGAACGGTGCGAGAGCGGCGCGCGTGCGGCACGGTTCACCGAGTTGTGGACGTTGAAGGAGTCGTACGTCAAGGCGACGGGTGCAGGCATCCTGCGCGGCCTGGACGAGTGCGCGTTCACGTTAGGGGCAGCAAGCTCGCTGCGCTTCAACCCGGCGGACACTGCGCAAGCAGACGCCTGGCAATTTGCACTCTTCGAGGTGCTGGACTACAGGCTGGCGGTGGCGGTGCGGGATCCAGCGCAGAGTCTGATTACGCTTCGGATTCATGAAGCTGTCGGTGATGATCGACGCACTGGCATCGAGGCACGCCTGCTGCGAATGTCAAAGGAAGTTGGCGTGGCCTTTGGAGCATAATCTCGGGAGGCACAAGCCGACCTGCTCCGACACATCGAGGAGGCCGCGAAGCTCGTGCCGACCGAGCGACTGACACTCGGCTCCCAGTGCGGGTCGCGTCCGGCGCCGCCAATAAAATCTCCTGGGACGATCACCGGCGCATGCTCGACCTGCTGGTCGACACCGTGCGGAAGCTGAAGCGCGCGAATCGCGGGGCACAGGCCCTGAAGGCACATCGGATGATCGCTTCCCTCACCGCTCCCCGAAGGAAACGAGGTGTCGCCGGCGCGATTCGCAGGATATTGCGGCGGTCATTACGCGGCGACGCTGGGGACGCGCGTCGTGGCCACCGGTGAAGCCCGGGAGCAGACCTCCGTGCTTCCTCAGAATCGGTACTACAGGCGGACGCCTGCGTGGGCTCGGTCAGCGCCACTTGTGTGCAGGCTGGCCATCGGCCAGGTCGCGCATTTCGACGAGCGGAGCCCACTTGCCGGTTGACCTCGGCGGTGTGCCGGCCTAGCATGCCGCTCAGTCGGGCCAGTTGACGCGACCCGCGAGAAGGCTGCTGATGTGCTCTGTGCCATCGGCTCCTGAGGCGGGCGGCGGCTTCGTCTGGGTGGTGAGGTAACGGTGACGGGGGCCAGGGGCGGGCGACCGTTGCTGGAGGCCGTTAATGTTGCCTACGGCCCGCGCCCGCGGAACAGGAGCCATGCGATGGACATGAATGGCTACCTTGCAGAGGCCAAGCTCGCCGTCGTGCACGTGCAGAAGAAGACGCCGCTCGGGACCTACAACCAGATTCGCGACACCACGCGCCAGCCCCTGATGCTTCCGTTTCGCATCATGATGCGCGGCGCGCAGATCCTCCGCGAGAACCAGGAGGTCGCGAAGCTGACGCCCGGTGCGAGCTACGAGCGGAAGATCGAGATCCTCGCGGAGGCGGGCAAGCGCGGCATGAGCGGGAACTGCAGCGAGATGGCGGCGATCGCCTTCCTGTTCTTGAGTGATCGCGGGATCCGCCCGCTCGACTACATGTGCTTCAACGGCAAGGACCACGCCTTCGTCATCCTCGGCCGGCCCGCGGGCAGCATCGCCGGGGATTTCTCGAGCTGGGCCGACAAGTCCGTTGCCTGCGATCCCCTGCGTGGCGAGGCGGGGATCGCGACACAGCTCGCGGTTTGGTGGAACTACAGCAAGTGCGCGAGCCTGTTCCGCAAGGAGTGAGGGCGCGGACGCAGCGGCGCCCGTGCGCAGCGATCGTGCGCAGCTCGAGGGGCCGCCCTCGCTCGCTGCTCGATGTTCGCAGCAACGACGCGCAGGGCGGCTTGCGTGTTGACGGTCAAGCGTTGTCGGATGCGCTCCGGCGCTAAGGTTGAACCGCCGGAAGGGCGGCCGGGTTGCCCGTGTTAAGGCACTTCGGATGACCAAACCCACTGGCGCTGTTGCCAGTGCCGCCGTTGGGGTTCGGCACGATGTCGAAGATGATGTTGTCGGGGTGAGGTGCATCCCCCGCAAATAGACTAGCTGGGCCTGGCACCGCCGGCAGGGACCCCGAGGCGGCCATATGATCCAACCCTAGGAGGTGCCGAGTGCGCCAAGCAATGTTGTGATCAGCGCACGAGGTGTCACCGCTCACCCCAAGCCCCCCCACGAGGATATGTCCCTTGGCATAGAGCCCGAGACCGCCCCCAAACACGTTGACCCCGCCGATCCGCCGGCCCACCATTGGATCGTTGGCCTGTCCGTAGTTCTCCGGATTGCCGGCGTACGCGACTGCGGGGTTCACCGGGTTGCTGTGCTGGAGCCCATACAGACTGCCTCCGGGGTTGACCGCGGAATACAGGTTCGCCGTCGACAGTGCGAGGCCCGCAGGTTGCCCCGAGCCCCCGGTGAACGATGAGCTGTCGAGGCTGAAGGCATTCGCAGTATTGGCCTTCTGAGCGGAGATCACGCGACTGCCAGGCCACTGGGCGCCCCGGTTGGCTCCTGAAAATGCCACGGCGCATACAACGCCGTCGCGGTTGACGATCGTGGCCCACATGTTGTTGTTGAGCCCGCTGGCCTCCGCCGCGGTCGCTGCAGCGAGAGCGCTTTGGAGCGCCATCGGCAGCAGTCCTTCGCACTCGTCATCGGCCATGGCCATTGTCAGTGTCGAGAAGAGCAAGACACCGCTTAGGAGAGATACCGTCAAGATCATCCTCGCCGCCCGCCTCATCGTGTGCCCTCCTTGTGAGTTCGCGTTCCCGATTCGGCCAGAGAGAAAGAATCTACGTCGCCTCCCTCTGATTCGGCAAGCACCTAACCCGGTTAAGCGTCCTGACGGTTCGCGACGGGCTGACCTGTCATTTTTCGGGGGGTGTGCGTGCAGCACGCAATCTCTCTCTCCGTCTGGCGCTTGGCTAGGTGTCGGTGATAGGTGGGAAGTACAGACATCCCCAGATTTTTGACGGGTTCTCGCTCCCGCCTGGCACACACAGCCCCGTGGCGGTGACAGATTCCCTGAGGAGCACAGTCACCGTGGCTGCGGTGGCGCCGGTGGTTTCGTTGGCGGCCGTCGCGGCGGGCGCGTGGCTTCGGGCACGGAGGCGGCGAGGGGCACTCGATCACCTGATCCGCCCGCCAGCCGCGTCGGGGTCCGCTCGGGAACCCCTCTGGGACGTGTCCTTGACAAATACCGAGACACAGACCGATAGTTCCGCCACACAAGTTTTAGAGGCGAGCCACGCTGGAGAGGTGAACGCGATGCCGTTCAGTCCAAATGCACGCGCTATGAGACCGACACGCGAGATGAATGCACGCTGTGCTTCGCTGGATTGAAGCGTTCTCAGCCCGCGAGCCCGATTCAATGCTCGCCCGGCTACGCATCAGAGGAGACCCATGAACCGACCGTCTGGCCCGAATGGCTCCCTCGTACTCTCTTATCTCGGTCTACGAAAGGCAGTTGGAATTATTGGGACTGCACTCCCGTTTGTCTTAGCGTTCGGAAAGATCCCCACACAGGGATGCGCGACGTCTTCGTTGGAAGCTTGTGCGCCATTGCAGTTTTCCTCATTTCATACCATGGCTACGAACGGAAGGACGACATCGCCGGTGATCTCGCCTGCGTCTTCGCCCTTGGCGTTGCTCTGTTTCCAACGACTCCGGAAATTAACGTTACGCCACGCGACAAGTTTGTTGGCGCCCTGCATCTACTCTCCGCGGCCAGCTTTTTCCTGACGCTAGCCTTTTTCTCCCTTGTGCTGTTTCGTAAGACCGATCCGACCAAGGCGCCAACTCGCAAGAAACTACAGAGGAACACCATCTACACGGTTTGCGGCTATACCATTCTCGCTTGCATTGTCCTGAGCGTAATCGCGGGGCTTGTGTCAAGCGATTCGCCCGTGCAGAGGCTCCATCCCGTCTTTTGGCTCGAATCTGTCGCCGTTGTGGCATTCGGCGTCTCTTGGCTCACCAAGGGCGAGGCAATCCTGAAGGATCAGCGTGACCAGAGCAATCGCCCGAGGTAATCAGTTCGTCCCGCGGGTCTTCGTACTGGCCAGCCGCGAGAGACGTGGTGGACGTTGACTCCCGACGTGATCGAGGCGTTCATCGGCGTGCTCGGCTTCGAGGACTCGGAGGTGCGGTATCACGTCCAGACGGCCGGCGGTCGCCGCGAACGCCTGTTCACCGTGATCGGGCGGCGGACTCACGGCACTCTGATTGTTCCACAGAAAGAGCCTTCCAGATTTTCCGGGAACCCTCGCAAGCGGGGGGCACTGATTCCAAACTGATCTGGCCGGTCAGAGACTCTCCAGGCGATTTCTTGCCAGCGGCGCATAAGTTACTGGATCTTCTGGAATTCGATTCCGGTATCAGATTTGCGATGGAGTCCTGCCGTGGAGAGCGCTGGTGAGGTGACACCTGCTCCGCGACCTCGCGGTGCCGGACGGCCGTCGACCGTGGCGCCGTACGCGCCTGAGGTCGCGCGGTGGCTGCGCGAGGATCCGGACCTCCCAGGCGTCGAAATCCTGCGGCGCGTCCGGCTCGCGGGCTATCGCGGCGGCAAGAGCGCGCTCTACGAGCTCGTGAGACGGATGAGGCATCCAGTAAACCAATTCAGACGTGCCGCGCAGAACTGACAATAGCTGTCGAGAGTTCGCGGAAGGAGTCTCAGGTGCGTGGTCAGCGCGTTCTCATTCTTGCCGAACAGGCCGAGAGCGGAGCCCTCTCTAGGTTCTTCGGGCAGTTCCACCACGGTCACGCCTACGAGGTTCTAGCCGCCGCCAACGGCGCCGAAGCCGTTTCAGTCATGAATCGGGGGCGCCCCGACCTCATCGTGCTCGACCCCCAGATGAAAGGGCTCGACGGGCTCCAGCTTCTCAAGCAGCTTCGCGTGACCGACCGGACCATCCCGGTCATCATCGTGACAGGAGAGCAGACGACCCACGAAGCAGTCGAGGTCCTAGAGGCCGGAGTTTTCGCGTACATCCCCACACCGTGCGACTTCCCGCGGTTCGAGCATATCGTCGCGCTCGCGCTCTCGGACGCAGTCAACGCAGGTTCGGCGTGAGACTCGGTCACGCTGATCTGATACATCAACACAAGGGGTTATCCTGTCGGGGCCACCGTACTTCACGTAACCGCGTCGAAGCTCTCATCTGTGATGTAGTTGACCCCGACGTACGACCCCAACGGGATTCGCGCGCGATTACACGCTCGTTGTCGAGGGCCTGATCAAGGTTCAGAGAGCCCAGCTACTGGTTGAGAGGCGCAAGCGTTTGGTGGCGGGACCCTGGGGGCCGCGCCGGCGCAGGGTCGCCACCAGTCGCTGGAAAGGGCGACGGCGCTGCTATGGTTTGACGACGTCCACGCCGACCAACACCACCGGTTTACCGGTCTTGTTCTCCGCCCAGTGGGTGACGTCGCGCGACTCGACGATGACGTCGCCTTCCTTGTACTCCTTGACGTAACCGCCCTCGCGGCCTTCAGTCAGCGTGCCCTGAAGAATATAGGCGAAGGCCGGTCGCTCTTTATGGGAATGGATCCCCGCGACGCCGCCGGGCTCAAACGTGAGCTTCCGCAGGCGGAGCTGATACCCCGCGAACTGGGGTCCGAGGTCATTCACGAGGGTTTGGCCCACGTTGAGGCCCTTGTTGTCAGCCGGTGGGCTTTGCTGGCCCAGTGCCGTGCCAAGCCAGAACGCGACTGCCATTCCCACGAGCGAGGTGGAGACGTGCAAGACACGATTCGTCTTCATGCGAGAGCTCCTTTCGTCAACGAGATGGCCAGGCGGTCGACGGCCACTC
>QHSR01000118.1 GCA_003221635.1 Candidatus Rokuibacteriota bacterium | reverse complement strand
GATCCCCGTACCGGTTCGATATCGAAACAGACGCGTCCGATGACGGTCAAGACCATTACGGCCCCTACGGCTTCCCTCGCGGCGCGCTGACGCGCCGGCCGAAGCGCTGAGCCGATGGACTTCGCGACCGACTTTCCGCGCCTGGAGCCCGCGCAACAAGACCGCTTCCGCGACGTCGTCACCCGGCTGCTCTCGGGCCACGTGCTGACGCCGGGAACGGCCATGCGACCCGACGCAGACTGGCGCTTCGCCGAGCGCCATCGGGAGCTGATCGACGCCTATCTGCGACTCGGCGGCTGGCGTCTCGAGACCGACCTGGGTCTGCGTCTCTGCCGCGCCGTGCACGAGTCCGGCGAGCAGCGGGTGCGCTTCGACAAGCTGGAGAGCCTCGTCCTGTGCACCCTGCGCCTCGCCTACCACGAGGAGATGCAGCATGCGAGCGAGGACCTGCGCTGTGAGCTGACTGTCGGCGCGCTACGCGAGCGCCTCATCCAGGCCGGCAAGCCGGCCGCGCAGCTCTCGCGTCGGGCGCTGGAGCGCGCCATTCGCCGTCTGGCCCGCCACTCGCTGGTGACGATCGAGCGCGGCTTCGCGGGCGAGGACCCGGAGCGCTTCGAGGTGAACTCGCTCGTCGAGAAGGTCTTGCCTCCGGATCGCATCGCGGAGATCGCCGAGCGCGTGCGCGCGTACACGACGTCCGTGACCCTCGTGCGGGACGACGCGACGCCGGACGACGGCGCCGAGGAGGACGACGAGGAGTGATTCGCCTCATGGGCCTGCGGCTGGTCAACTGGTACCACTTCGTCGACGAGACGTTCCGCTTCGACGGTAGCTGCCTCATCCTGGGCGACAACGGCAGCGGCAAGTCCACGGTCCTCGACGCCGTGCAATGGGCGCTGGTGGCCGACCAGCAGCAGGTCCGCTTCAACAAGGCGGCCAACGAGCAGAGCCGCCGGAGCCTCTACGGTTACGTCCGCTACAAGCTCGGCTCGGAGGATGAGGCGCGGCCCGGTCAGGTCCGGTTCGGCCGCGGCGCGTGCTCTTCGTACGTGACGCTCCAGTTCGCCGACGACGCTGATTCGCGCGGCGACTTCGTGTGCGGCATCGCCATGGAGGCCGGCGAGACGGACACGCACGTCGCGCGCGTCCACTTCGTGGTCCCGGGCGCCACGCTCGATGACATTCCCGCCCTGGCTCCCGGCGACCTGGTCCGCCCGCTGCGCGACTTCCGCCAGGCGCTGCGCGCCCTGCCGCAGGCCAAACCCTTCGCCGACGCGGGGACCTACCGTGAGGAGCTGCGGCATCGCCTCGGCGCGGTGCCGGAGGCATTCCACCGCCTCATCGTCAAAGCGCTGGACTTCCGTCCCATCGGCCAGGTCCGCGACTTCGTGTTCCACTATCTGCTCGACGAGCGGCCCGTTGACACCGTCGCGCTCCAGGCAAACCTCGAGCACTACAAGCGCCTCGAGGCCCAGGCACGGGATGCGGAGCGGCGGCTGGCGGCGCTCGACGCCATCTGCACGCAGGGCGAGCGCATCGTCCAGGAGCGGCGCACGGCGCAGAGCCACCGCTACCTGACGCTCCGCGCCGCCGTGGAGCTGGCCGAGACGAGCGTGCGCGAGGTCGAACGACAACTGGAGGAGACGGCGCGGACGCAGCAGCGGCTGGAGGCCGACGCGGCGCGCGCGGAGGCGCAAGCGCAGTTCTTTCGTGGCGAACGCGACCGCCTCACGGCGCTCCTCGTCGCCACCCCGGGTTTCCGCGACATCCAGGCGCTGGAGCGTGATCTGGACGGGGCCCGGCGGGACGTCGCCGACGCGACGGAGGCGGAAGCGCGCACCCGCCGCTTGCTTGGGGCCCAGCGAGCGCTGCTGGACACCCTCCTCAGTCAAGAGGCACGCAACGTGCGCGCTGCCCATCCGACCGTCTTCTCGGAACGCTCGCTGCTCGGCGCCGCAGACGAGCCCGCCGTGGTGTCGCGGCTGGGGGAGACGCTCGCGGGCGACGGGGCGCTCGCCGGCCGCGACCTGGCGGCGTGGTCCGGCTGGCTCGCTCGCACATCCGACGCGCTGGCGGTCGGCCTCTCGCGGCTGGGTGACGCCCTGGAGGCGGCGAAGGACGAAGGACGGGCGCTCGAGGCCGAGCAGGAGCAGCTCGACCGAGGGCGCCACCGCTATCCCGAGGGCTCCGAGGCGTTGCTGCACCTGCTGGCCGCCCGCCTCAGGGGCGCGCGGGAGCCGCGCCCGCTGTGCGAGCTGATCGAGGTGACCGCGCCCCGCTGGCGCGACGCCATCGAGGGCTACCTCAACACGCGCCGCTTCGACGTGATCGTCGCGCCCGGTGACTTTCCGCGCGCGCTCTCGCTGTACGAGCAGCACAAGCGCGACTTCAATCTGCCCGGCCGCGGTCGCGTGTTCATCGCCGGCGCCGGGCTCGTGGACATCGAGCGCGTGCAGGCGGCGGCCCCACGGCGCGAGCCGCGCTCGCTCGCCGAACAGGTGGTCACCGACGACCTACTGGCGCGCGCCTATGTGGACTTCCTGATCGGGGACGTGATCTGCTGCGAGAACGAGCGCGAGTTGCGGCGCCATCGCCGGGCGATCACCGATACCGTGATGGTCTACCAGAACCATGTCGCGCGGCAGACGCATCCCGATGTCTTCCGCCGACACTACATCGGTGACGCAGCGCGCGTGCGCCGGCGCGAGGAGATCGCACGCCGGCTGACCGAACTGTCGCAGCTGGTCGTCGATACCGCCCGAACGATCGAATGGCTGCAGGCTGTCGCGGTGGGCTGCCGTCGCGCAGCACTGGAGGCCGCCGAGCTGCCCGCGCTCATCGAGACGGCCCAGCGTCTGGGCGATCTGAAGGCGCGTGCCGCGGCGCTCCAGCGCCAGCTCGACCGCATCGATCGCAAGGAGCTCGACCAGCTCGAGCGGGAGCGCCAGGCCACGGACGGCGAACTCGGCCGCCTCGGCGGCGAGGAACGGGACCTCCGCGAGCGGATCGGTGCGTGCAAGAAGGATCTGGAGCACCTGGCGGACGACCGGATTCGCGCTGCCACCGCCGAGACCGACGCCGCCGCCGCGCTCGAGGCGGCGAGTCGCGAGAGCGGCGACGACGCCGAGCGCAACGCGGCGCACGAGGAGCGTTACGCGCGCGAGCGCGCGGTCCGCGAGCCGGCCGAGATCCGCGACGTCTTCGATCGCCAGTACCGCAACATCGACAGCCGCGTCCAGACGCTCCTCCTCGGCTTCGTAAAGCTGAAGACGGAGTACGCGAACGCCTTCGGACTCGCCGCCGACCTGGAGGCCGAGGGCTACGCCGAGTTCGAGGCGCAGCGCGAGCTGTGGCGTGACAGCCGCCTGCCCGAGTACCGCGAGCGCATCGTGCGGGCCAAGGAAGAAGCCATCCAGCAGCTTGCCGAGGATGTGATCTTCCGGCTCCGGGAGAATCTCGTCGACGTTCGGCGCCAGGTGGATGAGCTGAACCGCGCCCTGAAGGATGTGCCGTTCGGGTCCGAGCGCTACCAGTTCACGCTCGAGGTCGCGACCGAGCATCGCGCGTTCTACGACCTCATCATGGACGCGGGCCGGTTCGAGAAGGACTCGCTCTTCGGCGCCGACGCCCTGGCGCGCGACGACACGCGCAGGACTTTGACGGATCTCTTCGACCGCCTGGTGCAGGCGGAGGCGCGCGAGGTGAAGACCGAGCTCGAGGCTCGCGCCGATTATCGCGAGTACTTTACGGTCGGGTGGCCGCCGACAAGTCCGGCGGCGAGACGCAGAACCCTTACTACATCGCCATCTTCGCCTCCCTCTACCGGCTCTACCGCAGTCTCGCCCCCGACGGCCGGCCCCGCTGCGGCCTGGTCCTGCTGGACGAGGCCTTTTCCAAGATGGACGAGGCGCGAATCGAGTCGACGCTGCGCTTCGCGCGCAGCCTGGGCCTGCAGCTCGTGCTCGCGACGCCCAAAGAGCGCAGCGAGCTGGTCGCCCCATGGGTGGAG
This sequence comes from Candidatus Rokuibacteriota bacterium, assembly GCA_003221635.1. Lineage (GTDB taxonomy): Bacteria > Methylomirabilota > Methylomirabilia > Rokubacteriales > CSP1-6 > AR31. The sequence goes on along the minus strand of QHSR01000118.1, from coordinate 4,128 downwards.
ACGAGCCTCTACATCCATCGCGATCCGATGAGCGGGGCGCCGACGGTGCTCGACTTCACCAAGGAGTTCAAGCGGGATGAGGCCGGGTAGCGAGCTTCTCGTCCGCCTGCTCGAAAAATACGAGCGGAGCGCCGCCTTTGGACAGCCAGGGCCGTGGCGACAGGACGTCATCGTCCGGCTCGACGCCCGCGAGTTCCCGGCAGCGTTCGAGCCGGAAGGACGGGAAGCGCTCGCGGATCTCCGGGCGGGGGCCGAGGACCTGCTGCGCGCGGGAGCAGCGCGGATCGTTCGCCACCGCGGATACGCCGACGGGCTGCCGCGCGAGGCACGCCTCGGTCCGGGCGAGGTGGAACGCGCGTATGCCCTCGCAGCCGGTTTCGAGTTCGTACCGCTCGCCGAGGCGCTGCGCGACCTCGCCACCCTGGTCGAGTCGTTGCGGGCGGCGCCGGCGCCCGAGTGGATGGCGGCCTACCTCGATCGCGTCGCTTCCGGCATCGCGCGCGCCGACGTCTCCGCGCTGGGGCTGCAGCGCGAGCGCTTCAAGCGTGAGCGAGGGGACGTGCGTGACGCGCTCACGGCGGCGGTCGCGCTGGCGCCCGGCGCCAGCGGCTGGGAGCGCGTGATCAGCGAGCGCATCTTCGGCCAGTCCAAGCGTCTTGCGGCCGTGCGCGCCCTGGTGCTCGAGATCCTGCTCCGCGCCGATCCCCGCTGGGACGGCGTCTCGCGCGACGACGCGGGTGACGTGCTCGAGGCGTACGGGGTACGGCGAAAGGCCGGACTGATCCGGTGCGCCGGCCGGGGAACCATGGAGGTCGCAGGTTACGCATACGAGCTGGAACATTTCGCGCCGACCGCGCACCTGCCCGAGGCCTGGGCCGACGCGTGGGTCGAAGCCATCGTGCGTGGTACCGCCGCCTGCATCACCACGATCGAGAACGAGACGCCTTTCCTCGCCTACGTCGAGGAAGCGAAAGGTCCGGGCGGTCTTGGCGAGCGGGGTGAGCTGGTGATCTACACCGCCGGCTTCCCATCGCCGTCGCTGCTCGACGCGTTGAGTGCCGCGCGAATTCGCAAGCCGGCCCTCGACTTCCGACACTGGGGCGACGCCGACGTCGGCGGCCTGCGCATCTGGTGGCTGATTCGCTCACGTCTCGGCTGTCCGGTCGCTCTCTACCGGACGCGCGCCGAATGGCTCGAGGCGACGATCGACGATGGTCGTGTCTCGAGGCTCGAGCCGGGCGAGCGCGCCAGCCTGCGCCGGCTTCGTGATCAGTTACTCGAAGATCCGAGCGCCGCCGCGCCGGACGTGGTCGATGCTGTGCGACTCATCGACGTCGTGCTCCGTCGTGGTTGCAAGGCCGAGCAGGAACGCTGGTAGCGAGCCCTCTACGCTCCGCTTGGCGCCACCACCCGCGCAGCGTCGCGTGCGGCGGCACGATCGGCAGCGGGCGCGGCCTCGCTGATGTCGGCGAACGTCACCACGCCGGCGACGCTGCCCTGGACGAGCCGCGGGTCCTCCTTGCGGCGGAGTCGGTCGCCGATGAACTTCACGGCCGGCAGTGTATCGAAACGGCGACGATTGACCAACGACGTCCCGCTCGCTACGCTGCCGTCATGAAGCAGGCGCCGCTCACGCTTCGCCGCTGGAGACGCGTGGAGTACGAGCGGCTCGTCGACCTCGGCGCCTTCGACGACGACGAGCCGGTCGAGCTCATCGGCGGCCAGCTGATCGTCGCCGAGCCCAAGGGCAGCGAGCACGCGACGGGCGTCGAGATGGCGGGCGACGCGCTGCGGGCGGCGCTCCCCGCGGGCTGGATCGTCCGCGGGCAGAATCCCGTCAGCCTGGACGACGAGTCGGCACCGGAGCCTGACATCGCGGTCGTCCAGGGCTCTCACGCGGACTACCGCGACGCGCATCCGGCGCGTCCGGCGCTGATCATCGAGGTCGCCGAATCGAGCCTCGCGTTCGATCGGGTCGAGAAGGGCAGCCTCTACGCGCGCGCGGGCATCGTCGACTACTGGATCGTCAACCTGGTGGATCGGATTCTGGAAGCGTACCGGGACCCCGGTGCCGACGTCACCGCACCGTACGGCTGGCGCTACATGTCGGTGGAGCGCTTCACCCCGCCGAGCTCGGTCGCGCCGATCGGTGTGCCGGCCACGCCCATTCCCGTCGCCGCGCTCCTCCCGTCGCCGGGCCGTTCTTCGGCCTTCGGCGACTCCCTCCGGAGCGGTCCTGGATCATACCCAGAAGGGCCTCAGGCTGTTAGAATCGACGACATGACGCCGGATCCTGCCAAGCTTCTGGAGGAAGCGCTCAAGCTCTCACCGGAGTCGCGCGCCGCCCTCGCTGCCTCGTTGCTACAAAGCCTCGACGAGGAAGTCGATGAGGACGCGGAGGCCGCGTGGGCCGCGGAGATAGCGAAGCGCATTCGCGAACTGGACTCTGGAGCTGTTATGGCAATCCCGTGGTCTGAAGCGCGCCGCAGAATTCTTGACCGATAGTGCCCTCCGAGCCCACGTGGCTTCATCCAGAAGCCATCACCGAGGCTCGAGCCGCGCGCGAGTGGTATCGGCTACGAAACGAGGACGCGGGCAACGCTTTCATGGCTGAGCTCGACGCCGCAATCGAGCATATCGATTCCCTTTCTTCGTGGTGTATCGGGAAACGTCCACCCGGATCGAGATCTTGGCGGTCGCGCACGCACGACGGCGCCCTGGGTATTGGCTTGGACGCTAGCAATCTAACGAGGCGTCTTGAGCGGTCCGGCATGACCGCGTCGCGGTCAATCGAAGGCGCCAGCGCCGGCCGCTCAGCGCCGAGCCGATGTCGGTCTCTTCGCGATCGACACGGTCGAACTCATCGGCGGCGACCTTCCCCAGCGGCAGCGCCGCCTCGTTGAGGCGTGGGGCGAGATTCATCAGACCGAGTTGCTCGCCGCCTGGGACCGGCTGCAGGCAGGCCGGCCAGCGGGCAAGATCGAGCCCCTCCGATCGGAGGTAGAGCGCGTGGGACATCCCGTTCACAAGATCAAAGCTTTCGAGATCGTGGGGCCGTACCGCCTCAGGATCGAGTTTGGCGATGGCCTGGTCCGGACAATCGACTTCCGGCCGGTGCTGGAAGGCGAGCTCTACGGCCCGTTGCGCGATCTCAATCAGTTCAACTCGGTCTCGGTCGATCGCGAGGTTCACACGCTCGTCTGGCCGAACGGCGCCGACTTTGATCCGGCCACCCTTCACGACTGGCCCGATCATGAGGCAGGCATGGTCGCGCTTGCGCGGCGTTGGGCGGCCACCGGACACGGCGAGAAAGCCAGCTAACCCGCTCGAGCCATTCCATAACCATCTACGGCACCGGCGCCATCGGCGGCGTGACCGGTGCGCGCCGCGCAGGCCAACGAGCGGGGTGAATGAAAAGCACACGCAAGGGCACGACCGGTTCCAGGCGGTTCAGCAAGGCGCGGCTGCTCGGATCACGTGGAGCGTATTCAGCTGACGCTGAGGGAGGCGATCGCTAAACAGGGTCGGCGTCGCCCCCGGGATACAGCCGATCCGTATTTCCATCAGTCGCGCGGGTCGTGCTAGTGTGGGACGTGATGGGTTTCAACCCGCGAGAGAGCGGCATCGTGCCGATCTCGAACGCCGCCACCGCGGCCGCTACGTCCTCATCGATGTCAAAACTGAAAAGCTTTTCCTAGCCGAGTCGCCGGAGGCAGCGTACCAGCAGGCCGCCACGGAGAGAGGCCCCTTCCACCTCGTGCGTGTCGGCGATCGAGCGGCGTTCCGGTCTCGTCGCCTGCCGAATGGCGACGATACGCCGATCGCTCGATAGCAGCCGCAGCCCCGTCGTAACGATCGCTGTCTCTGCGCCATCCGGGCCGTCCACTTCCTTCGACGCTGTCATCGACACCGGATTCACGGGCTTCGTCCAAGTGCCGGAACCACACGCCCAGGAGCTTGGCCTCACGCCGCGAACCGCCTCCGAGATGCAGTATCCCGACGGCCGGATAGAGAGCATCCCCCTCGCCTGGGGGAGAGTCACGCTGGCGGGTGAGGTTCAAGAGGGGTTCGTTCATATACAGCACGGCAGCGACGAGGTGATCGTCGGCGTGGAGTTCCTCCGGCTCT
>QHSR01000117.1 GCA_003221635.1 Candidatus Rokuibacteriota bacterium | reverse complement strand
CCTCGCGCTTCGCGCCGTGGACCTTTCCGCCTACCGAGACGAGCGGCTGGTCGTCCTGCGCGCCGGCGAGGCCGAGAACGACGTTGCCGGCGCGCGCGACCGCCGCGCCGAGGGCCTCGTCGTCCTTGGGTCCGAACATCGAGTCGCTGTCGAAGATGATGTCGAGACCGATGACGAGCGGCCGGTCCCGGCTGATGCGGTCGATGAGCTGGCCGTGCAACGCGCGGGGAAACGGCCACTGGAGGCTCAGCTCCTGGAAGGTCGACTCGTCGATCGTGACGATGACGATCGGCGCAGTCGGCGGGCGGACGCCGCGAAGCAGGAAGAGCTGGTCGAGCCACCGGTACTCCCATCCCTCGACCGGCCCCAGGAACACGAGCGCCAACACGAGGAGGGCGGCGCCGATGCCGGGAAAATGCTGCCGGAGTTGCCCCGTCAGACGAGCCCCAAGGCGGCCCACCCCGCAACTCTATGCCAGGGCTGCCCGGCTCGCTACCGCCATTCGCCCCGCGCGGCCTTGACCGTCGGCGACTGTGACGCTACGCTCGTTCACGTCCCATGGCACAGCTCGTGTTCATCGTGTCCCGGTGCCGGCCGAAGCTCCAAGAATACCTGCGGCGAGAGTTCGCCGCGAACGCCGAGGTCACCGTCATCGTCGACCGTCGAGTGGGCAAGCGGAGGCTGGAAGAGACGCCGCGGAGGCCGGATCGGCGGCTCACAGACCGTCGGCAGGACGTCATGGACGAGCGGCTTCGCTCGCTGGGCTGGACGATCGTGTGGCGCGACGAGGCCACGACGGTCTGCGTCCGGCGCGAGGAAGGCGCCCGGTTCGTGCCCGAGACGGAGCCCGGGACCGCCTCCTCCTGAGGTCTCAGTCGATCCTAGTCAGAGGAGACAGGCCATGAGTGGGACGCCGCAACGGGGCACCCGCAAGATTCAGCGTACGGACGTCGGTCGACGCGCGTTCCTCACCACGGGCGGACGGGCCCTCGCGGGGCTCGGCGGAATCCTCGCGGCCGGTCGAGCGCCGGCGAGCTGGGCCGCCCGGGAGCTCAGCCTGCTGACCGCCGTGAACTATGCGCCGACCTCCGACGCGAAGCTGACCGAGCTGGCGAAGCGCTACACGAGTCTCTCCGGGGTCACCGTGCGCATCGATCACGTGCAGAGCGTTCAGATGCCCGCCAAGCTCTCGGCCGAGCTCATGGGCAAATCGGGCCACGACATCATGAGCCTCGAGATGCATTATCCCTGGCTCTTCCAGCCCGGGCTGGTGGACGTCTCCGACATCTGCAACGATCTCGCCCGGAAGCACGGCGACTGGTACCCCTTCGCGAAGGAGCACGCCCACGTCAAGGGCCGATGGCTCGGCGTCCCGTACCTGTTCACCTCGTTCCCGGGCAGCTACCGGATCGACCTGTTCGAGAAGGTGGGCGAGAGGGAGCCCGACACCTGGGAGGACCTGTTACGCGCCGGGCGGAAGCTGAAGAAGCTCGGCCATCCCGTGGGCATCGCGATCAGCCAGACCACCGACTCGGTGTCGAGCCTCTATTCGATTCTCTGGTGCTACGGGGCCAAGGACATCGCCGAGGACGGCAAGACCATTGCCATCAACTCCAAGGCGACCGAGACGGCCGTCGACTACGTGAACGCTCTGTACCACGACGCCATGGACCCGGCCGTGCTCTCGTGGGACAACGCCGGGAACAACCAGTGGTTGAACTCGGGCAAGGGCTCGTGGATCCACAATCCGATCAGCCACTACGTCGTCGCCAAGGAGACGAAGCTCCCGGTCGCCGAGCTTACCGGCTTTCATCCGTCGCCGGCCGGGCCGGCCGGCCGCCACACCGTCGGTGTCCCGCGCAGCCTCGGTATCTGGAAGTTCAGCAAGAACGTGGACGTCGCCAGGGAGTTTCTGAAGTGGTTCTTCGAGCCCGCGCAGTACCACGAATGGATCATGTCGGGCGACAGCTACAACCATCCGACCTGGCGCGATATGGAAAATCACCCGGTCTGGGACGTGGACCGGAAATACAAGCCCATCAAATCTATCGCGCAGTACTCGCACCTGTACGGCTGGCCCGCGCCGCCCGACGAGCGGATCCAGCTCATCACGAACAGCTACATCATTCCCAACATGTTCGCCCGGGTGGTCACGAACGCATCGAAGCCCAGGGAGGCGATCCTGTGGGGCGAGACCGAGATCAAGCGGGCGTTCGAGAGGAGCTAAGGCCCCCGACCTCTTCCTCGTTCATGCCGGCGACCGGCACGAACAGGGCCTGGCCGTACTTGTCGACGCCGAACGTCTTGACGATCTTCTGAACGTCGGCCGACACCATGAAGTCGGCGAATGCGTTGCCGCCCGCCGTGTTGACCTTGGGGCCGTTGCTCGGATTGACCTCCATGACGGAATAGATGTTGAGGAGCGGCTTGTCCCCTTCGAGCAGGATCGGCAGACGCACGCGCTTCTGGAACGCCAGATAGGTGCCGCGGTCGGTCAGCGTGTAGGCGTTCCGGTCGGCGGCGATGCCGAGCGTCGCGCCCATCCCCTGCCCGGACTCGATGTACCACCCGGCCTGAGGCTCCACACCGGCCAGCTTCCAGAGCGCCTTCTCGAGGGTGTGGGTGCCGGAATTGTCACCCCGGGAGACGAAGCGCGAGCCGGTCGACGCGATGGCCTTCATCGCGTTTGCCGCCTTCTTCGTCCCCTTGATCTTCGCCGGGTCGTTCGCCGGGCCGATGATGACGAAGTCGTTGTACATGACGAGCCGTCGGTTCAGCATCTTCCCGTCCGCGACGTACTTCTTCTCGAGCCCGGG
>QHSR01000116.1 GCA_003221635.1 Candidatus Rokuibacteriota bacterium | reverse complement strand
CGCGTTGTCGGCCACGCGGTTCAGGGGTCCGGTCGGCATGTCCGGCCGCAGCTCGATCCGCGCCTTGTGCCCCGTGTACTGGAGCACTTCGTGCACGGCGTCGATCACCCGTGTGCGCTCCATCGTGCCGAGGTTGACCGCCGTGCCGTCGTCGATCTTCTCGGCGGCCAGGATCGTCCCGCTCACGATGTCGCTCACGTGAGTCCAGTTCCTGATCTGATCCCCCGAGCCCCAGACGACGAACGGGTCCTGGCCTACGAAGGCCCGGGCGATCATGGCGATGACCGCGTGGTTTTCGTGCCCGCGTTCGCCGTAGACCGTGAAGTACCGGCACGAGGCCGACTTCATCCCCCAGTCCTTGTAGTAGGCGCGCAGCGTCAGCTCGCCCATCAGCTTGGCCCAGCCGTACATGTTGTCGGCATCATACGGGGGACCCACCATGTCTTCTGTCAGAAAGAGGATCTCGTCCGGATCGCCCTGGAGCTGATTCGGATAGACGCAGCCCGAGGAAGCGTAGACGACCTTCTCGACCCCGGCCTTGTGACAGGCCCTGAACAGCATCCCGTCAAGGGTCAGGTTGGTCGCGCACGCGGCCTGATGGAGATCGACGTAGCCCCGTCCCCCGTGGTCAGCGGCGAGGTGGAAGACGACGCTCATGCCATCCACGATCTTGTCGGCCACGCCCGGGGCGTTGAGGTTCGCGTTGACGAACTCCACGCGCCCGTGCGCCAGATGGTCCTTGAGGTTCTCCAGCCGGCCGCTGCTGAGGTCGTCCACCACCCGGACGCGCGCGCCGCGGGCCACGAGCGCGTTTACCAGGTGCGAGCCGATGAACGACGCGCCTCCGGTGACGAGCACCTGTCGCTCTTTCCAGTCCACGCTAGCCCCCTTGCTCCAGGCGGGACTGCGCCCAGGGCTCAGTGCGCCCGGGACTCAGTTGACTATGGTCCATGACCATAGTAGTAAGAGGTACGCCATGGACGACGAGGTCTCGATTTCCAAATTCAAGGCAACCTGTCTCGCTCTATTGGCCAAGGTGAAGCGCACAGGGAGGCCAATCCTCGTGACCCGCAAGGGAGAACCGATCGCACAGATCGTTCCTCCCCCGCCGCCGAGTAAGCCTGCCTCCTGGTTGGGCTCCTTCAGCGCAACCGGAAGGATTACAGGTGACATCGTTTCGCCGCCCGTTCCCGAGAGCGAATGGGAGGCCTTGGGGTCCTGAAGCTTCTCCCCGACACGCACATTTTCCTCTGGAGCCTCTTGGAGCCCACCCGGCTGTCGAAGCGGGTCGCGGCAGAGCTCGAGAACCCACTCAATGAGCTCTGGCTGTCGCCGATCGTGATCTGGGAGGTTCTCATCCTGGCCGAGCGCCGCCGCATCAGCCTCGAGCCGGACGCGGCGACCTGGGTCCGCCGCGTGTGCCAGACCGTACCCTTCAGGGAAGCCCCTCTGACCCACGAGGTCGCCATCCAGAGCCGGGCGATCGACCTCGTCCATCAGGACCCGGCAGACCGATTTTTGGCCGCGACCGCGCTTGTGTACGACCTCACCCTCGTGACGGCCGATCATCGCCTACTCCGTTCTCGCCGGATCGCGGCGCTCGCGAATACATAAGTCCTTTCCACGATCATCGTTCCACCGGTGTCGGACAATGTAGAATCGGGCAAATGAAGACAACGCGCTATACCCTCGGGTACGTGCTCGAGCTGCTCGGCAAGGGGCGGATCAGCCTCTCGAAGGCCGCCGAGCTGCTCGACTCGCACCCGCTCGCCGTCATCGAGAAGGCGCGCGAGCGGGGTGTCGAGCTCGGCGCCGGCATCGACGCATACCGTGCCGCCCTGGCGCGTGAAACCGTCCTGGCACGCGAGCCGGCGAAGCCGTACAGAGCCCGCCGCCAGCGCTCCCGGTCACGAACGTCATCCCGCCGGTAAGGTTCGGCTGTCATCCCGGTCCGCCGTTACATCGGTGCTCCGCAACAAGTTCGGATGAGTCCTCTACGCTCCCTGAATCGATTGGCCGCAACCGATAGCCGAATCCCGTCAGAAGCTGGCAGCACTCCGCGTGGGCATCGGGTCCATGCGTGGACAGAAAAATGACGGGACGATGCTCGGCCAACAGGCGTCCAGCGCCGCGCAGCACTGCGCCCTCCGCGCCCTCGACGTCGATCTTCATCCCTGTCGGCGCCGGTAGGCCGTCATGGAATACAAGGTCGTCCAGCGTGAAGGACTGGACGCCGAGG
>QHSR01000067.1:49642-51334 GCA_003221635.1 Candidatus Rokuibacteriota bacterium | reverse complement strand
GAGCTGATCCAGACCCAGGGCCGCCCCAAGACCAAGTTCGACTATCTCCTGGCGCAGCATCGGGTCGAGCCGCAGGAGCTGCGCTCGGCGGTGGCCGAGGCGCGGCGGCGCCAGACCGACGTCGAGTCGATCCTGATCGAGCAGTACAAGGTCCCGAAAGGCGAGATGGGTGTCGCGCTGAGCCAGTTCTACGAATGCCCGTTCGTCGAGTACGACGAGCGGATCCTGCCGCCGCCGGATCTCCTGAAGGGCCTGCGGCTCGAGTACCTGCGACGCAACTTCTGGCTGCCGCTCCGGCGTGAGGACGGGGCGATCGTGGTCCTCATCGACAATCCCCAAGATTTGCAGCGGGTGGACAGCGTCAGCCAGGCGCTGAAGAACCGGAAGGTCAAGTGGGCGGTCGGGCTGCGGAAAGACATCCTGATGTTCCTCAACCAGGCGGGCGGGGAGGGCGCGGGCAAGGACTCGATCGGCACCATCCTCGGCGACCTGAGGGCCGAGGACGTCGCCGACACCCTGGACGTGGGCGCCGGCGAGCTCGACGAGAACGACAGCGCGGTCATCCGGCTGGCGAACCAGATCATCGTGGACGCCTACAAGGCGCGCGCGTCCGACATCCACATCGAGCCGTACGGCGCCCAGCGGGACACGGTGATCCGGTATCGCATCGATGGCGGCTGCGCCGAGTATCAGAAGATCCCCGGCGCCTACCGACGGGCCATCGTCGCGCGGATCAAGATCATGGCCCAGCTCGACATCGCCGAGCGCCGCAAGCCGCAGGACGGCAAGTTCAAGTTCAAGCTGAACGACCGTGAGATCGAGCTGCGCGTCGCCACGATCCCGACCGCCAACCAGAACGAAGACGTGGTCATGCGCGTGCTCTCCTCGAGCGAGCTGATCCCGCTCGACAAGGTCGACATGACGCCGCGCAATCTCCGCGAGATCAAGAAGATCGCCGAGAAGCCCTACGGGCTCATTCTCTGCGTGGGACCGACCGGCTCGGGCAAGACGACGACCTTGCATTCGCTCCTCGGCCACATCAACAAGCCCGAGCGCAAGATCTGGACCGCCGAGGATCCGGTCGAGATCACGCAGTACGGCCTGCGCCAGGTGCAGGTGATGCCGAAGATCGGCTTCGACTTCGCCGCCGCGATGCGGGCGTTCCTGCGCGCCGACCCCGATGTCATCATGGTCGGCGAGATGCGCGACGAGGAGACGGCATCGACTGGCATCGAGGCCTCGCTGACCGGCCACCTCGTGTTCAGCACCCTCCATACGAACAGCGCGGTGGAGACGGTCGTCCGCCTGCTCGACATGGGGTGCGACTCGTTCAATTTCGCCGACGCGCTGCTCGGAATCATGGGACAGCGGCTCGTCAAGCGCATTTGCCCGGACTGCAAGTCGGAGTACCATCCCGAGCGCGCCGAGTACGACGAGCTGGTCGAGGCGTTTGGCGAGCAAGCCTTCGCGCAGCTCAATCTCAAGTACGACGAGTCGTTCGTCCTGCATCGTGGCAAGGGCTGCGCCTCCTGCGCCAAGACCGGCTACCGCGGCCGAGTGGGCATCCACGAGCTGCTGATCGCGACCGACGAGATCAAGCGGCTCATCCAGACCAAGGCGCGCGTGGCCGAGATGCTCGAGCAGGCGAAAGCCGAAGGGATGACCACGCTCGTCCAGGACGGCGTGCTGAAG
>QHSR01000067.1:21716-49577 GCA_003221635.1 Candidatus Rokuibacteriota bacterium | reverse complement strand
CGTCGGGACAAGCCTGACTACACGGGCCGCGGAGGGGACCACCCCCCGCCCCCCGCCCGCCCGGACTACGTCGCGCGAGCGTCTGACAGGTCAAGCGAAGACGGATCGGCGGATCTGGACGCGTCTGCATATCGTCGGGCGGGGTTAGAAGTGGATGGCGAGGCCGGCCATGATGGAGCGGGGTGTGCCGGCCGTAGTGGATGTCGGGAACGCCGGCGGCGGGCTCGCCGGCCAGCCGCGATGTGAAATAGAATTGCGCCTCCCGCCAGTCTGCTGGCGCTCCTCGTCGGCGTAGCGGTCGCCGAGGTGGCGCATCGCGAGGCTTGCCGCGAGCCCCACGGCAAGCGGGCCGTCAGATCGGCGCGGGCCGTCACGAGCGGAGCGAGTGGCACGACCCCGCCCGCGTCGAAGGTCGCGCGGCTGGTCGTCACGTCTCCGGAGAACGTCAGCCAGTCCAGAAGCTTGGCGCGCATCGCGAACTCGAATCCCCCGGCGGTGACGGAAGAACGTGAAGTTGTTGAAGAGGTCGATCGCCAACGAGCTCCTCGCGATCAAGGGAGTGCGCTATGGCCAGCTCGTCCCGGCTACTCGCGGCAAACGCTTGACGTAGCGTCGTCGCGCGCGCGTTTGCCTTCGCCGGCGGGGTCGCTTATTGTTGCGAGCGCGGAGGCGCCGAGCATCGGATGAAGGGCGAGGCGAGGAACCCGAACGACCCGGCGGAATCACCCACGGCGCCGCATCCCATCCTCACGAAGTACTACCAGAGCGAGAAGGAGCGACGGCCCTTCGTCAGTGCCCTCTTCGACGACGCTGCGGAGCACTACGACTGGGTCTGCGCGCTGGGATCGTTCGGCTCCGGCCAGCGCTATCGGCGCGTCGTCCTGCTGAGGTCCGGCCTCTGCGCGGGCATGAAGCTCCTCGACGTCGCGACCGGGACCGGTCTGGTGGCTCGGTCGGCCGCGCGCATTCTTCGTGAGCCCGGGGCTGTGATCGGGCTCGATCCGAGCGGCGGCATGCTGCGGGAGGCGCGCCTGGCCCTCCCGATTCCGCTGGTGCAGGGGACCGTCGAAGAGCTGCCGTTCGCCAACGACCACTTCGACTTCCTGTCCATGGGATACGCCCTGCGCCACATGGCCGACCTCGGAGTCGCCTTCCGCGAGTGCCTCCGGGTCTTGAAGCCGGGAGGTCGTGTCTTGATCCTCGAGATCACGCTGCCGAGCTCGGCGATCGGCCAGCGGGTGTTTCGCGTCTACTTCGAGAAGGTCTTGCCCCGCATCGCCCGGATCAGCACCGGGAGCGCGAAGGCCGAGCTGCTCATGAAGTACTACTGGGACACGATGGCCGAGTGCGTGCCGCCGGACGTGATCCTCGGCGTGTTGAAATCGAGCGGGTTCATCGACGTCGAGCGCCGCGTGCGCGGCGGCCTGCTCAGTGAGTACGTCGGGCTGAAGCCCGCGTGATCGGGCACCGAGGGTGTTCTCATCGGCGGATCTTACCGCTCGGCGTCCTGGGGACCGCGTCCACCACAGTGAACTCGAGGGGCACCTTGTAGGGTGAGAGGACGCGCGCACAATGCGCCTTCAAGGCGTCCAGGTCGCAGCCGCGAGCGTCCAGGACAACTTCCGCGCAGGGCACCTCGCCCACGCGAGCGTGCGGCCGGCCGAACACCCGGGATTCCTTGATGCCGCCGAACTGGTTGATGCAGTCCTCCACTTCCTCCGGGAAGAATTTGAGCCCCGCCACGAACATCACGGTCTTTTTCCGGCCCTTGAGGTGAAGGGCGCCCGCCTGATCCATTAAGCCGAGGTCACCCGTCATGAACCAGCCGTCGCGCGTGATCTGCTCGCGGACCTGCCACGGCGAGTAGTAGGCGGAGAAAAGCCCATCGCCCCGCACGGCGATCTCGCCCATCCCCTCTGGCGAGTCCGCTCGCCCCTCGGGTGCGTCCGCGCACCTCTCGGCCGCGTCTGAACGCGCGGCAGTGGGCAGACGTTTACCCTCGTCGGAGAAAACCGCGACTTCGTAGCCGGGAACGGGCCGGCCGACGGAGGTGGCCGGGAGACCCTCGGTTCCAAGATTTATGCAGGGCAGGCCGGCCTCGATGATGCCGTACGCCTGGCCGACCGGGACACCGTAGACGGCCGCGAAGCGATCCATCACGGCGGGCGAGATCGGCGCCGCGGTGGAGAGGGTGACCCGAATGCTCGCGAACGGCTGGCTGGGCCCGAGGTTGGCCATGCGCTCGAAATGGAGCGGCGCGGCGTAGAGCACGCTCGGCTTGAGACGGTGGACCGCGTCGACCATGGCGCGGGGAAGCGTCTCGGGGCACATGAGGATGTGGGTCCCGGCCCGAACGTACGCCACGATCGTGACGGCGAAGTGATAGGCGAGCGGGAGGACCCACAGGATCCTGTCCTCTTCGCTGAACGCGAGCACCCTGTCGGCGGCCTCGACCCGCGCGGCCGTGGCTTCGTGCGACAGCACCACGCCCTTGCTCCTGGCGGTGGTCCCGGAGGTGAACCGGATGAAGGCGGGGTTCAGCGAGTAGAACTCGGCGGGCGCCTCGGCTTCACGATCGAGCCACTGGAACCTGAAGCCGTCACACTCGCCGCCCTGCACGTCCGCGGAGCGCGCGCCCGCGAGGACGTCGGCCTTGGGCCAGGCGAGGCAGCCGTTCAGCTGGACATCGCGGACGATCTCGGCGGTCTCGGTGGGCGTGAGATTGCTGGCGAGCGGGACCAGGCACGCGCCCGAGGCCAGGAGGCCGAAGGCGGCAGGCACATATGCGAGATCGTTCGGCGCCAGGAGCCCGATCCGCTGACCGGGCTCCACACCGTGGGTCTTGAGAAACGCGCCGAGACGCTGCGCCTCTCGCGCGAGCTGCCCGTAGCTGAGAGAGCGGCCCGACCGCACGTCGGTCAGAGCTCTGCGTGGGGAGTGCCGCTCGGCCGACGTATAGAGAAGCTCGACCAGGTTCATTGCGCCTCGGCGTACCGGGCGGCCGCGCGTCCAACCGCCTCCCCCGTGGCCAAACAGGTCCCGATCACCCGCGCCGAGCCGAGCGCCTCGTGCGTCGCGCTCATGCAGCGGCCCGCGACGAAGAGGTTGTCGACGTCTCGCGCCTGAAGGCAGCGAAGGGGGATGTCGTAGTACGCCCCGTCCGGGAGAAACTCGTACGTGGCCCCGAGACGCCCTTCCTCCCACAACTCGATGGGCCAGCTCGCCCGGGCGATTCCGTCCTCGAACTTCCGACCGGACAGGACGTCTTCGCGCGTGAGCTGGTAGCGCCCGATCACGCGGCGGCTCTCGCGCACGCCGACCTGCGGCGCGGCATGGGAGACGAAAGCTCGGGAGAAGGCGGGCAACGTCTTGAGAAATTCCGTGACGGCGAATGCGCGCTTCCGTCCTTCCTGCTCGGCGACCGTCAGGAAGTCGCGGCTCGCGGGCAGCTCCTCGGTGGTCCCGCTCAGCGTCAGCTTGCAGACGACCTCACCGGGCTGCGGCGACGGCGCCAGCGCGAGGTTCGCGGCCCCCTTCGGGAGCCGTCCCTCCTGCTCGGCGGCCATCAGCAGCCTCAGCAGCGCGACACGAGGGCCCGGTCCGAGGGCCTCGCGATCGACGTGCTGCAGGACGAAGACCAGCGATGGCAGCTGGCGCTCCGCCAGCGGCGCGGTCACCGTGGCCACTCCGGCGAGATGCGCGACCACGGCGTCGCCGCTCGCGTCCACGAGAGCCCGCGCCGTCAGCTCGACCTGCCGCTCCCAGGTCGCGATGCGCACGCTCTCGATCCGCCCGGCGGCGGTCGCGAGCCCCATGAGAAACGCGTGGAGATAGACGTCGAGGTGCCCGACCGACGCCGTGAGCTCGTCGGCCAGGCAGGCGAACGCGAACGGCGTGTAGGGAAGGACGTACGTCCGACCGCGGCGTACGGGCTCGCCGCAGCCGGGCATGGTCGCGAGCTTGCGGGCCACGGTCTCGGCGAAGCCGGCGTTGAGCGGCTCGGAGAGCCCGGCCGACGAGGTGTGGTAGAGCCCGCAGATGGTGCTCACCATGCCCGCCGTCGCCATGCCACCGAGAAAGCCGTAGCGTTCGACGAGCGCGGTGCGCGCGCCCGAGCGCGCGGCAGCCACCGCGGCGGCCAGGCCGGCGGCGCCACCGCCCACGACCACGACGTCGTAGCTCGGCGCGCGCGCGTCCAACCGCGACGACTCGTTAGGGCTGGCTCCCACGTCGGCAGATGTAGTTCGCCATTGCCCGCGCGGTCTTGATGTTTTCTTCCACGAGATCCTCGTCCGGCATCCAGAACCCAAACTGAGCCTCGATGAAGAGGAGGACCTTCAGCAGCGCCATCGAGTCGAGGCCGGCGAGCTCGAGATCGTCGTCGGGCTGAACCGGATGGCTCCGGGCCATGATGGTGGTGTTGATGTAGGCCGTCACGGCTCGGGCGACTTCCTCGGGGTCGAGCCGGGAAAGATGCCTGGTCGGCATGGTCACGGGGTCGGGTCAGGCTCTCGCCGACATCGCGGTCTAGACACTACCGTTGGCGACGGCACGAGGTCAAGGGTCTGCTGGCAGCCGCTTGACTCGGTTCATTCAGAAGAGATAAGGAACTGGAGATGCGTGAGACGCCGTTCGACGGTTATCACCGCCGCGATGTTCCGCCGCCGGATCCGGAGCTGACGCGGGTGGGCCCCGGAACGCCGTGCGGCGAGTACTTGCGCCGGTTCTGGCAGCCGGTGGCGTTCGTCCGGGAGCTTGCGGCCACGCCGATGCGGGTGCAGATCCTGGGCGAGGACCTGGTCGTCTTCCGCGATCACGGCGGCCGCTTCGGCGCGCTGCACCTGCACTGCGCGCATCGCGGGACCTCGCTCGAGTTCGGTATTCCGGTCGAGCGCGGCATCCGCTGCTGCTACCACGGCTGGGTCTACGACGTCGACGGCCGGTGCCTGGAGACGCCCGGGGAGCCGGCGGGCAGTCGGCTCAAGGAGCGAGTCTGGCAGGGCGCCTATCCCACGCTCGAGTTCGCGGGTCTGGTGTTCGCCTATCTCGGCCCGCCCGACCGACGTCCGGCGTTCCCGATCTACGATAGCTACGACGTGCCGGGCTACCGGCTGATGCCTGCCGCCAAGTTCATGCTGCCGTGCAACTGGCTCCAGGTGAAGGACAACAGCATGGACCCGGTCCACACCGCATTTCTGCACGCCCTGAGCAGCGGCTACCAGTTCACGGAGGCCTTCGGGGTCGTGCCCGAGATCGACTGGCACCTGACCGAGGCCGGGATGGTCTACCTGGCGACCCGGCGCGTGGGCGATCTCGTGTGGGTCCGCGTGGCCGACTTCATGCCCCCGAACGTGCACCAGTTCACGCGCGAGATCGAAAAAGCCGCGGAGGCCAAGGCGGCCAGCCGGCCGGTGATCGTCAGGTGGGCTGTCCCCAATGACGATATCCACACGACCAACTTCGAGCTCGCGCAGGTGGACCCGGCGTGGGGGCTCACGGCCGAGCAAGTGGGCCAGCCAGGCTTCGGGCAGTCCGACGACCGCCCCTACGCCGAGCGGCAGCGCTTCCCGGCAGATTTCGACGCCCAGTCCAGCCAGCGGGAGATCGCGGTTCACGCGCTCGAGAATCTTGGATCGGCGGACCGCGGCGTGATCATGCTCCGGCGCATCGTCCGCGACGGAGTGCGTGCGGTGGCGGGTGGCGGCGATCCCGAAGGGGCGCACTGGCCGGAGGGGAAGATCATCCGTACCTTCACGCAGGACGTCGTGCTCCGTGTCCCGCCGGCGCCGAGCCCCGAGGACGATCGGCGGCTCCTGCGCGCCACCGGGCGCTCCGTGATCGCGAACCGCCCGAGCTAGCGTGACCCTCGACCCGCCAGGCGTCCGGAGCTTCCGGGGTCGGAGCCCGCGCGGGCCAAGACGCGCTACTCGATCACCTGATCCGCGCGCTGCAACAGGGTCTGCGGGATCGTCAGTCCGAGCGCCTTGGCGGTCTTGAGGTTGATCACCAACTCGAACTTGGTGGGCTGCTCGACGGGTAGATCGGCGGGCTTTGCGCCCTTGAGGATCTTAGCAACGTAGTCGGCAGCGCGGCGGTACAGCTCGGGATAAATCGTCCCATACGACATCAGTCCGCCAGCCTCTACAAATTCCCTCCGCCAGAAAATTGCTGGCATCCGGTTCTTTGTCGAGAGGTGCACGAGCTCTGTCCGATGGGTTGCAAACATCGAGTCCGCGAGCAGGACGAGAGCGCCGATGTGTTCTTTGGTCATCAGAGCAAATGCCGTCTGGAACTCGCTCGCAGCGCGCACTTCGCGGTGCTTTAGCTGCAACCCAGATGATCTGGCGGCGGCCTCGGCCTCGCGCAAGGCCGTCTCGTGTGCGGGATTACCCGCTTTCCACATGACCGCCACGCGAGAAAGGCCGGGAACAATTTCCTTGAGCAGTTCCAGCCGTTTCCCAGTCAATTCCTCGTCGAGGTCGGCGATCCCCGTCACATTGCCGCCTGGCCGAGCGAGGCTGGCGATAAGCCCCGCGCCCACGGGATCAGCCACTACGGCCGTGACGATGGGAATGGTCGAGGTCGCTTGCTTCGCGGCGACCGCAGCGGGCGTGCCAATTGTGACAATCACGTCCACGTCGAGACGCAGCAGTTCGGTCGCGAGGCCCGGAAGTCGCTCGTTCTTTCCATCGGCACCCCGGGCCTCGAAGCCGACATTTCGGCCTTCAATGTAGCCAAATTCTCGAAGGTGTTCCTGGAAGGCCTTGAAGAGATGTTCGCCAGCGGAGAGGGACCCAGTCGACAGGACACCTATCCGTTGAACTCTTGTGGGTTGCTGAGGCTCAGCCCCGAGCGGCGCAAGAACGAGGGTGACAATGAAAAGGACCGCGAGGCCGATCAGCCGCATGCTGCGGGGAGTCTAGCCGAACGCCACGACGCGCACCAGCGCCCCCGGCCTGGCCGAGCACCGTCGGGGCCCCCCAATTTGACTAGAGTCTCGCCTCGTCGATTTTCAGGCCGAGTGCGTACCGGCCGATCAGCTCGTAGTGCGCGAGGCGCCCCTGCAAGTGCTGGGTGATCACGTGGATGTCCTGGAAGTGCCGCTGGAGCAGATGGTCCTCGTAGGCGGCGGTCGCGCCCGCGGCGTTGTAGAGGCTGTCGATGATCTGGGCCGCGAGCCGGATCCCGTGCGTGGCGGCCAGGCGCAGGTTCGCGCGATGATCCTGGGTGATCGCGCCGTTGACGCTTGCCGTCCAGATCTCGCGCACTGCTTCGAGCAGAAACGCCCGGCCTGAGCGCAGCGCGGCCTCCGCCTGGCCGACGGTCATCTGTACCAATGGCTGATCGCGGAGCAGCGCTTGCATGGCGCGTGGGGTCTTGGCGCCGGCCAGCTCGCCGAACGTCTCCAGACACGTGCGGGCCATCCCGAACGCGACCGCCGCGTCACCCGAGGCGAACAGCAGCGTCCGTGGGATGCGGTAGAGCGGCGCGTTCTCGAGCAAGGGCGCGGTCTGTGACAGCACGGTGCGCTCGGTCGGCACGAACGCGTCGTTCACAGCGAAGTGGTGCGTGCCCGTGCCCCGCATGCCGCGGGTGTGCCAGGTGTCGAGCAGCTCGGCCTCGGCGACCGGCACGAACATGTAGCGCGCCTCGGGCTGATCGCCCTCGAGTCGGACCTTGCCGTTCTCGATGATCTGCGCGTGGGCCGCGACCCAGGCGGCGTGCCGGCAGCCGGTGCTGAAGCCCTGGCGGCCGGTGACCCGGTAAGATCGTGCGCGCGACCGCGCGCGGCATCCGCGCGGCGTAGGTCCCGAAGATCGCGCCCTGGTTGAGGCACCAGCCGGTGCTGGCGTCGGCCTTGCCGATCTCCTCGATGACCTGCACGTAGGTCGGCAGGTCGAGCTCGCCGCCGCCGATGACGCGTGGGACCGCCATGTGAAACAGCCCGGCGTCCGCCATCGCCTCGAACAGCGCGCGCGGCAGCTCTCGCCGCGCCTCGATCTCGTCGGCGGTGGACCGGATCTGGGGGACGAGCTTGCGTGCAGCGTCGAGCGGCGAGCGGCCGTCGGTATCCAAGGGCGGGAGCTCGCGAGCTAGGAGCCGACCGCGGCGAACGCGGGCTGCTCGATGTCGAGGGTCGTCACGCGGCGCAGCTCGCGGCGATACTTCGCGTCGTCGAACGGCCGGGCACGGTGCATGGTGGCGCGGTTGTCCCAGATCACCAGATCGCCCACGCGCCAGGCATGACGGTAGACGAACTCTGGCCGGGTCGCGTGCTCGATGAGGTCGCGCAAGAGAAGCCGGCCCTCGGGAACGGGCCAGTCGACGATCCGGGACGCGTGCGACGCGAGATAGAGCGAGCGCCGGAGCGAGCGCGGGATGGTGCGCACGAGCGGGTGGATCGCGCCTTTCAGCTTCTCCTGCTCTTCGGCCGAGAACTCGAAGCCGAGCACGTGGCGCGAGTACGCGACCGAGTGATGGGCGCGAAGCTCCTCGATTTGCACCTTCGTGTCCACCGCCAGCGCGTCGTACGCGGCGCGCATGTCGGCGAACTCCGTGTCGGCCGAGACCGGCGGGACGACCCGCGCGTGGAGCATCGAGTACCGTCCCGGCGGATCCACGAACGAGGCGTCGGTGTGCCAGAGGCGATTGCCGAGCGTGTAGTGGCGCCGGCGATCGTCGGCCTTCATGATCTCCCCGCTCGCGTCGAGGTTCGAGATGTCGGACAGCGCTTCGTTGCCGAGACGGCTCTTCGTGAAGGCGCGGCTCCCCGTGCCCTGGTGCAGCCGGCCGTCGAGCCGCTCGCCGAACGCGATCTGCTCGTCGTCGGAAAACGACTGATCGCGGAAGACGAGGACGGCGTACGCGTCCATGCCCGCGCGGATCCGGGCCAGTGTCTCCTCGTCGCGAACGGTACGAAGCTCGAGGGGGCTCGCTTCGCCCACGAAGTGCTGGTGGAGTTTGCGGAATGTCAGGGCCATAGCCTCATGAGACTAGGACGACGGGGGGCGGCGAGTCAAGCGATGGCGGGGTAGACGGCGAGGTAGACGGCGAGGCCGCCGGCGCGAGCCGCAGCGGCCAGCCGCGCGTCGAACGTTGCCAACGACGCGGCCCGCGCCGACGTCGCGAGCGCCAGGTGGAGAGCGTCGGCGGCGCGCAGGGAAGTCGCCTGCGGCGTCAGAAGGAAGTGCTCCGCTCGGCGGTGCACGTCGCGGGTCAGCTCGACGCGGTGGTACCCGCCCTCGTCGAGGCGCCCGAGGATCGCGTGCTGAAGTCGTCGTGCGGTCTCCCTCGTGAGCGACCCCCGGTGCAGACGACGAGCGACCGCGGCGACGATCTCGGTTACGGCCAGGTCGGACACGAGGACATCATCCCGGCCCTCTACGACTTCGTTGAACTCTTCGCTGCCTGGTTCGGGCAGGTAGAGCTTCAGCAGGGCGCTCGTGTCGCAGTAGAGGGGGCCGGGCAGCTCCGCACGGTAGGCGGCCCGTCGCTCACGGAACCGTACCCGAGCGCGCCGCTCAGAGCCGATCCGCGCGGCCCTTGGCGACAGTGGCGGACAGGGGAGGATTGAGGACCGGCATCGTGCGCCGGAACGCCGCGAGGTTCGGCCAGAGACAGCCCTACACCACGGTATCGATCCGGGCGCCCCTGGAGAGCGATATCAGGTGGTCGTCCACGTCGATGCCCCGGCTCTCGTGGATTCGGATCAGCCCGGCCAGTCCATCCTCGAGGACGGCGCGCGCGTTTCCGCGGAAACGTCGCGGCGCCTGGAGCGCGACGCGAGCCGGGTGGTGATGCAGCACCGTCTCGATGGCCGTGTCGTGGAGGTCGCTGCCCGGACCCGCACGATCCCTCCGGCGTTACGGCGGGCGCTCCATCACCGAGACTGGGGCTGCCGCTTCCCCGGCTGTGGGCTCCGGTTCGGGCAGGGACATCACATTCGTCACTGGGCACAGGGGGGCCCTACTACGCTCTCGAATCTCGCCTTGCTCTGTCGTCGGCACCACCGCGCCGTTCACGAGGAGGGCTATCAGGTCGATCGACAGCCCGACGGCGAGTTGCGGTTCCGCCGCCCGGACGGCCGGCCTCTGCCCGAGGTCCCGCCTTCTCCTAAAGTGCCCCGCGATCCCGTGAACGTCCTGCGAGCGCAGCACGCTGCGGAGGGGCGTGTCCTGCACGCGCGGACCGCCACCCCGAGTTGGCTGGGGGAGCGCCTGAACGTGGCCTGGGCGATCGACGTCTTGCACCCCTTGGCGCGCTAGAGCTCTGCAGCGACTCGACGACGTATGTGGCGATCACCTTCGCCCCCTTGTCACCGTCAACTGAGATTCACCGCCCAGCACGCCCGAGTGAACAGCACGCACCTCCACCTCGGCGCCGTCGGCGACGGCGAGCATGCGCAACGCCACCGGCGCGACCTCGGCCGTCGGCATGGCACCAGCGGGGCTCGGGGCGATCAGGCTCGCGACCCAGGCTCGGAGGGGAGCCCCGTGCGGGTTCACCAGCTCGACGACCGCCCCCGGCGCCACACCGAGGCGCGCCGCGACGTCGGCCCCGAGGCGAATCTCGCGCCCACGCTCGGCGTCGAGCCCGGCGGCGGCGCCGAGGCGGACCCGCAGCCGTGCGACGCGTAGCTCTGCGCGCCGCGCCGCGGTGGCGACGTCGTCAGGAGCGCCCCCGTGGAGCACGACGCCATAGATCGCCTCCGCGGCCGCCGGCGTGACGTAGCCCTCGAGGAGGTCGGCGGCGACCTGCGCGGGGTCGCGCTCGAGCGCGTCGCCGAAGCCGCCGCCACCACTCGACTCCATGAGCAGAACGTCGCCGGGCTCGAGGGGAAAGCCGCTCACCTTGCCGGGCAGCGGTGACGACCGGACGCGCCGCCCGTCGCGCCGCACCCAGAAGCGGTTGGTCGCCCCGGCCCCGCCGCCGCAGACGCCGAAGGGCGGCAGCACGGCTTTCTCGGCGAGCACGGACAGCTGAGCTCCCGAGGTCTGGATCAGCACCTCTCGCGTCAGGCCGAGCCCACCGCGCCACCGGCCCGGCCCGCCCGAATCCTCGCGCAGCGCGGTGCGCTCGATGCGAATCGGGTAGAGCTGCTCGACCGCCTCGATGGGCTGGAGCGTGGTCATGTCGCTCTCGGTCCACGCGCGGACCGTGTTGCTGCCGTCGCCGCCCTCGAAGCCGCCGGTGCCGCCGGCCGGGTACTCGTAGAAGATGAACGTCTCGCCCGTAAGCCGCGGGTGAGGGCCGCCGACGTAGCAGTGATTGCCGCCACCCTTGAGGTCGCCGGCCACCTTGCCGTCGAGCGCCTGGGCCAGAGCGCCCATCACCGCCGATTCGACGCAATACTTCACCTCGACCATGCCGCCGCACGGCGCGGGCGGATCGGCGTTCACGATGGTGCCCGGCGGCGTGATGACGGTCAGGGGACGAAAGGCGCCGGAGTTGACGTCGGCGCCGGGATCGAGAAAGGACTTGATGATCGTGAAGGCACCGGTCGGCGCCATGGCGGGGCCGACGTTCGTGGGGCCGGCCGTCTGCGGCGACGTGCCGGCGAGGTCGACGGTGATCGTGTCGCCGGCCACGATGACCTTCGCGCGCACCGTGAGCGGCTCGAGCCGATCGCGGCCGGCCTCCAGGTGCGCCTCGTAGACGTATTCGCCTTCGCGAAGCCCGCCGATGGCGCGGCGCATCCGACCCTCGGCGCGATCCATCAGCTCGTCGACGGCCGCCCGGATGGTGTCTGCGCCGTAGCGCCCGACCAGTTCCTCGATCCGCTCCGAGGCCTTCCGGCAGGTGCCGACCATCGCCTGGAAGTCACCGCGACGCTCGCGAGGCCCGCGCATGTTGCTGAAGATCAGATCGAGCGCCGCCTGGTTCGGCCGGCCGCGATCGACGATCTTGATGGGCGGGATGCGGACGCCCTCCTGGAAGATCTCGGTGGCGCGCCCCGAGAGGCTCCCCGGGCTCATCCCGCCCACGTCGCCCCAGTGGGCGCGGACGACCGGGAAGACGAAGAGCCCGCCGGCCGGCGTGAAGAGCGGGTGGATCATCGCGACGTCGTTGAGGTGCGTGCCGCCCGTGTACGGGTCGTTGTGCAGGAAGACGTCGCCGGGATGGATGTCGTCGCCGAACTTCTCGCGCACCGCCCTCATCGACCAGCCGATCGGCACGATGTGGAGCGGATGGTCCTGCCCCTTGGACATGGCGACGATCTGGGCCCGGCCGTCCATGAGGACGCAGGAGAAGTCCTCGCCCTCGTAGAGAATCGACGAGTAGGCCGTGCGCACGAGCGTCACGCGCATCTCGCGCACGATCGAGACGAACGCCTCGCGGAGGACCTCGAGGGTGATCGGGTCGATCATGCTCGGGCCTCCCGCTCGAAGCGCAGGTTGCCGTGCTCGTCGACGACTCCGTGCCAGCCCGGCGGGACGACGGTGGTCGCGCCGAATTCCTCCACGACGGCCGGGCCGCGGAGTCCGGCCCGTTCGGGCAGTCGCTCGCGCTCCCACACCGGGCAGTCGTGCGGGGCGCCCTCGAACCAGACGGGTCGGCGTTCGATCAGCGCGTCGTCGATCGACGCGACCGCGCTGCGATACCGCTCGCCGGAGGGCTTCGGGACGAGGCCGTAGGCGATGAGCCGGGCGTTCACCAGCTCGATGACCGCGTCGGAGCTCGCGTGACCGTACGCCGCGAGATGCTGGCGGTGAAACGCCGCCTCGATGGCCTCGAGCGCGAGGCCGCCCGGCCCTGCATCGCCGACCGCGATGTTCAGCTCGAAGGCCTGGCCGCGGTAGCGCAGATCGAGCGAGCGGAGGATCCGCTGATGCTGCGCGGTGAAGCCTTCCAGGTCCAGCTGGTGCCGCGCGGCGCGCTCCATGTCGCTGAACAGCCCGGCCGCGACGCTGAGGCGCTCGCGCAGCGGCCCGACGCGCGTCCTGACGTCATCGTGCTTCACGTCGGACGCGAGGAGGCCGAGCGCCGAGAAGTTCCCGGGATGCCGGGGCACGAGCACCCGCGGTACGCCGATCTCCTGGGCCAGGGCGAGGGCGTGCATCGGTCCGGCACCCCCGAAGGCGATCAGCGTGAAGTCGCGCGGGTCGTGCCCGCGCTGGATCGAGATCTCGCGGATCGCCGACGTCATCCGCGCGACGGCGATCCGAACGATGCCCTCGGCCAGATCTTCGGCCCTCATCGCCCGCCCGAGGCGCGCGCCGAGATCGGCGACGGCGCTGTGGGCGCGCCCGGCGTCGAGCGCGATCGCCCCGCCGAGGCGCCGGGTAGTCCCGATGCGGCCGAGCACGACGTTGGCGTCGGTGACCGTCGGCTCCGTGCCGCCGAGACCGTACGCGACCGGGCCCGGCGAGGCTCCGGCGCTTCGCGGCCCGACTTGAAGGCTCCCGTCGACATCGAGCCAGGCGATCGAGCCGCCCCCGGCGCCGACGCTGTGCATGTCGAGCTGAGGCACTTTGACCGGGAAGGTACCGAGCATGCCGTCGGACGTCGTCAGCGGCGTGAAATCGCGGACCAGGCAGACGTCGGTCGATGTGCCGCCCATGTCGTACGTGATGAAGTCCCGGACACCGACCGCGCCGCCGACGAAGCACGCCTGGCTCACGCCGCCGGCCGGGCCCGAGAAGATCGTCTTGATCGGCAGCCGCCGCGCCGTCTCCGTCGTCATCATGCCGCCGCTGGATGCGACCGTCAGCACGCCGTGCGCGTAGCCGGTGGCGCGCAGACGCGCCTCGAGCCCGGCGAGGTAGCCGTCCATGATCGGCTGGAGATATGCGTTGAGCACGGTCGTCGAGAAGCGCTCGAACTCGCGGTACTCGGCGACGACGTCGGCTGAGCCGGATA
This sequence comes from Candidatus Rokuibacteriota bacterium, assembly GCA_003221635.1. Taxonomy (GTDB): domain Bacteria; phylum Methylomirabilota; class Methylomirabilia; order Rokubacteriales; family CSP1-6; genus AR31. The sequence continues at coordinate 35,717 of QHSR01000067.1, read as the reverse complement.
CGGGCAAGCTCGGATACCGGCCCTTCGCCGCGTCGGCGACCGCCCGCTCGTGCGCCGGATTCAGGTAGGCGTGGAGGAAGCAGACCGCGAGCGCCTCGGCGCCGGCGGCCACGGCGGCGTCGAGCGCGCGCTCGACGCTTGCCGGATCGAGCGGCACCAGGACGGCGCCGTCCGCCGCCAGACGCTCGACGACCTCGAAGCGGTGCTTGCGCTCGACCATGGGCTTCGGCCGAACGAAGGTCGGTACGAAGAGCGCGGGAATATTGCGCTTGGTGCGCCCGATCTCGATCAGGTCCCGGAAGCCGGCGGTCGTGAGCACGGCCACGCGCGCGCCGCGCCGCTCGAGGACGGCATTGGTGCCGACGGTCGTGCCGTGGACGAGCCGCCGCACGTCGCGCCCGGCGATGCCGAGCGCGCGGAGGCCGGCCAGGACGGCGGCGGCCTCGTTGAGCGGCTCGGACGGCACTTTGGTGACGACGACGCGGCCGGTGGCCTCGTCGACCGCGGTCAGATCGGTGAAGGTGCCGCCGACATCGATCCCGACGATGAACACGCGCGAGATGATAGCATCAGGCAAAACGCAGGAGGCGCGACCCATGGCCACGAGCGGCGAGGCGATCAGACATCTCTGGACGCACAAGACCCAGGACCACCCCTGGCTCGCCGACGAAGAGCTCGTGATCGAGCGGGCCGAGGGCGTCTGGGTCTGGACCGAGCGCGGCAAGAAGCTTCTCGATGGCTTTGCGGGCCTCGCCGTGGTGAACGTCGGCCACGGACGCAGGGAGATCGCCGAGGCCATCGCCGAGCAGACCGTGCGCCTCGCCTACTACCCGACGACGCGCCAGTTCTCGAACCGGCCGGCGGCGGAGCTGGCGGCCAAGCTCGCCTCGCTGACGCCGGGCGATCTCGACTACTCGTTCTTCGCCGTGAGCGGGGCCGAGGCCAACGAGCGCGCCATGCAGATGGCCCGCCACTACTGGCTCGCCTCGGGCAAGCCCATCAAGCACAAGGTCGTCTCGCTCCAGGGCGGCTACCACGGCGGGACGACGGGGACGTTCGCCGTCTGCGGCTTGCCGCATCTCGTGGAGCCCTATACGGATCTTCAGGTGCCGGGCTTCGCCAAGGTCGCGCCGCCGTACCCGTTCCGCGATCGGGGCACGGGGACCGACGACGATTTGGTCCAGCGCCGCGCCCGCGAGCTCCGCGACGCGATCGTCCGCGAGGGCCCGGAGACCGTGTCCGCGGTCATCATGGAGCCGGTGATCTCATCCGGCGGCTTCATCATGCCGCCGATCGGCTGGCTGCGCGCCGTGCGCGCCATCTGCGACGAGCTCGACGTGCTGATGATCGCCGACGAGGTCATCACCGGGTTCGGCCGAACCGGTCGCTGGTTCGCCTGCGAGCACGACGGCGTCGTGCCGGACCTCATGACGGTCGCCAAGGGCATCACGTCCGGGTACATCCCTCTCTCGGCCGCCATCGCCCGGCGGCGGCTCGCCGACGCCTTTCCCGACGACGCCAAGCAAGAGAACGTGCATCCCGGCACCTACGCGGCGCACCCGGTCGCCTGCGCGGCGGCGCTGGCCAACATCCAGATCATGGAGAAGGACAATCTCGTCGCGAACGCCGCCGCGATGGGCACGCGCCTGCTCGACGGGCTCCAGCAGGCGGTGGGCAAGAAGCGCATCGTCGGCGAGGTACGCGGCCGCGGACTGCTCGTGTGCGCCGAGCTGGTGGCGCCCGACGGGTCGGGCCGGCCGCTCGACAAGGACGAGGTGGTCAAGCTCGACCGGAAGGCGTGGGACCGTGGGGCGATCGTCTACGCGCGCGGCCAGGTCGTCAGGCTCGCCCCGCCGCTCTGCATCACGCGCGATGAGGTCGATCGGCTCGTGGACATCGTGGCCGCGAGCATCGACGAGCTCGAAGCCGAGCTGGCCTGACTCGAGCGCGGGTTCGGGGAGCAGGCTAGATCGTGGACCAGGATCGCGACCGTCTCCGTGACCTCAGCACCCGATTGCTGCGACTTCACCGGGTGCTGCTGGACCGAGAGCGTCGCGCGTACGAGGATCGCCACGGGGCCGTCCCGTCCCGCGAATTGCTCCACCTGGCGCTTCACGATGAGCAGTTCGCCTGGCTGCGATCCCTCTCGGCGATGATCGCGCACATCGACGAAGTCGTCGATGCGGACGAACCGATCGTGCTGGAAGGCGTGCAGAACGTGTTCCGTGAGGTATACCGGCTGATCAAGTCCGGAGACAGAGGAGCTTTTCAGGACAAATATCGCGTCGCGCTGCAGGACTCGCCCGATGTCGTCATGGCCCATGCCGAGGTGAGTCGCGTCCTGCCCGCATCGGTCGGCTCGGTGACCTCGCCCTAGCGGGAGGTCCACGCGAACGGCGCGAAGTGGCCGTTGTTCCGGCCCGACGTGTCGTCCCAGTCGATGCCAAAGGCGTGCATGTGGCTGCGCGAGGCCTTCGCGAGCGCGAGCCGACTGGCCGCGGGGTGCCCGACGTTGTCGAGGTAGATCGGCTCGGCCTGCTTGGCGCCGGCGATCCCGTTCATCTCGAGCTTGATGGGCTTCGCTTCGGCCCCCTCGAAACGGCTGATGAGCGGGCCCAGCGCAGCCATGGGTCCGCCGCTCTGGCCGCTCGCGATCGCCGTGAGCGCCTCGCGCTGCTCCGCCGATGCCCGCTCGTCCAGGATGAGGCCGACGGTCCAGTTGCCCTGGGCCATCGGGCCCGGCGTGCGCAGCAGGACGGCGAAGCTCAGGCCGTCGAGCTTGGTCTTCCCGTGCTGGCCGTGCTCGACGCGGAAGACGAGGCCCGCGGCGCAGTAGCCTTTGGTCGGGCGGGCCGCCAGGCCCGAGGTCGGGCACGGGCACACGGAATCACAGCTGCAGGCCTCGAAGTACTCTCCGCTGATCCGCCACCGAACATTCGCCATGATGATCCTCCGTCGAGCGCGCGACGTTCATTCCGTGACTCGACATCCGTCATACGACCCGACGTCCGTCACACGACCCGACATCCGTCACATCGAGTGGCGGCCAGCCCGTAGCGCGACCGCCAGCTCCGGGCGCACGGCGACGGCGATGCCCAGGGCCACGAGCGCGACGCCGGCCAACCGCGCGATCCTTTCGCCGCGCGGCAGAATCTTCTCGGCCGCCACGACCACCGCGATGAGCAGGACCCAGGCAAGGCCCATCGCGCCGGCCACGACCAGAACGACCATGAGCGCCCAGCAACAGCCCAGACAGTATCGCGCGTGAGCCCAGCCCATCGCCAGGCCGCCGAGCCAGCCCGCGCGCCAGTGGCCGAGCAGGAATGCGAGTGGGCTGCGGCAGTGTCGCAGACACACCTGCTTGAGCGGCGAGAGCTGGAAGATCCCGGCGAGCAGAAGCACCCCGGCGACGCCATAGGCCAGCGCGTCGGCGGTGATGGCGCTGAGCGCCACGCTCCCAAAGTAGATCGGGACACCCGTCATCGCCCACAGCCCGAGATACGTCAGCGTGAACAGCGCTACCCGCGCGACCCGGCTACCCGGGTCCGCCGCGCTCCGCTGTGTCGCGGCGTAGAGCCCGATCATCGGCAAAGCGCTCGGCAGCATCATCGCCGACATCATGACGGCCCAGCCCGCGACGTAGCCGACGCCGTCGCCGAGCGTCGGAGCCATCGCCATGCTCATGCCGGCCATGTCGTCGGCTGACATCGGCGAGAACAGGACGTGAGCCCACGCGGCGGCCGTGATGACGACGAGGAGGATCAACGCGACGACGGTGACGCGATCGCGGCCACTGGCCGCTGCCGGATCCGGCGCCGACTCGCGGGGAGTGTCGGCGAACATCGCGGGCAGTCTATGCCGCGCCCCCGTGCCTGTCCAGCGATCAGCCGATGCGCGCGCGCACGAAGTCACCGATGACCGCGATGGCGCGCTCGGCCTCGTCCAGCATCGGCAGGAACCAGTGCCAGACGTGGATCATCGCCGGCCACTCCTCGACCGTGACGTCGACACCCGCCGCGCGGGCCCGCGCGGCGAGGCCGCGCGCGTCGTCGAGCAGCACCTCTTCGCTCCCGACCTGGACGAGCAGCGGCGGCAGCCGCTGGAGATCGGCGTAGAGCGGCGAGGCGAGCGGCGTCTTCGGGTCGCCGTTGCCCAGATAGGCGCGTGCCAGCTCCGCCACGCCGTCACGGGTCACGATCGGGTCGGTGGCGGCCTTGGTCGCGTAGCTGGTGCCGCCGCATGCGAGGTCGACCCAGGGCGAGATGCACACGCCGGCGGCCGGCCGCGGCAGGCCGCGCTCGCGCAGCGCGATCAGGGTGGCCACGGTGAGCCCCCCGCCCGCCGAGTCGCCGGCCAGGACGACGCGTCCCGGCGCGATCCCCTGGCCGAGCAGCCACTGGTAGGCCGCGACCGCGTCGTCGAGCGCGGCCGGGAACGGGTGCTCGGGCGCCAGCCGGTAGTCGAGGCTGAGCGCCCGCGCGCCGGCCGAGCGCGCGATCGCGGCCGCGAGATGGCGGTGCGAGCGGGACGAGCCGATCACGTAGCCGCCGCCGTGGAGGTAGAGCACCACCGTGTCCGCTCTGACGCCCGGTGGCCGGAGCCATTCGGCGGGACGCTGCGGCGCCTTCACGGTCTCGATCGCCACGTCGGCCGGCGTGGGGAAGACGCGCTCCGCGCGATCGTACTGCGCGCGCCGCTGCTCGATGGTGAGCGCGCTCGACGGCGGCAGCTTCGCCAGGTGCTCTCGGACGACGCGGATTCCGCGCTCGGTCACGACGATCTCCTCTCGATCCGAGTACGATACTCTGAACGAAGCGTGGTCGTCACGAGAACATGTACCTTGACCTCCAGAATGTGCTCGCCGTAGGGTGAAAGCATGAGTGACGATGAGGATTTCGCCACGCTCTTCGCCCGCGAAGCGGCCCGAGCGGTTCTGGAGATCGGCCAGATCGTGAAGGGGCGTGTCATCCAGATCGCAGCCGAGAGCATCTTCGTCGACGTCGGCGGCAAGGGCGAAGCCTGGATCGAGCGCGCCGAGCTGACCGACGACGAGGGACGGCTGCGCGTCGCCGTTGGCGACGAGGTCGAGGCGACCGTGGTCTCGACCGGGGACGAGGTGCGTCTCTCGCACAAGCTCCGGCAAGGAGCGCAGGCGCGGCAGGCGTTGGCGGTGGCGGCGCAGACCGGCATTCCGGTCGAAGGCAAAGTCGCGGCCGTGATCAAGGGCGGCTACGAGGTCACGGTCGGTGGCCTGCGGGCCTTCTGCCCGTTCTCGCAGATGGACGTGCGCCGCGTCGAGACCGCGGAGGAGTACGTCGGCCGCGTCCTCGAGTTCCGCGTCGTGACCTACAGCGACAACGGGCGCAATCTCGTCCTCTCCCGCCGCCGGCTACTCGAGGAGCGGGCGGCCGAAGCCGCCGAGGAAACGCGGAAGAAGATCCTCCCGGGCGCGGTGCTGACCGGCACCGTGGCTTCACTGGCGGACTTCGGCGCGTTCGTCGACCTGGGCGGCGTGCAGGGCCTCGTGCCCTTGTCCGAGCTCTCCCATTCGCGCATGAGCCGGCCGGCCGATCGGCTGAGCGTGGGCGAGACGGTGACCGTGAAGGTGCTGCGGGTCGATCAGGAGAAGGGAAGGATCTCGCTGAGCCTGAAGGCCCTCGAGGGCGACCCGTGGGCGGCCGTGCCCGGGCGGCTGCGCGAGCGCCAGGTGGTCCACGGGCGGGCCGTTCGAGCCACCGAGTTCGGCGTCTTCGTGGAGCTCTTGCCCGGGGTGGACGGGCTCCTGCACAACACGGAAATCCCGCGCAGCCGAGGGGGCGCACTCCGAGAGGCGGCGGCCGGCGGCGCCGAGGTCACCGTCCTGATCGTGAGCGTCGATCCCGAGAAGCGTCGCATCGCGCTCGCCCTGGCGCCCGAGGGCGCCACGGCAGGTGAGCAGATGGAGTCGCGCGTCGAGGTCGGGGCGGTGCTGACCGGCACCGTGGAGCGATTGGAGTCGTTCGGCGTCTTCGTCAGGCTTGGTCCCGGGCAGACCGGGCTGATCCCGATCGCCGAGCTCGGCATGGCCCGCGGCAAGGATCTCCGCAAGGCCGTCCCCGTGGGGACCGAGATCAAGGTGCTCGTGCTCGCCATCGAAGAGGGCGGCCGGCGCATCCGGCTCTCACACGCCCAGGCGCTCGCGCGAGAGGAGCGGGCGGAGAGCCAGGCCTACCTCCGCGAGACCACGAAGCAGGGCGACGGCTTTCGGCTGACGCTCGGAGAGCGCATGAAGCAGAATCCGAAGACTCGATCGTGACGCAAGAGAGAATTCATGGCCAAACTGCCTGATCCCCTCGGCTCGCTGACGCCCGAAGCCAAGACTATCTACGACAAGATCACCGCCAAGCGTGGCCAGATGCGCGGCGGGCCGTTCGCCTCGCTGATGCACCACCCGGCGCTGGCGGAGAAGGTGGGCGACCTCGGCGAGTACCTCCGGTTCGGCGGAACGCTACCGGGCGACATCCGCGAGATGGCCATCCTGATCACCGCTCGCTCGGTCAATCAATCCTACGAGTGGGTGGCCCACGCGCGCATCGCGCGGACGGAGAAGCTGCCCGACGACGTCATCGAGCGGATCCGGACGCGGGCAGATCTCTCGGCGCTTGCGCCGCGCTACGCGCGTCCGGCCCGCATCATCCAGCACGTGCTGGCCTACGAGTCGATCCCCCAGGGTTTGCTGGATAGCGTGAAGGGCGAGCTCGGGATGACCGGGCTCATGGAGCTCGTGACGCTGGCCGGACAGTATCGTCTGATCGCCGGCGTCCTCTTCGCGTTCGACACACCACTGCCGGACGGCACGCCGCCGCCGTTCTAGTTCCATGGGGGGCCTCGAAGGGCCCCCCGAGTATCCCCGAGTGCACCCACCATCCCGGCCAGGTTGCCGTCGCCCCGATAGCATGCGGCGCGCCCGCGGACATGAAAATGCCCAAGATCCGATACGATGAAGCGCTGTGGAGCTCGTGCCGGCTTGCGAGCCGCGGCACTCATACAGGCGAGGTACCCGGCCCTCATCGAGACTGCCCGCTCGCACGATCCGTCGCGAATGCCGGGTACAGCGGCAGCGGCGGCGCTTCGGGCCAGCGTTCACCTAACACCTCGAGCAGCCGCTCGGCCAGGCCCTGCACGGCCGGAAGCTGGGTGAGGGCTCCGGCGAGCGCGAGAAAGGCTTCCAGCCGGCCCAACAGCCGCGAGCGTACCGTCGCGATCCCCCAGGTGCGATCTTCCCGCAGCGCACCGTCGAGATGCCAGCCCAGCGTATTCAGCAACCAGAACGCGCACACGCGGACAAGGGCGGTTTCGAATACGCGGTCGTCCTGCGCCTCCGGGCACCCTTTGACGAGCTCGGCCCGATACGCCGATTCCATCCGTGAGATCAGAGCGCCCGGGAGGCGATTCGCGCACCAGCAGGTCGGAAACATCATCCGTCCATAGGTGGCGTCGATCAGCGCATGGCCGAAACGGCCGAACTCGAAATCGATGAGGTACGCCTGCTCACCAGTGAGGAAGATATTATCGGGACAGGGATCGCCATGAACATAAGTGAAGAAGGGCCCCGGTCGTTCGATGGTACCGCTCACCGTCTCGAGCTCCCGCCGGAAGGACGCATCGACACGAACTTCCAGGCGTTCGAGAGCGGCCTGGAGTCGCCTGGCGCGCTCATGAAACTCGGCGCCGGACGGGGCAAGCAGTCCTGCCTCGGGGTGGAGGTCACGGCAGAGGCTCTCGAAGCGTGCTGATTGACCGAGGGTCGCCGCGTGCAATTTGCCGAGACAGGTGGCCAATGTGAGCAACGCGGTGGCCGCGCTGGTGGCCTCTTCCCCGAGGAGCGGTTCGACCAGGCTACGGTGTGGCCCCAGATCCTCCAGGACGAAGAATCCCAGGCTACGATCCCCGGCGTAGAAGCGCGGGCTGGAGCGGGGGACGGTCGGGATCGTGCTCAAGAACTCCGCCCCGACCCAATCGCTGAAAAACCGTCTGACATCCCACGATGCCGTGTCTCGAGGGTCGTAGTGCTCCGTTGCGACTTGCTTGATGATGAAGCTGGCGGGGGAACCGCCCGAGAGATCACGGCACCGCAGGACGACATTCCGCCGGCCTTTTTCAGTGAGCGGTGTCGTCTCACCCAAGCGAACCGGGCGGCCCAGCGTCTTCGACAGCGTCTGCTCAGCCGCAGTGAGAATGGGAGCAAAACCGCTTTGATTGTCTGTCTCGCGCGAAGACATTGTTCCCCTCACCCCCCGAGATACGCGCGCCGCACATGGTCGTCGGCGAGCAGGTCGCGGGCGGCGCCGTGCTGCATAGCCTACTCGGCTACGCCTACCAGATGGGGTTGCGCCCCCAGACGCTGTACGGGATCGCGGATTCCCCCGTCGGCCTGGCCGCTTACCTGCTCGATCACGACGCGCGCAGCTACGAGCTGATCGCCCGCGCCTTTGCCGGACAGCCCGGCGGCCTTTCACGAGACGACGTCCTCGACAACGTCACGCTTACCTGGTTGACGAACACGGCGATTTCCTCGGCCCGTCTCTACTGGGAGAACAAGTTCGGCTTTTTCGGTGTCAAGGGCGTCTCCATCCCGGTTGCCGTGAGCGTCTTCCCGGACGAGCTGTATCCAGCCCCGCGGAGCTGGACAGAGCGGGCGTATCCCAGACTCATCCACTACAACAAGCTCGACAAGGGCGGCCACTTCGCGGCGTGGGAGCAGCCGCAACTCTTTTCAGAAGACGTTCGCGCGGGCTTCAGATCACTGCGCAAATAGCGGAGCAGAGCGTCTTCTCGACACTCAGAGCAAGACGGCTTTCGGAAGTCTAGCCGAACGCGGGGGCGCGCACCAGCGCCCCGGCAAGGGCACCGGGGCGTCGTGATCTCAGGCGGGAACTTGAACCGGCTACGCGGCCAGCGCTAGAGTCCCCTCGAAGTGGATGGTCAGGTCAGGGAGGGTGTACTCGGGGTGCTTTGTGGCCCCCCAAGCCCCCAGCGCTCGGAGACGCCCCGGCACCAGCCGGGGCGCCCCTCGAAGACCCGACACGCGTGTGGCGCGCGGCGCTTCCTCGCCGTAGAGGAACTCCTCGACCGCCCGCTGGAGCAGGGGTCGGGCGAGCGCGGGGGACTCGGCGTTCACGGAGCCGCTAGTCCAGCCCAGCTCTCGGCCTCCATGAACTGGCGCCAGCGACCATAAAAGCCGCGCTGGTTGTTCTCGCTGGCGTTGGCCGCCGTCACGTCGCTGATGGTGCCGGGCAGCTTGAGGCCGTGGTCTTCGAAGGCGCAGGTGGCGCGGCCGAGCCCCATCTCGTAGTTGTACGGATACTGCCGGGCGACGGTGCCGCGGCTCGCCTTGTGGGCGTAGTTCCAGTTTTCCATGTCGTCCTGCTCGGTCAGCCCCGACGGACCCGAGTAGCGGATGTAGTAGTGGCGCAGGAAGTCCTTCACCTCCGGCGGCGCGTCGGCGTCGACGAGGTACCAGCGCCAGACCTCGGTCTGGTGCGGCCCGCGCGGGTGCCACACCGCGAGGGTGCGCGGCTGCCGCGCCAGCGGCGACACGTTGGGGAACATCGTGCCGGGACCGCCGAAGAGCCGCCAGTGCTCGCCGCGACGGCGCTTGCGCTCCTCTTCGCAGCGCCGGAAGTAGTCGGCGACCACGGGCGCGTCCTGGTACGCCGGGGCGAGGGGCGAATCGTGGTTTCTGAGGAACACGATCATCGAGTGGCCGAGCTCCGGGAACGAGACGTCGAGCCACCGAGCCTCGTTCCGCTCCTGCATGTCGCGTCGACCTTTCCCGCTCGGGCCGATGCCGACCATGTCCACCGAGCGGTGGCTCACGCCGTGGTAGCGGTCTCCGGAGAAGTTCTCGGCGGGGAACTTCCAGTTGCAGGGGATGAGCCACTTGTGGATTCCGCCGATCGCCTCCGTGCCGCCTTCGCGCCCGTCCCACGCGTCGAGGAGGAGGTCGAGATAGAGCTTGTAGCCGCCGAGATATTCGAGGAACGTGGGGGCCGACGGGTCCCACGCGGCCCAGATCGCACCCTTGTAGTTCTCCATCCGGGCGACCTCGATGAGCCCCCACTGGCTCCGGTCGAGCTGCGAGCCGTAGGCGTCCTTGGCGAACGGTACGCCCACCAGCGCTCCGTCGGTCCCGTAGCTCCAACCGTGGTAGGGGCACTGGAACTCGATCGTGTGGCCCTCGTCGTACCGGCACACCTTCATGCCGCGGTGCCGGCACGAATTGAGGAAGACGCGGATCCGTCCCGTGCGGTCGCGGCACACGATGACCGACTCCTCGCCCATGCATGACGTGAAATAGTCACCCGGCCGCGGGATCTGGCTCTCGTGGCCGACGAAGAGCCAGGCGCGCGCAAAGACCCGCTCGAGCTCTTGCCGGTAGATCTCCTCGCTCACGAAGATCTCGCGGCTGATGATGCCACGCTCGACGTCGACCAGACCCTTGAGGCCCCCCGGCTCTACGCTGGCCATGCATAACCTCCTCACGATTCCGCCGGGCGCCGCCTTGCGGGCACCCCGCGCCGCCATGGTAGGCCAAGATCCGGCACGATGGTAGACTCCGGCTCCATGACCGAGTCACGCCGACCCCTCGACGGAATCCGGGTGCTCGAGCTTGCTCAGGTGGTCGCGGGCCCGTTCTGCGGCGCGCTCATGGCGGAGTTCGGGGCCGAGGTGATCAAGACCGAGATGCCGGGCCGGGGCGACGACCTCCGGCGCCTCGGCCCGTCGGAGGACGGCTGCACGTACTGGTTCGCTGTCGACAACCGGAACAAGAAGCTCATGACCCTCGACCTGCACGCGCCGAAGGGGCAGGATATCGTCCGCCGGCTGGTGTCGCAGTGCGACGTCGTCCTCGAGAACTTCCGCCCCGGCGTCCTCGAGCGCTGGGGCCTCGGATGGGACGCGCTCCACGCGATCAACCCGCGTCTGGTGATGGCGCGCATCACCGCCTTCGGCCAGACCGGGCCCCTGAACCAGGGGCCCGGCTACGCGGCGATCGGATCGGCCTTCGGCGGCACGTGGTACGTCAACGGTCCGGACGATCGCCCACCGGCGCGCCCGACGCCGGTGTACCCCGACTACATGACCGGTCTGTTCACCGCGTTCGGCGTGCTGGCCGCGCTCCGCCATCGCGATGCGACCGGTGAGGGGCAGTGGATCGACGCCGCGCTCTACGAGTCGGCGTTTCGCGTGATGGAGTACACGACCACGCTCTACGGCCGGCAGCAGGTCGTCCGCGAGCGCGGCGGTCTCCAGCACGCGGGCTGGCCGGGCGGTGCCTTCGCGACGCAGGACGGAAAGTGGATCGTGTTCACGGCGCCGGCGCAGCACCTCTTCGAGCGGCTCTGCGCGATGATCGGCCAGCCCGAGCTCCTGCGCGACCCGCGATTCGCCAGCGCCGCGGAGCGGCCGAAGCACGTTCCCGTCATCCTGGATCTCATGACGCAGTGGTTCGCGGCGCGGCCCTTCGACAAGGCGCTGGCCGAGCTCAAAGGCCACGACATCCCGCATTCGCCGATCATGAGCATGGCCGACATCTTCGCCGACCCGCACTACCGGGCTCGCCAGATGATCATCGACGTGCCGGCCGAGGGACTCGGCGCCTTGCCGCAACCCGGGGTTGTCCCCAAGCTTTCGCTGACGCCCGGGCGCGTCACCCACGCGGGCGCCTCGCTCGGTCGTCACACCGATGAGATCCTGTCGGGGCTGCTGGGCCTGGGCACCGCCGAGATCGCCGCGTTGCGCGCCGAGGGGGTCGTCTAGCTTCTCTCGCCGCTCGTTCGGGCCGCTGCCGTCACGGAGACGTCCGCGTATCGTCACATTTCCATCATCTTTCCCTGCGATAAGGAGCGCGTCGATGGACTGAGCTCTTCCGTCCATTTCGACGACAGCGGTGGAGCAATTGGCTGGCTCAGCGCGCGTCGTCTCTTGACGCGCGCCGAGCCGAGCGCAAGATGTGTGCGAGCTTCACACCGTTCGCGTGGGGTGACGATGGACATCGTGATCGACGGACTGACGTTTCCGGAGGCGCCGCGCTGGCCGTGAGCCTGGTGACGCTGGTCAGCTTCGACATCGACGGAACGCTCGAGGTCGGCGACCCCCCCGGCATCGTGCCCATCGCGCTGGTCAGGACGGCCAAGCGCCTGGGCTATGTGGTCGGCAGCTGCTCGGACCGGCCGATCAGCTACCAACGAGATCTATGGGAACGGCTCCACATCGCCGTCGACTTCACGGTGCTCAAGCACCAGCTCGCTGACGTCAAGGGGCGCTTCCAGGCCGCGGCGTACTATCACATCGGCGACACGGACATCGACGACTACTTCGCGACCGGCGCCGGCTTCAGCTTTCTGCGAGCCGACGCCCCCGCACGCCGGCTCTGGCCCTCGAACTTGTTCGCGGAGCCACCCGCCTGATGACACGGGCACCTGCCGCGGTGCTCATCGCCCTTGCCGGGCTCCTCGCGCTCGCGGTGGCGATGGGAATCGGCCGCTTCGCCTTCACGCCGATCCTGCCGATGATGCAGGAGGACGCCGGCGTCTCGATCGCGATGGGCGGCTGGCTCGCGTCGGCCAACTACGTCGGCTACTTGCTGGGCGCCCTCTCCGTCATCTGGCGGCGGATCCGCGCGACCACCGGCATCCGCGCGGGGCTCGCCACGATCGGTCTCGCGACGCTCGCGATGGGCCTGGAGCACCACTTCGCCCTCTGGCTCTTCTTGCGCGCGGTCGCCGGCGTGGCGAGTGCCTGGGTGCTCATCTACGTGTCCGCGTGGTGTCTGGAGCGGCTCGCTTCGCTGCGTCGACCCGCCCTGAGCAGCACGGTGTTCGCGGGCGTCGGCGCGGGCATCGCCCTGGCCGGCGCGCTCTGTCTCGTGCTCATGCACGCCCACGCGAGCTCCGCGCGGGCCTGGATCGTGCTTGGCGTCCTCTCGGTCGTCCTGTCGGTCGGGATCTGGCCCCTGTTCGGGGCGAGCGAGGACGCGCCGTCGAAGGACATCGAACGGGCGCCGAGGCGCGCGATCGCCTGGGATCGCGAGTCGATCCGACTCGTCTTTTGCTACGGCGCGTTCGGCTTCGGGTACATCATTCCGGCGACGTTTCTGCCGGTGATGGCGAAGCAGGTCATCCGGGACCCCGCGGTCTTCGGCTGGTCCTGGCCCCTGTTCGGCGCCGCGGCGATGGGATCGACGCTCGCGACGGCGATGTTGCGAAGCCTGGTCAGCAACCGCCGCCTGTGGATCGTGAGCCACCTCGTCATGGCGTTCGGCGTCGCGCTGCCGGTCGTCTGGCCCGGCATCGCCGCAATCATGCTCGCCGCGCTCTTCGTGGGGGGGACGTTCATGGTGATCACGATGGTCGGGATGCAGGAGGCGCGCGACGTCGCGGGCGCGCAGGCGACGGGCCTCATGGCCGCGCTGACCTCGGCCTTCGCGCTCGGACAGATCGTCGGTCCGATCATGGTGAGCTATGTGGTCGCCGCCGGCGGCAATCTGTCCGCGGCCCTGCTGATCGCGAGCGGAGTGCTCGTCGTCAGCGCGTACGAGCTGTCCTGACCTCGTCGAGGTCGGCCGGGGCGGCGATCGCAGTCGCGTCGAGCCTCGGTGACGCGACGGGAGGAGATGTCGCGGCTTACTTGGCGTCGACTTCCAGGAGCGCGCTCACTCCCCGATGAAACGTGGGGGCGCCTCCGGGCACCATGCACGTCGCGAGCACCTCGAACAGCTCCTCTCGCGTCGCGCCGGCGCGGATCGCCCGCTGCATGTGCGCCACGAGCGCGGATTTCTCGGCGCCACGGAACGCGAGGAGCGCGATGGCGACGAACTCCCGGACCTTGACCGAGACGTGCCGCCCCTCGCCGAGGCCGAGCTCATAGAGCTTGTTGTAGGCCTCGACGAACTCCGGATCCTGCTGCGCCGCGAACTCCCACTCCGGGTAGATGTAGCCGCGGGCTTTCTTCATCCGC
>QHSR01000067.1:20082-21636 GCA_003221635.1 Candidatus Rokuibacteriota bacterium | reverse complement strand
CCATCGGCCGGCCCAGGGGCGCGCCTGCTCGAGCTGCGCGGCAAGCCGAAAGAGGGTCGCCTCGTCGCCGAACCGCCCGGCGAACTGGACACCGACCGGCACGTTCTCCTGATTCCAGAAGAGCGGGAGGGACATCGCGGGCTGGCCGGTCGCATTGAAGATCGGCGTGAACGGGACGAACTGCATTGCCCGGAGGAGGCCCTGCATGGGATTGTCGGGCGCCGCGTCGAAGCTCCCCAGGGAGGGTGGCGGCTCGGCGAGCGTCGGCGAGAGCCAGACGTCGTACTGCACGAAGAAGTGCGCGATCTGACGGGCGACACGCTGGAGGTCCTGGATCGCCAGCAGATAGTCGGCCGCCCGCCGGCCGGTGCCCATCTCGTAGAGGCCCCAGGTGAGTGGCTCGAAGCGTTCGGGGCTCGGCGTCTGGTCCGTGCGGCGCGCCCAGTCGTCGATGCTCCACGCCGTGCCCGCCGACCACACGGTGAGGAACGCCTGGGTGATCGTGTCGGCCGCGAGGGCGGGCGTCGCCTCGGTGACGTCGTGGCCGAGATCCGCGCAGAGCGTCGCCGCCTCCCGAACCGCGCGCACGCAATCGGCGTGCACGGGAACGCCCGTCGCGGCGCTGCTCGTGAACGCCACGCGCAGAAATCCAGGGGGCCGGCTGACCTCTTCGCCGTAGGGGCGCTCCGGCGGTGGCGCGGCGTAAGGATCGCCGAGATCCGGTCCGGCCGTGACGTCCAGAAGCGTGGCGCTGTCGCGAACCGAGCGCGTCACCGCGTGCTCGACGACGAAGCCGCTGAGAAGGTCCCCGTAGTGGGGGCCGAGCGGGTTGCGCCCACGCGTGGGCTTGAGGCCGAAGAGCCCGCAGCAAGAAGCTGGGATGCGGATCGATCCCCCGCCGTCATTCGCGTGAGCCATGGCGACCATGCCCGCGGCCACGGCGGCGGCCGACCCGCCGCTCGAGCCGCCCGCCGTCCGCCCGAGATTCCAGGGGTTGCGCGTCGGACCGAAGAGTCGGGGCTCGGTCGTCGGGAGAATCCCGAGCTCGGGCGTGTTGGTCTTGCCGATGACGATGAGTCCGGCCCGCCGCAGGCGCCGCGTCAGCTCGCTGTCCGTCTCGGGCGTGTAGCGACCGTCGACGAAGGCCGAGCCCCCGGTGAATCTCACCCCGGCATACTCCGCCAGGAGGTCCTTCATGAGGAAGGGCACCCCGGCGAAGGGCCCGTCGGAGCTCGCCACCGACGCTTCGGCGCGAGCGCGATCGAACATCGGGGTCACGACCGCGTTGAGCTTCGGGTTGAGGCGCTCGATGCGAGCGATGGCCGCCTCGACGAGCTCGATGGGTCTCACTGACTTCTCTCGTACGAGCTCGCCCTGCGCGATCGCGTCGAGCCGCCAGAGATCGGTCACGGCTCACCCCCGTGGCGATAGTGCGCCCGCCTCACTCCGAAGACAAGGAACCGGGCCGCGCGGGGCCTTTGCTGAACGACGGCGCGAATACGAGTCGGTTCGAGTCGATCTCACGGAACGTGAACCATCGTGGGGCTCTTGACA
>QHSR01000067.1:6024-19987 GCA_003221635.1 Candidatus Rokuibacteriota bacterium | reverse complement strand
CGCCGCCAGCCCGACCTTGAAGACGCGGCTCGACGACGCTGACGCGAAGCTGGCGGCCGCGCGCGAGTCCTTGCTCGATGGCTACGGCCGGTGGCGCCGAGCGCTGGAGGATCTCGAAAATCTCTGGGCGCTGGGGGCCTGGCGGTCAGTCGCGGCCGAAGAGCCGGCCGAGCAGTCCGCGGCCCTCGCCGCCTGAGCTGATGCGCGCGGCAGTATAGGCGGCGCGGGCCGTCTCGAAGCGCTGCCAGTAATCGGGCAACTCGCGTGCCAGCACGACGTGCACGCCGAGCAGTCGCTGCGTCTCGTCGCCGACCGCGCGCTCCGCCGCCGTGACCTTCTGCTGCTGCGGCTCGTCGAGGTCCGGGGTGATCGCCGCCTGCAGCGCGGTGAGAAAGGCGAGGACGCTCTGCGCGAACTCCTCGCGGTCGCGCGTATTGTCGGCGCTCGGCGGCGGGAGGGCGAGGGCCCGCCGTCGCTGGACGAGCGCGTCGAGGCAGACGAAGTCCACGGCCTCCTCGAGGCGCTCGCGGAGCTGCGCATCGATGCGTGCGCTCAGATCGGCTGGCTGGTTCGGGTCGCGGCGCAGCGAGGTACCGAAAAACGAGTCGGGCGTCATGATCTCACGCTCGCAATGCTAAGATCCTAGCGTGGTCGTCGCTCGCATCCTCGGCGTAACGCTGCTCGGCCTGCTCGCGCTGCCCGCGCTCGCCTTTGCCCCGCCGAGTGACATTTCCGGCACGCTCGATTTTTCCGGAATCGACGAGGCCGCGAACGAGGCCGTCGCCAGTGGCGAGATTCCCGGCGTCGTCGTCCTCATCGGCCGCGGCGATGTCATTCTGCTCCAGCGAGCGTACGGATCCCGCCGCCTCCTGCCGAGCCCGGTCCCGATGACGGTCGACACCATCTTCGATATCGCCTCCCTCACGAAGCCCGTCGGGACGACGCTCGCCGTGATGGCGCTCGTCGAGCGGGGCGCGATCAAGCTCGAGGCCCCGGTCGGGCAGTATCTCAAGGAATTCCACGGTAAGCAGTTCGACGAGATCACGATCCGGAGACTCCTGACCCACAGCGCGGGGCTCATCGCGTACCCCCAGAACGCCACCGTCGCCGCCGGCTTTCCGAGGGCGGTGCGTGAGATCGCCAAGCTGCCGCTCGAGTATCCCCCCGGCTCTGCCTTCCAGTACAGCGATACCGGCTTCATCCTCCTCGGCGAGGTCGTCCGCCGGGTCAGCGGCGTCCCGCTCGACCGGTACCTGGAGCGTATTCTCTTCCGTCCGCTCGGCCTCCATGACACGACCTTTCAGCCCAAGACGAGTGCCATGGCGCGCGTCGCGCCGACGGAATTCGCCAACGGCCACCTCCTGCGGGGCGAGGCGCACGACCCCCGGGCGCGTCTACTGGGCGGGGTCGCCGGCCACGCCGGGATGTTCTCGACGGCCGCCGACCTCGCGCGGATCTGCCGGATGCTGCTGAACCGTGGCACGCTCGAGGGGCATCGCATCCTCGACCCCGCCACGGCGCGCACGATATGGGAGGTGGCACCCGACGGCCGCGGGACGCGCACGCTCGGCTGGGACGTCACCTCGTCGTACTCGCGGACAATGGCGCCGTTCTTCCCCGAGGGCTCCGTGGGCCACCTCGGGTTCACCGGCACCGCGCTCTGGATCGACCCGCCGACCCGGAGCTACATCATCATCCTGTCGAACCGCGTCCACCCCTACGGCGGCGGCACGTCAAAGATCCAAACTCTGAGGACGCGGCTCGCGGCGGTGGCCGGCGCCCAGCTCTTCCAGCCGCCCGTCGTGGCCGATCCCGGTCCCACGAGCGGGCCGGCCGCTGACGGGCCGGTGCTCGAGAATCGACTGCCGGGCGAGGCGATCCTGCCGCCCGAGCGGGTTCTCACCGGGCTCGACGTGCTCGCCGACCAGAAGTTCTCGATGCTTGTGGGACATTCGGTCGGTCTCGTCACCAACCAGACCGGAATCGACTCTCGCGGCCGGCGCGCGATTGATCTCATCGCGGGAGCGCCGGGGGTACGTCTGCAGGCCATCTTCTCCCCCGAGCACGGGCTGACCGGAGAGGTGGACGCGGACGTTCCGCACGGCGTCGACGCGGCGACTGGCCGGCCGATCTGGAGCCTCTACGGCGCCACCCGCCGGCCAACGCCGGCGATGCTCAAAGACGTCACGCTCGTGGTCTACGACGTCCAGGACGTCGGCGCCCGCTATTACACCTACCTCACGACGCTGGTCTACGTGATGGAGGAGGCTGCGAAGCAGCGGATCCCGGTGCTCGTGCTCGACCGGCCGAATCCGATCACGGGTCGTGTCGTCGAGGGCCCGCTGATGGATCCCGACCTCCAGTCGTTCACCAGCCCGCACCCCATCCCGGTGCGGACGGGGCTCACGATCGGCGAGTTCGCGCGGCTGGCCGCTGCCGAGCGCAAAATCCCCGTGTCGCTCACGGTGGTGCCGCTGGTCGGCTGGCAGCGCGAGCGCTGGTACGACGAGACTGGCCTACCCTGGGTGAACCCGTCGCCCAACATCCGTTCGGTCACCCAGGCCCTGCTCTACTCGGGTGTCGGCCTTCTCGAGGCGACGAACCTCTCCGTGGGCCGCGGAACGGATACGCCGTTCGAGGTGGTGGGCGCGCCCTGGATCGAGCCACGGGGGCTGGCGGACGCGCTCAACCGGGAGGGGCTCCGCGGGGTGAGCTTCGAGCCGGTCTGGTTCACGCCGACGGCCGACGTGTACGCGAGCGTTCCGTGCAGTGGCGTTCGCATGGTGGTCACCGACCGAGAGGCGATTCGCCCGGTGACGGTGGCGTTTGCCCTGGCGCGGGCGCTACGCGACCGTCACCGTGACCAGTTCAGACCCGAGAACATCCAGAACCTCCTGGTGAACCGGTCCACGATGTGGGCTTTCCTCAGAGGGGAAGTTCTCGAGCGCGTTGTCGCCTGGGCCGAAATGGACCGCGCCAGCTTTTTGAACCGCCGCGCGTCGTACCTCATGTATCGCTGAGCGTCACGTCACCGCACGTGGCGCGGGCCGCGCGGCCGGGCGGGTGCGGTAGGGGTCGACGGACCACGCGGCACGCGCTCGCTGCCCCGCTGCGGCTGGGCTCCACCTGGGCGCGTGACGCCCGTCGTCGCTTGCCGGGAACGGGTCCTTTCGACCCCTACCGCACCCGCCCGACCGCGCGGCCCACGCCACGTGCGGCGGCGTTTCGGCGTTGCCTCGGGTTCGCGGGCGGGTCAGGGCTTGCGTTCGAGGATTCGTAGGGGGTGGGGAAGCTCGGCGCGGAGGTGGTCGCGGCGCGCCGTTGGGATTGTCACCGCGGTCGCGTCGCCGTCACTGACGAACCTCTCGCCGGGATTCTTGTCGAAGTAGCCGATCCAGTAGGCCAGCTCCCGCTCGACCGCCTGGATGCGCGGCAGGTGCACCGGATCGAACGTGCGGGAGAACGGTGACGGCGCGGGGCCCCCCGAGACCATCAGCACGGCGTCATGGCTGTAGCTCATGCCCTTGGCCGAGCCGTGCAACACCCAGCTCACGTCTGTTGGGTATACACCGTGCGGCAGCGCCAGGGTGCGCGTGCGGTAGTCGGGGACGTGGCGCTGGATCCAGGTCTGGGCGTCGGCCACCTGAGCGCGGACAGTCGCCTCGGGGTACTTGGCGAGGTTCGCGTGCCACAGCGTGTGGTTGCCGATCTCGTAGCCGTGACTCACCAGATACTGGAGCTTGCGACCCTCGTACTCGGGCTGGTTGAAGAGCCGGTTGGGCTTGGAGGCGCCCGGCAGCACGTAGAACGTCGCTCCGCGCCCGAAGTCGGGCTTCTCGGCGATGAACGCCTCGAGGACACCGACGGCGGACTTCGGATCGATCTGGACGTTGCCGTTCGACTCGAGGTACCGGAACTGGCCCGGCGAGGAGTCGTCGAACGTGAGGACGACCGGCGTCGTCCCGGCCGGGAGCGTGATCCGCCGGTCCAGGAGGTCCCCCAGGTTGATCAGCCGGTAGCCTTTCGCGTAGAGGGTCTCGAGGTCACGCCGGAAGTTCTCGGGGGTCCGCGTCCAGCGCTCCTCGGGGTAGTCGATCTTGTGGTACTCCAGAATCATCACGCGACCGAGCTCGTTGGGTGCGAGCTCGGCCGCGCCGGCGAACGAGACCAGCAACAGTGCCGCGGTCAGGATTAATGAGAGGACCAGCAGAAGTTTCACTTGGGACCGGAGGCCTCTTTCTGCCGCAGCGCGCCGGCGGTGTAGTCGTTCCGGGGATTCCACAGCATCCAGCCGACTCCCCCGGCGTCGTCGGCTCCTTTCATCTGCGCGCGGATCTCGGTCACGCCGAAGATCCGCCGGTCGAATGCGTAGTCCTTGAAGTCCTGGATCCACGGCCGCACGCGAACGCGGCTCTGAGAGGCCCGCTGCTGGATCAGCCGCACGCTCTCGCGGACGACCTCGTAGGGGTTGTGCACGGGGTTGCGGAACCCGGGGATCCCCATGTGATAGCCAGACGGGTAGACCATCGGGCAAAAGTAGTCGAGGTGCGGAGCCAGCTCCTCGATGCGCTGGCCGATGTCCGTGTCGTTGTCGTTGAACGCGGTGTAGCCGAAGACGTCGGCCGCGACGTAGACGCCCAGCGGGCCCAGCTCGCGGCGGGCGCGCTGGAGGAAACCGGCGATCGCCGGCAGCCGGGTCTGCTTGTTGTTGGGCGAGGAGTATTTCGCGGCGGACAGACGGCCGTCGGTCGGGAAGCGCACGTAGTCGAACTGGATCTCGTCGAACCCCTTGCTGGCGGCTTCGCGCGCGATCGCGATGTTGTAGTTCCAGACCTCCTCGCGGAAGGGATCGACCCAGGCGAGCTTCTCGTTGTCGATCCACGGCTTTCCGGTGCGGGTGTCGAGGACCGCGAGCTCGGGCCGCGCGTGCGCGAGGATGTTGTCCTTGAAGGTCACGATGCGTCCGATCGTGTAGATACCGCGCGATTTCAGGTCGGCCATCAGGCCGTTGAAGTCCTTGAGCGTGGCGGGCCCTTGGGCGCCGGCCGCCAGCGCCTCGGGGACCTCTGTACGGTAGACGATCCAGCCGCGGTCACCCTTCACATCGATCACGACCGCGTTCAGCTCGGTGCGCGCCGCCAGATCGAGGACACGGCCCCGGATTCCCTTGTCGCCGATGCCGAAGTACGTGAGGTACGCCGCCTTCACCATGTGCGGCTTCATGACGACCTCGATGGCCGCTCGCGTCGGTTGCACGAGCACCTTTTCGAAGCCTGGCCGCTTGATCAGGAGCGGTGCGTCCGCCGGATGGCTTTCCACGCTGAATCGCCCTTCGGCATCCGTCCGGTGCTCGCTCCCGCCGATGACGATCGACGCGTCCCCGAGGGGCGCGCGACTTGCGTCAAGAATCTGACCAGTGATCAGCTTTGGCCAGGTGAGTCGAGGCGGCTCGGGCGCGCGCTCGACCGGCCGCCCGACGTATTCGGCAACTGGACCGGGAGTTGGCACTGGATAGGGTCGAGCCAGCGTCGTCGCGCGGGCGAGGCCCGATGGCGCGAGTAGACCGTAGCCGGACAGAATCGCAACAATGAGAAGCCCGACGGTATAGGTGCCGTCCAGCAAGTTGCGACGATGGTTCGCCGACGTGAGCGAGTCACTCATGGGTACTTTCGACAATACCCGGGGCGCGAAGGCGTACCAAGCAAAAGTTTTTTGTGGATACAATTCCTCCATGTCATCGATCCCACGCTTCGGATGCGAGAACGCGCGCAAGCGCTCGGTCGAAGTCGGCGGGCTGCGCCTGAGTTTTCTCGAGTGGGGAATGTCGGGACGTCCCGCCCTCTGCTTTCTCCACGGGGGCTCGGCCCACGCCCACTGGTTCGATCGGGTCACACCGGCGTTCGCCGACCGGTTCCACGTGATCGCGCTTGATCAGCGCGGTCACGGCGAGAGCGACTGGGCGAAGCCGCCCGCCTACGCGACCGAGAACTTCGCCGCCGATCTGCTCGGCGTCATCGACGCGCTCGGCTGGCGGCGAGTTGCGCTCATCGGCCACTCGATGGGCGGCCACAACGCGATGTCCTTTACGGCCTGGCATCCGGACCGCGTGAGCGCCCTCGTCATCGTCGACTCGCGTCCGTCCATTCCAGTCGAACGGCTCGGCCGGCTGCGCACCCGCGGCCGGCTCGCGCTGCGTCCCTACCCGACGCTCGACGCCGCGGTCCGCTCGTTCCGGCTGCTCCCGCGCGAGACGGTGGCCGATCCGGCTTTCCTCGCGCATCTGGGGCAGGCCGGCGTCGTGGAGCGCGACGGGCAGTGGGTCTACCGCTTCGATCCGGCCAGTAACGGCTCACGCCAGCCGGTCGATGCCTGGACGCTGCTCGATCGGATCACGGCGCCGACGCTGATCGTGCGCGGGGAGTTGAGTCCTAACCTGCCGCGCGACGTGGTCGACAAGCTGCGCGCCGCGATCAGGGGCGCCGCGTTCGCGGAGGTTCCGGGGAGCTACCATCACCTGGTGCTGGACAACCCGGCCGCGTTCGTCCAGGCGGTGGACCCGTTCCTGACGACGTTGATTCGGTGAGGGACGCCTAGTCCCCCAGGCGCTCGATGCGGACGGCGCAGACCTTGTATTCGGGGATCTTCGACACCGGGTCGCTGGCGGAGTTGGTCAGGAAGTTCGCCGCGGATTCCTCGAGCTTCACGAACGGCACGAACACGGCGCCGGCCCGCACCGCCTCGGTGACGCGCGCGTAGCCGTCGAGCTCGCCGCGGCGCGAGGCCAGGCGAACGCGCGAGCCCGTGTCCAGGCCGAGCCGCCGCGCATCGCTCGGATGGATCGCCACCTCCAGGCGCGGCGCCAGCTCGAGCAGGCCCTGCACGCGCCGGGTGAGCGTTCCGCCGTGCCAGTGGTAGAGCAGCCGGCCCGTGTTGAGCACGAACGGGAAGTCACGGTCCGGCAGCTCCGCAGCCTCGACGGTCTCGAGGGCGGGGATGAAGCGCGCCCGGCCGAGCGGGAAGGACTCCGCGTAGAGGTAGCGCGTGCCCGGGTGCTCCACGGTCGGGCACGGCCACTGCAGACCCCCCTCGCGGTCGAGCCGCGCGTGCGAGAGCCCGCCGAGAAACGGCGTGAGCCGGGCCATCTCGTCGAAGATCTGGGCGGGGCCGGTGTAGTCGAACTGCTGTCCGACCTTCGTGCCGAGCCTCGCCGCGACCCGCTTCGCCAGCTCGGACGTGATCCACCAGTCGGGCTTCGCCAGGCCCGGCGGCGGGAGCGCCAGGCGCACGCGCTGCACCCGCCGCTCGGAGTTGGTGAAGGTGCCCTCCTTCTCGGCGAACGCGGCGGCCGGCAGGAAGACGTGGGCGCGCTCGGCGGTCTCGTGCAGGAAGAGGTCCTGGACGACCAGGAAGTCGAGCTGGCCGATCGCCTTCTCGGCGTGATGGAGATCGGGCTCCGAGAGCAGCGGATTCTCGCCCACGACGTACATCGCGCGCGTCTCGCCGGAGAGGCATCCCTCGACCATCTCGGTCACCACGCGGCCCATGCGCTCCGGCGGCCTCGTCCCCCAGGCGGACTCGAACTTCGCCAGCGTCTCGGGAACGTAGTGCTGGTAGCCGGGCAGGTTCGTCGGAATGCAGCCGGCGTCTCCGCAGCCCTGGACGTTGTTCTGGCCGCGGAGGGGCGAGATGCCGCTGCCCGGGAAGCCCATCTGGCCCGCGACGAGCGAAAAATTCAGGAGCGCGTGGGCGTTGTGGATGCCGTTGACGTGCTGGGTGATTCCCATGCCCCAGATCAGACACGAGCCGAGTTTTTGGGAGAAGGGGGCTCCGCCCCCCTCTCGACTCCCCCGCGAACCCGCGGGACGGGCGTACCAGCGGGCGGCCTGGGCGATGTCGCGGGCGGGGACGCCGGTGACGCGCGCGGCGTAGTCGAGCGTGAACGGGGCCAGCGACTCGTGCCAGGCGGCGAATCCCTCGGTGCGATTCTCGATGAACTCGCGCGCCGCGAGCCCCTCGTCGAGGATCACGCGGGCCATCGCGTTGAAAAGCGGGACGTCGGTGCCAGGGCGCTGCTGGATCCAGAGGTCGGCCTGGTCGCACAGCTCGACGCGCTTGGGATTGACCACGATCAGCCGCGCCCCGCGGCTCACCGCGCGGCGGAAGCGGATCGCGATGACCGGGTGGTTGGCGGAGGCGTCGGCCCCGACGACCATCAGGCACCGCGATTCCTCGTAATCCTGGTACGAGTTCGAGGTGGCCCCCGAGCCCATGGAGGCCAGCATCGCCTCGACCGAGGGCGAGTGGCAGAGCCGCGTGCAATGATCGACGTCGTTGGTCCGCATCACGACGCGGCAGAACTTCTGAATGACGTAGCCATCCTCGTTGGTGGCCTTGGCGCTGGCGAGGGCACCGAAGCGTCCGCGGTGCTTCGCGAGCCCCTCGGCCGCCGCGTCGAGCGCCTCGTCCCAGCCGACCTCGACCCAGTGCCCGTCGCGGCGGATCATCGGGCTGGTGATCCGGTCGCGCGCGTGGATGAAGCCCGTGCCGAAGCGCCCCTTGACGCAGAGCATGCCGAGGCTCGACTTGTTCGACGGTACGTCGTCGGCCATCACGGACAGGCGCTGATTGATTGCTGGGAGAAGGGGGCTCCGCCCCCCTCTCGACTCCCCGGCGAACACGCTGAGCGATATGCCGCAGCCGACGCCGCAGTACGGGCAGGTGGTTTCGACATGGCGGGCGATCTCGGCGGGCGTCTCCTTCGGCCGCAAGGCGCCCGTCGGACAGGTCGCCACGCACTGGCCGCACGAGGTGCAGACCGACGACGCCATCGTGCCGTCGCCGAAGACGCCTACCTTCGTCGCGTGGCCTCGGCCCAGGAGCGCGATCGCCCCGATCTGCTGGACGTCGTCGCACGCGACCGCGCAGCGCCCGCACAGGATGCACGCCTCACGGTCGAGGACGAAGAAGGACTTGCTCGCGTCCACCTCGAAGCGATGGAGCGGCGCCCAGCGCGGCTCGATTGTCGGGAGAAGGGAGCTCCGCCCCTCGCTCGACTCCCCTGCGAACACGTGCGGCGGCAACATCGACCGTGTGAGGTCGAGGACTGCCTTCCTCACGCGGACCGCGTCGGGGTGTTCGGTCGAGACCACCATGCCCTCGCGCGCGGGCAGGTGACAGGAGGCCGGGAGCCCGCGCTGACCCTCGACGTGAACGAGGCAGGTTCGGCAGGCGCCCAGGGGCGACCGGTCCGGGTCCTTGCAGAGCTGCGGCAGCGCGATCCCGAGGCGGTTCACGCCGTCGAGGACGCTTGCGCCCTCGGCGAGCTCGATCGTCCTGCCGTCGATGGCGAGCTTCATGGGCGGCTTATGATACGCCGAACTCGCCCGGGAACTCCGCCAGCCCGGAGAGCACGGCGAAGGGCGCCGCCTGCCCGAGGCCGCAGAGCGAGGCGACCTGGATGACCTCGCTGAGCGATCGCACGGCCGCCTGATCGACCGGGGCGTCGAGCATCGCCAGGAGCCGCGCCGTTCCCTCGCGACACGGTGTGCACTTGCCGCACGACTCGCGGGTGTTGAAGGCCAGGAGCGTCCGCACCGCGTCGCGCACCGACGCCTGCTCGTCGAGCGCGACCACGCCACCGGTGCCGGGATTCACGGGGCCGCGCGGGATCAACGGCTCGTCGAAATGACGGGGATGGACGACGCTGCCCGAGGGCCCGCCGACCACGGCGGCGCGGATCGGCCGGCCGGTCGACGACCCGCCGCCGGCCCCGTCGATCAGCGTGCGGAGCGTGCAGCCGAGCTCCAGTTCCACGATGCCCGGGCGCTTCACGTGCCCGGAGAGGCCGAAGAGCTTCGTGCCGCGTCCGCCGCCCAGGCCGGCGAACCACGCGCCGCCGCGCGCGACGATCGACGGCACCGCGAAGAGCGTCTCGACGTTGTTGATCACCGTGGGCTTGCCCCAGAGCCCGGCCTCGACCGGAAACGGCGGGCGCGGGCGCGGCATCGCGCGCCGGCCCTCGATCGACTCGAGCAGCGCCGTCTCCTCGCCGAGGACGAAGCCGCCGGCGCCGCGGCGGATCTCGACCTCGAGCGAGAAGTCCGAGCCGAGAACGCGCGGGCCTACCAGGCCGCACGCGGCGGCCTGCGAGAGCGCCACGGCCATGCGCTCGGCCGAGAGCTCGGCCTCGCCGTGTATATAAAGGATGCCGCGCGAGGCGCCGGCGGCGAACGCGGCCAGGAGCATGGCTTCGAGCAGCCGGTGCGGATCTCCCTCCATCAGGTGGCGGTCCTTGAAGATGCCGGGCTCGCCCTCCTCGCCGTTCACGACGATGTACTTCGGCGTCCCGGGCGCGGCCCGGCACGCGGCCCACTTCACCGCGGTCTGGAAGTAGGCCCCGCCCCGTCCGGCGAGCCCTGCGGCCCGCACCTCCTCGATGACGCGCTCGGGCCGTCCGCCGTCCAGCATCCGCGCGAATGCCGCGTAGACGCCGTCGCGGAGCGCATCGGCGATGTCGCCAGGGTCGGTCAGGCCGCAGCGCTCGAGCAGCACGCGGCGCTGGGGCGCCATGAACTCGCGGGCGACGTCGCCCGGCGTCGCGCGGGCGTCCGTCGCCAGGGCGTCGAGCCATCGCGGGACGTCGGCGGGGTTCACGGGCCCGGTGACCAGAGGCGGCTGCCCGTCGCGGATGACCGTGACGGTCGGAGCGGCCCAGCACATCCCGTTGCAGCCGGCGGCGACGACCGCGAACGGGAGCTTCCGGCGCGTGACCTCGTCGCGGAGCCTCTCGAGCGTGTCGTCGGCGCCGACCGCCATCGAGCAGGCGCCGACGCCCACGGCGATTCGAGCGCTTGCACGACGCCGGCCGGCCGCGCTCACCAGCGCCGCGGCGCGCTCAGCCGGAGATCCGGAGACGGTCGGGAACGTAGTGCCGACGGGCTCGGCGGCGTGTCCGGCGCGAGGGGGCGACGAGAGCAACGAATCGATGTCGCCCGGCGCGACGCGTCCCCGATAGGCGTGGTCGACCTCGACTATCGGGGCGACCGAGCAGGCGAAGGCGCAGTCCAGCTCTTCGAGCGTGACGGCGCCGTCGGCCGTCGTCTGGCCGGCCCGGACGCCGAGCGTCCGCTCGCACGCGGCGAGCAGCTCGCGGCCCCCGCGCACCCGGCAGCTCACCCCGGTGCAGACGCGGACGAGCCGTCGCCCGGGCCGCGTGAGCCTCAGCTCGGGATAGTGACTCGCGACACCCCAGACCTCGCTCTTCGGCACGCGCAGGTGCGCGGCGATCTTTTCGAGGGTGTCGGGCGACAGCCAGCGCTCGGCGCGCTGGGCTTGTTCGAGCGCCGGCAGGAGCCACGTGCGCTCGCGGGGAAACTCCGAAAGAAGATTCGCCGGGTCGCTCAGCCTACTGCTCGAGCTTGGCGAGGAAGTCCTTCAGCGTGGGGGCCCATTTCTCCCACTCCGGGCCGCTGGCCGAGTGTCCGAGCTCGGTGTCGATCTCGAAATACTTGGCGTCCACGCCGGCCGCGGCGAGCTTGGCCATCACCGCGGGCGCGATCGAGGGCGGGAAGAGCTTGTCGGTCCGCGACAGCACGTAGAGCACCTTCGCGCGGATCCGGCTGAAGTCGCGCTCGGCGTCGTACTTCACCGCGGCCTTCCGCAGCGTCACCATCGAGTTGGGATCGAAACGCCGCGCCCAGACCTCGGCGATCTGGCGCAGGCGCGCCGCGCGCTGCACGGGGTCGGCGATCGTGCGCGCGAGCGCCTCGTCCTGGCCGTAGCGCGTGAGCGTCTCGATGCGGACCTCGAGCAGGGTCGAGAAGATCCCGCCGCGCTCGTAGTGCCAGCCGCTGTTCCAGCTCGGATCTGTGGCGAAGCGATCCCGGAGCGCCTTCACGGCGGCGTCACCCCCGGACCCCTTCGGCGCCGAGACGACCGGCACGATGCCGCTCATGAAGGCCGGGTACGTCACGCCCCACTGGAAGGCCTGATACCCCCCGTACGACGGCCCGGCGACGGCCACGAGGTGCTCGACGCCGAGGCCGTCGAGCAGACGCTTCTGCGCGCCGACGATGTCGCGCAAGGTGATGTCCGGGAAGTCGGGTCCGTAGGGCTTGCCGGTTCCCGGGTTGATACTCGCCGGTGCCGTCGAGCCGAACGACGAGCCGAGCATGTTGGACGACACGACGAAGTAGCGGTCGGTGTCGATCACCTTGCCCGGGCCGATCAGGCCGTCCCACCAGCCCGCCGTCGGATCGTTCGGGTCCTTGCCGGCCGCGCGATGGTTGCCGGTGAAGCCGTGGGTCACGAGGATCGCGTTGCGGCGGTCCGGGCCGAGCCGCCCGTAGGTCTCGTAGGCGAGCGTCAGCTCCGGCAACACCCGGCCGCTCTCGAGCTTGAAGGTAGGAACCGTGAACTTGTCGCTCACGCCGCGCGCCTCCTGGCCATCGGCCCTCTCACGGTCGCCAAGCATAGGCCCCGCGGCGTCGCAGCGCAACGGCGCGATGCGTCGCAGGCGGGATACGTCTTGAGCCCGACGTGGGCGCGTGCTAGGAATGCGAGGGATGGATCTGGAGACGACTGAACGCTTCGACGACGTATCCCGCCGCTTCGACGTCATCGATCAGCGCTTCAGTGGGGTCGATCAGCGCTTCGACGGGGTGGATCGCCGGCTCGACGCGGTGGACCGACGTTTCGATGCGATGGACCGACGTTTCGATGCGATGGACCAGCGCTTCGACGCCATGGACCGCCGCTTCGATGCCATGGACCAGCGCTTCGACGCCGTGGACCACCGCCTGGACTCCATGGATCAGCGATTCGACGCCACGGATCGCAAGATCGACGAAAGGTTCGAGGAGTCGAAGCGCTATTTCGGTGTTCTGGTCGGACGCTTCGAGAGTATGATCGCGCTCATCGTCGAAGGCCACCAGAGCCTGGAGCGTCAGCTCCGCGAGTTTCGAGCGTGGACGGAGACGGCCATCGGAACGCTAGATCAGCGCGTCATGCGTCTGGAGTCACGGCGCCCTCGTGAGGGCTCTCGCCGCTGAGATCGTCAGGCGCGCTAGGCGACGCCGATGTGGAGCGCGATCGTCCCGAGGCCGAAGCGCCGCCAGCTGACCCGACGTAGTCCGGCCTTTTCCATCATCCGCGCCAGCTCGCCTGGCGTGACGAAGCGCTCGACGGACTGGGGCAGGTAGGTGTAGGCCTGGCGGTCGCCGGCCACGACGGCGCCGATGGCCGGCACCACGTGGTTGAAGTAGCTGCCGAACACGGCCCCCCAGACGGGCAGCGCCGGGCGCACGATGTCGAGCGTGACGACGCTGCCGCCGCGCATCGTCACGCGGCGCATCTCGGCGAGCCCACGTTGCAGATCTTCCAGGTTACGCAAGAGGAACGCCGACATCACGCAAGCGAAGGCCCCGTCGCGGAACGGCAGCGCGAGCGCGTCCGCGACCAGGAGACGGGTGCGCGTCAGGCCGCGGGCGTCGAGTTTCGCCTGACCGACACGCAGCATGCCTTCGGAGAAATCGGCGCCGGCGACGAAGCGCCGGGGGTCGCGCGCGCGGACCGCGATGGCGAGGTCGGCCGTGCCCGTGGCCAGGTCCAGCACGGGGCCCGCGGGCGCGTCGGCGACGGCGTCGGCCACGCGGCGACGCCAGGCGTGATGCCGGCCGCCGGTCATGAGCGAGTTCATGAGGTCGTAGCGCCGGGCGATGCGCGTGAACATGCCCCGCACGGCCTCGGCCTTCGACGGCGAAGAAATCGGCGCAGCGGGCACTAACGCAGGCCGAGGACCACCGCGGCGAGGACGATCAGCGCGATGTAGCCGTTCACGTTGAAGAAGGCAAGGTCGAGACGCGAGAGATCGCGCGGGCTCACGAGCGAGTGCTCGTAGGCGAAGAGCGCGACGACCGCGAGCCAGCCGACCCAGTAGATGGGACCGAGCGCCATCTGCCAGCCG
>QHSR01000067.1:0-5988 GCA_003221635.1 Candidatus Rokuibacteriota bacterium | reverse complement strand
GCCGAAGCGCGCGGCGACGGAGTAGAGCCCCTGGGCGCGGTCGATCTGGACGTCCTGGCAGGCGTAGATCAGGTCGAAGCCGCCGATCCAGGTCGTGAGCGCGAACCAGATGACGAACGCGGGCGGGTCGAACTGGCCTCGCACGGCGATCCAGCCGCCGGCGCCGGCGATGCCGTCGGTGAAGCCGAGCACCCAGTGCGAGAGCCACGTGAAGCGCTTCGTGTAGTGGTAGCCGACGAGGAAGACGAGCGCGAGCGGCGCCAGCATGAAGCAGAGCGGGTTCAGCATCCACGCCGCGACGAACATGAGCGCCGCGCCCCCGATCGCCAGCGCGCGCATCTCGCCCACGCCCAGGAGCCCGCGGGGCAGGTGCCGCCCGGCCGTCCGGGGATTCCTGGCGTCGATGAACCGGTCGATGACGCGGTTGGCCGCCATGGCGCACGTGCGGCCGCCGACCATCGCGACCGTCACCCAGCCGACCGTCCACCAGCCCGGCCAGCCACCGGCGGCGAGCACCATGGCGATGTAGGCGAACGGCAGGGCGAAGACCGTGTGCTCGAACTTGATCGCCTCGAGCACGCGCGCAGTCTTGCTCAGAGCCCGTAATCCTTCCAGCGTCGCGTGACGCGCTCGCGCATCTCGTCGGTCATCACGATCTCGTCCGGCCAGGGCTGGGCGACGTCGTCGAGCGCGCTCTTCTCCGTCGCGTCGACGCCGAGCTTCCCGCCGTAGCGGTGGCGCAGCGCCGCGTGGTCGAGGTCGTCCATCGGCCCCTCGACGATCATCAGGTCGCGCCGCGGGTCGATGTTGCCGGTGGCGCGCCAGGCGACCTCCGAGAGGTCGTGGACGTTCACGCGCTCGCTGACGACGACGATGGTTTTCGCCAGCATCATGAGCCCCATGCCCCAGAGCGCGGTCATGACCTTCCGGGCGTGGCCGGGGTAGCGCTTCTTGATCGAGACGATCACGAGGTTGTGGAAGATGCCCTCGGCCGGCATGTTCATGTCGACGACCTCGGGGAGCATGAGCCGGATGATAGGCAGGAAGAGGCGCTCCGTCGCCTTGCCGAGCCAGTAGTCTTCCTGCGGCGGGCGGCCCACGATCGTCGTCGGGTAGATCGGCCGGGCCCGGCGCGTGACTGCGGTCAGATGGAACACGGGATAGTCGCGCGCGAGCGAGTAGTAGCCGGTGTGATCGCCGAAGGGTCCCTCGCGCCGCCGCTCGTGCGGATCCACGTAGCCCTCGAGCACGATCTCGGCTCGCGCCGGCACCTCGAGGTCGTTCGTCACGCAGCGCACCAGCTCGACGCCGCCGCCGCGGAGCCAGCCGGCGAAGACGACCTCGTCGACGCCCGGCGGCAGCGGGGCGGACGCGGCGTAGATCATCGCGGGGTCGCCGCCGAGCACGATCGCCACGGGCATGCGGGCCGAGGGCCCGGGGTGCTCTTCCGCGATGCGGTGGTGCTCGGCGCTGCCCTTGTGGGTCTGCCAGTGCATTCCGAGCGTCTGGTCGTCGAAAAGCTGAAGACGATACATGCCCACGTTCCGCTGGCCGGTGCGCGGGTCGCGGGTGAAGACGGCTGGCAGCGTGATGTAGCGCCCCCCGTCGGCGGGCCAGCACCGGAGCGCGGGCAGTCCGGCCAGCGACGGATTCGCCGTCTCGACCGCCTCCTGGCACGGCGCCCCGGAGACGCGCCGGGGCCCCGCCTTCACGAGGTCGAAGAGCGTGCCGAGCTTCGCGAGCCGCTCGGCGAACGTGCCCGGGAGCTTGAGGTCGAGGAGCTTTGCGACGCGCTCGCCCAGCTCGTCGAGCTGGCTCACGCCGAGGGCGGCGCTCATCCGGTCCTCGGAGCCGAACGCGTTCACGAGGACGGGCATGTCGGCGCCCTCGACGCGCTCGAACAGCAGGGCCACATTCCGCTCGGGCGGGCCTTTCGATACGCGGTCGGTGATCTCGGTAATCTCGAGGTCCCGTGAGACGGGGGCCGTGACCCGGCGCAGCCGACCGTGCTTCTCGAGGTGCCCGACGAACTCCCGGAGATCGGTGAAGCTCACCCCGGTAGGAGCGCGCTCACTCCGGAGGGACGAGGACGAGGGTTCCGCAGCCGGAGGCCCGCCCGCGGGAGCGCCAACACCATCCGTGGTAGGACGAACGCCAGCAGCGAGGAGCCGGCCCTCGCCACGCGCGTCGAGGTGTCGCACGGCGATCGCATGCGCGTCATTATTGCCGCGTCATTATTGCATAGGATTGCGTAGGGCCCGGGGCTCCAGTCATACTCGGGGGATGACGCGCGTTCCGAAGAAGCACGAGGTAGGCGGTGGCCTCCTCGACAGCCTCAGCGAAGCGCTCGTCGTCCTCGATCCCGCGCTCGAAGTGCTCGAGTGGAATTCGTCCATGGAGCACTTGACGGGAGTGACGCGGCTCGATGCCGTCGGTCGTCACGCGGAGTCGGTCCTGCCGTTGTTCCGCGACGCCTCGCTCGGCCCACTTGTGCGGCGCGCCCTCGCGGGCGAGACACCCGAGACGGTCGAGCTACCGCATACGACGCCCGGCGCCGACCGGCCCATCTGGCTGGAGGCGCGCTGCGTCCCGTGGCGCGATGCCGAGGGCCAGGTGGCGGGCGCGGCGGCGTTCTTCACCGACGTCAGCGACCCCCAGCGCCGCGCGCTCCTGCTGCACGCGATGGAGGCCATCGGCCAGTCGCTCACCTCGTCGCTCGACCTCAACGAGGTGCTCGACACCATCGTCGGCAAGGCGCTCGAGGTCATGGGCGCCGAGTCGGCGATGGTCGTCCTGGGCGACACCGCGTCGACCGAGTTTCGCGTCATGCGGGCGGCCGGTCGCCTGAGCCAGCAGTACGCGGGGGGCGGCGCGATCCCGATCGGTGGCGGCCCCATCAGCGTGGCGGTCCGCGAGGGGCGCACGGTGGCCACCCGGAACCTCCTGACCGACCCGAGGCTCTGGCTCGAGCCCGCGCGCCGCGCCGACATCGAGCGCGAGGGCTTCAAGGCCGCCGCGGCGGCCCCGCTCGCCGCGAAGGATCGGATCCTCGGCGCGCTGGTCGTCCACTACTGGACCGAGCGCACGTTTGGAAGCGAGGAGATCGCCGCGCTCGAGTTCCTGGCCAAGCAGGCGGCCATCGCGATCCGGAACGCGTCGCTCTACGAGGCCGAGCACGACGAGGCCGCCCGCATCCGGGCGCTGACGACCGTCAACCGGCGCATCTCGAGCGCGCTCGACCTGGACGCGCTGCTGCGAACCATCTCCGAGTCGGCCGCCGAGCTCACCGGCGCGCGCCTGGCGACCTTCTGGCTGGCCGACGAGCAGCGCCGCACCCTCTCGTTCACCAGTGGCTTCCCGCTCGAGATGACGAACGAGTTCTCGCCACGCTTCATCACCTATGAGCAGGGCGGTGTCGGCTGGGTCGCCCGCCGCCACGCCCCGCTGATCTTGGACGACATCATTTCCGACGAGCGAGTCCTGAACCGCGCCTGGTCGGAACGGTGGGGGCTCCGTACCTTCGCGGGCTACCCGGTGCTCGCCGGCGAAGAGCTGCTCGCGGTCATGGCGCTCAACCACTCCGAGCCACTGCGCTTCGGCAAGGACAAGCAGGATCTCGTCGATCTCTTCCTCGCCCAGGCGGCCATCGCCATCCAGAACGCCCGGCTCTACCGCGAGGCGCAGCGGCGGCGCGACGTCGCCGAGGTGCTGGCGCGCCTGGCTC
The DNA here is from genome assembly GCA_003221635.1 of Candidatus Rokuibacteriota bacterium. Classification (GTDB taxonomy): domain Bacteria; phylum Methylomirabilota; class Methylomirabilia; order Rokubacteriales; family CSP1-6; genus AR31. The sequence continues at coordinate 2,264 of QHSR01000067.1, read as the reverse complement.
GTGAGCTGACGTCGACCCTGGAGGCCGAGCCGATCGCCAAGCTGCTGGCGAAGGGCGCCGCCGAGCTGGTCAACGCGCGGGCCGCCGGCGTCTTCCTGCTCGAGCCCGAGGACGGGGCGCTGCGCGCGCTCGCCACCTACGGGGCCGACGCCGACATCATGCGCGAGCTGGTCTTCAAGGCGGGCGAGGGCGCGGTGGGGCGCGCCGTCGCCGAGCGCCGGATCGTCACCACGAGCGACATCCTGGCCGATCCGGCCATCCAGCTCTCGGCCTGGGTCCGCGGGCGCATTCGCGCCAGCGGCTATCGGGCCGTCGTCGGCGTGCCGCTCCTCACGCACGAACGGGTGATCGGCGCCCTCGGCCTCGGGGCCGACCCGGGCAGCACGTTCTCGCGCGAGGAGCTGCAGACGCTCGAAGCCCTCGCCGACCAGGCGGCGCTCGCCTTCGAGAACGCCCGCCTGTACGCGAGCGCGCGCGACAGCCTGGTGCGGCTGCGGGAGAAGCAGGTGCAGCTCGTGCAGGCGGCGAAGATGTCGGCGCTCGGCCAGCTCGTCTCCGGCGTCGCCCACGAGCTGAACAACCCGCTCAGCGTCATCGTCGGCTACGGCCAGCTCCTGCTCGCCCGCGAGGTGCCGACGGCCGTGTTGCGGCCGATCGAGCTGATGGTGGCCCAGGCCGACCGGATGGCGAAGATCGTGCGGAACCTGCTGCTGTTCGCCCGCCAGCGCCCGGCCGAGCGCACCACCGTTAACCTGAACGATGTCATGGAGCAGACCCTCGGACTGCGCATCAATCAGCTCCAGATCTCGGCGATCGCCGTCGAGAAGAAGTTCAGCCGCGGCCTGCCGGCGGTCCTGGCCGATCCGCACCAGCTCGAGCAGGTGTTCCTGAACCTCATGCTGAACGCCGAGCAGGCCATGCTGGAAGGCAAGAACGGCGGCCGCATCATCTTGGCCACGGGCGTGAGCCGCGACGGGCACTCGGTGTACGCGGAGGTGGTCGACGACGGCCCGGGGATCCCGCAGGAGGCGCTCCCGCACGTCTTCGAGCCGTTCTTCACGACCAAGACCGTCGGGACCGGCACCGGCCTCGGCCTCTCGGTCTCGTACGGGATCGTCGAGGAGCACGGCGGCCACCTCGTCGTCGCGAGCCGCCCGGGCCGGACGGTGTTCCGGCTGGAGCTGCCGGTCGCCCAGCCCGCGGCCGCGCGGCGCGCGGCGCCGGCGGGCTCGCCCATGGTCGTCACGGGCGACGGCCGCGCCGCGCTCGTCGTCGAAGACGAGGCGAGCGTGCTCGATCTGATCGTGACGATCTTGAGCCAGACCGGCTGGCGCGTCGACGTCGCCACCGGCGGCCACGAGGCGCTCCAGCGCGTGCGCCGCATGCGCTACGACCTGATCGTGTCCGACATCCGCATGCCCGACGGCGACGGCGAGGAGTTCTATCGCGACGCGACCAAGGACGATCCCTCGCTCGCCCGCCGCTTCATCTTCATCACCGGCGACACCGCGAACCGCGAGGCGTTCACGTTCCTCCGGGAGGCGGGCGCGCTCGTCGTCGAGAAGCCGTTCCCGCCCGCGTTCTTCCTCGATGCCGTGCGCCGGGTCACAACTTGATTGACACCGTCGCCCTAGCAGGCTAGAGAGGGGGCGAGGTGCGGGATGACCAAGGCCGAGCTGGTGGCGATCATGGCGAAGAATGCGGGGGGCTCGAAGACGTCCGCGGAGCGCGCCATGAATGCCTTCGTCAGCGGCATCATCGAGTCGCTCCGCCGCGGTCGCCGCGTCACCATCTCCGGATTCGGTACGTTCGTCGTCACCCGTCGCGCGGCTCGGAACGGACGCAACCCGCGCACCGGCAAGGAGATTCAGATTCCCACGACCAAGGTCCCGCGCTTCCGCCCGAGCCGCACGCTCAAGACGGCGATCCGCTGAGCCGTCGGGGGGTGTGGTAAGGTTGGGGCGTTGGTGGGGGATCGTCTAGTGGTAGGACGCGTGGCTCTGGACCACGTAGCGGGGGTTCGAATCCTCCTCCCCCAGCCAACAAATTTCGGGTAGCGTCGTTGTCGCGTTCAGCCGGCCCCATCGTCTAGAGGCCCAGGACACGGCCCTCTCAAGGCTGAAACACGGGTTCGAATCCCGTTGGGGCCACCAGTTCGATTTTGTTAACTTTTTTCGCTCCGTGTTTAAGGAACATTCGAATGTTCCTCGAACATGGAACGAGTTCAAGTCCTCACTCGCTCAACATCCTCACGGCCTTTTCTT
>QHSR01000066.1:30622-33718 GCA_003221635.1 Candidatus Rokuibacteriota bacterium | reverse complement strand
TGCCCTCGAGCGCGCGCTTGAGCTGGTCGAGGTGGTTGTCGTCGTGCCACGCCATCAACGTGACGAAGTCGTTGATCGTGATGGGCCCGCGGGTGGCGTGCACACCGGCGCGCTTCCACTGTTCGGGGGTCAGCGTGCGGAGCAGCGCGAGCGACTCGTCGCGGCGCGTGCGAAACGCCGCCAGCGCGAGCTGGGCATCGTTCCTCAGATACTGCCGCTCCTCGGCCCAGCGATCGGGCGTCGTGGGATCGAAGGCGAGCTTCGGATCGTTCATCGCGAGGATCATCCCGAACCGGCCGATGAACATCTCCTCGACGTCGCGCAGGTGGCAGATCGCTTCCTTCGCCGCCCAGCTCTTGGCGTCGGGGCGGCGCGCGAGGGTCGCGTCGTCGTGGCCGCGGATCGCGGCGGCGAGCTCGTCGGCGGTGCGGGCCATGCGCCGCATCCGATCCTCGGCCGGTAGCTTCGCGTACTCTTCCATCGTCGGCATCGTGACTCTCCCCTTGGCCTCGGGCACCAGCTGGTGGAACAGGCTCGACTCGCGCTTGTAGAAGCCCTGTGTATGATACGACTCCGGCAGCCGGAGCCCCGTGTAGTCGACGTGGTGACCGACCTCGTGGAGCAGGGTGCGCAGATACGAGCGGAACGCGACAACCCGCTTCTTCTTGGCCGTCCGCATCCAGAGCTGGATCTTGGGCTTGCGGCCGCGCTCCTGCGTATAGAGACCGTGTAGCTCACCCCAGCGCGAGTGGGGGCGCGCGGCGAGGACCTCGACCCGCACGTCCGGGAGCCCCATGGCGTCGGTGAGCCCGGCGATCAGCTCCTGGCTCGCCCGTTCGGTCGCGGCGCGCTCCTCGGTGTTGAGCGCGGCTTCGAGCGCCGCGACGCGTGCGTGGAGCGACGTCGGATCTTCGAGGCGGATCTCGACGAGGGCGTCGCTCTTGCGGTAGACGGCCTGCTGCGAGCGCGTGAGCCGTCCGTAGTAGGCGAACGGCGCCACTACTGGCCGGTGAAGCGCGGCTTTCTCTTTTCGAGAAACGCCTTCGCGCCCTCGATGCGATCCTCGGTGGTCCTGAGGAGCGTCGCCAGGTCGTTCTCGAGACGGAGGCCGTCGTCGAGCGGCAGGCCGAGCCCCTTCACGACCGCCTCCTTCGCGTAGCGCAGCGCCACCGGCGCCTTCTCCGCGAGCATCCGCGCGAGCGCCTGGGCGGAGGCCTGAACCTCGCCCGCCGGGACCACGCGCTCGACGAGCCCGATCCGGAGCGCCTCGCGCGCGTCGATGCGCGCGCCGGTCAGGATCATCTCGAGCGCCTTGCCGCGACCCACCAGCCGGGGCAGGCGCTGCGTGCCGCCGCCGCCCGGGATGATCGCGAGATTCACCTCGGTGAGGCCGAGCTGGGAGTCCTCGCCGGCGATCCGGATGTCGCAGGCCAGCGCCAGCTCGAGACCGCCGCCCAGCGCGAAGCCACGGATCGCGGCGATGATCGGCTGGCCGCAGCGGTCCATCGCGGCGCGGAAGTCGACGCGCCGCCGCTGCTCCCGGAACCGAACGGGCACCTGCGGCGCGACGAATTCGCGGATGTCGGCGCCGGCCGAGAAGGCGCGCTCACCGGTGCCGGTGACGACGGCGACGCGCGCCTCGTCGCTCCGAGCAAGGTCGCCGAAGCAACGGGTCAGCTCCTCGCGCATCCGCTCGTTCATCGCGTTGTGGACGTTCGGACGGTTGAGCGTGATCGTCGCGACGCCATTGGTCAGCTCGTAGCGGATCGCTTCGTACGTCATCGCTCGGGCGCCTCCCGGTCGGTTCCCGGCTGGTGTGATCGGCGACAGACCCCGCGCGCGACGAGGCCGACAATCTCCGCGTCGGTGTATCCGAGCTCTCGCAGCACGGCGTCGGTGTGCTGGCCGAGCGTCGGCGGCGGTCCCGGGTCTCGGGTGGGCGTCCCGCCGAAGGCGATCGGCTGCCCCATCATGCGTAGGCGTCCGACCTCCGGATGCTCGTACTCGTGGACCATGTCGTGGTGGTGGACGGCCGGATGCTGCATGAACTCCGCGACGGTCTGGACCGGCGCCGCCGGAATGTCGCGCTTCGCGAGCAGCTCGAGCCAGTGGCTGCGCGGCTGCGACTTGAACTTGGCGTCGAGGAGCGGCAGGAGGGCCTGGTTGTTCTCGAGTCGCGCGAGCCACGAGGCGAAGCGCGGATCGTCGGCCAGATGCTCGAGGTCGAGCGCCTTGCAGAGCTTCGTCCAGAACGTCTGGTTGCCGACCGCGAGGAAGAACCAGGCGCCGTCGCCCGCCTGGTAGAGGCGGTAGGTCGGGTTGTCGCGGATGAGCGTCGGCTTGCTCGGATAGTCGATGGCCACGCCCGCCTGGAGCGCCAGCACGCCGCGGAGCAGCGACGTCTCCACGCGCTGGCCCCGGCCCCTGCGCTCGCCCGTGAAGAGCGCCGCGAGAATCCCCTGGGTGGCGAGCGCCGCCGTGTAGTAGTCGGTCGGCGCGGTCCGCTGGTACTGGGGCGGTCCGCCGAAACCCTGGAGCGTCATCAGGCCGCCCAGGGCCTGGAAGATCGGATCGAAGCCGGGACGGTCGGCGTCGGGCCCGGTCGAGCCGAAGGCCGTGACCGAGGAGTAGATCAGGCGCGGGTTGATCGCGCTGAGCCGCTCGTAGCCGACGCCGAGACGCTCGGCGACGCCCGGGCGCATGTTCTCCATGACGACGTCGGCGCCCTCGGCGAGCCGGTGGACGATCCGGCATCCCTCGGGAGTCTTGAGGTTGACGGCGATCGAGCGTTTGCCGCGGTTCCATCCGAAGAAGCCGGGCAACTCGCGGAACGAGTCGCCCTCGAGGGCCTCGACCTTGATGACCGCCGCCCCGAGGTCGGCGAGCTGCATCGCCGCGTACGAGCCCGCGATGTAGCTCGTCAGATCGACGACGCGGACGGCGTCGAGCGGGGGCGCGGGCAGGGACACGGGGCGCGCGAGGCTCCGGCTACCTCGCGACGCGCCGGACGATCTGCTCGCGGTGGTAGTCGGCGTCGCCGTACATCGGCTCGAGCGCCTTCGCGCGCTTCATGTAGATGTGCAGATCATACTCCCA
>QHSR01000066.1:0-30581 GCA_003221635.1 Candidatus Rokuibacteriota bacterium | reverse complement strand
GAGCTCTCCGTCCTCGGCATGGGCGTCGAGCGCCCAGGCGGCGTAGTAGACGGCGGAGTGCGAGTTCTCGATCTCGAGAAGCATCTCGGCGCACTTGTGGCGGATCGCCTGGAACGAGCCGATCGGCTGGCCGAACTGCTCGCGTACCTTGGCGTAGCCGACCGCCATGTCCAGACACCGGCGGGCGGCGCCCAGCATTTCCGCCGCCGCGCCGACCGCGCCGCGCCGCACCAGGCTCGCGAGCAAGGGCTCGGCCTGGCCGACGGTCCCGAGCACGGCGTCCGTCGCCGCGGGCACCTGGTCCATGTCGATCTGCACCCAGCGCGTCGCGGGATCCATGCCTTGGACCGGCGAGAGGGTGAGGCCCGACGCCGAGGGATCGACGAGGAACAGGGTCGGCCCTTCGGGCGCGCGCGCGGGAATCAGCAGTAGGTTGGCCACGTGCGCCCAGGGAACGAAGCGCTTCGTGCCGGAGAGCGACCAGCCCCTGGGCGTCTTCTCGGCGCGCGCCGACATCGTCCCGGGATCCCAGTCGAGATCCGCGTCGAGCAGCGCCAACGTCGCGCGGGCGTCGCCGGTCGCGATCGCCGAGAGCCAGCGCTTCTTCTGGGTGTCGGTCCCGGCCGTCTCGACGGCCGCGGCGGCCAGCACGGTCGGCCAGTAGGGCCCGGGATACGCGGCGCGGCCGAGCTCGTCGAGCAGGATCGCCGACTCGACCATGCCGAGCCCGCTGCCGCCGTAGGCCTCGGGTAGCGAGAGGCCGAGCCAGCCGAGCTGGGCCATCTCCTTCCACATGGTGTCGCTCTCGCCCCGCGGGTCGTCCCACAGAAGCCGCACGGCCGCCGGCTTGCAGTGCTCGTCCAGAAAGGCGCGCGCCGAATTTTTCAGGAGCTGCTGGTCGGAGCTGAATGAAAAGTCCATGGGGTCAGACCTTCAGGCGATCGGCGCGCACTTCCTTCGGCAGGCCGAGCACGCGCTCGCCGATGATGTTCTTCTGGATCTCAGACGAGCCGGAATAGATCGTGCCGGCGCGCGACCAGAGGAAGGCGGTCGCGAAGGTCCCGGGCTCGCCGGAGGAGGAGTCGACCTCCTCGAACTCCTCGCGCGCGACCATCAGCTGTCCGAAGGGCCCGAGGATCTCGAGCGCGAGCTCGTAGTAGCGCTTCTCGAATTCGGTATACGACAGTTTGGTGATTGATGACGCCGCGCCCGGCGCGTCCCCTTTCTGAAGGGCCGAGAGCACCCGCAGGGCGGCATAGCGCTGCACTTCGAGGTCCGCGTAGATACGACCCATTCTGGCCCGCACCGCCGGGTCTTCGAGCAGCGGCCGGCCACCCCGCTTGAGCTCCTTCGTCGCCTTCACGAGCTGGTTGAAGGCGGTCGCGTAGCGCGTCACCCGCCCGAGCGAGTTGCCGCCGCGCTCGAAGCCGAGCGTGGTCTGCGCGATCTCCCATCCCTGGTTGATGTTGCCGATCAGATCGGACTTCTCCGCGCGGGCGTTCGTCATGAAGACTTCGGAGAAGAGCGAGCTGCCGGTGATCTGCTTGAGCGGGCGGACCTCGACACCGGGCTGGCGCATGTTGAGGAGCACGCACGTGATGCCCCGATGCTTCGGCAGCTTCGGGTCGGTGCGGGCGAGCAAGATGCCCCAGTCCGAGATGGGCCCGCTGGAGGTCCAGATCTTCTGGCCGTTCACGAGGAAGTGATCGCCCTGATCCTCCACCCGCGTCTTGAGGCTCGCGAGGTCCGAGCCCGCGTTCGGCTCGGAGTAGAGCTGGCACCAGATCTCCTCGGCGGTCAGCATCTTCTTGAGATAGCGCTGCTTCTGCGCCTCGGTGCCGTGCACAATGATCGTCGGGCCGATGAACCCGATGCCGAGCCCGTTGATCGGGGGCGGCGCGCTCACCCGCGCCATCTCGTCCTGCACGATCGCCTGTCGCATCGGGGTCGCGCCCCATCCGCCGTACTCGCGCGGCCAGAGCATCCCGACGTACCCCGCCTCGTAGAGCTTTCGGTGCCACGCCTTGCGCTCGGCCAGGGTCTTCAGATCGTCCCCGGGAACGTTGGCCTCGAGCCAGCGCCGGGTCGCCGCGCGGAACTCCCGATCCTCAGGCGCGTAGGTCAGGTCCATCGGTGGGCCTCCTGTGAATGGACGTTTCTAGCACGCCGGCCAGCCCGAATCAACGCGCGGACGGGAGGCAGTAGATCGCGGTATGCAGCACGTGAGCGACCGGACGCGGTCGGTCGCCGGCGACGATGGCGAGATCCGCCTCGACGAACTGCCGACCCTTCTTCTCGAAGAGCGAGCGGACGCGGCCGCGCGTCGCCAGCGTCTCGCCGACGCGCGCGCCGCCGAGGTGCCGCACGACGCTGCCGGCGTGGATCCACGGGCTCATCAGGGCGTTCTGCGAGAGCGCCTCGTTGGCCTGGTCGAGGAAGAACCCGGGATGGGTCCAGCCCCGCGCTCCGCGATAGAACGCGAGCGTGTCGCTGACGCGATCGAGGTACTCGGCGGCTCGCGCCTCGTCGTATGCGTTGACCGGCGTGCCCAGGGCGTCGAGGCTCGCAAAATGTTCGCGGGTCGCCAGGGGTCGCTCCGCCGGCAGCGGCACCGCCGGGTAGAGGGCGAGGTTCAACGGAACCGGGGAGCCGGCCGGCAGCGTCGCCGTCAGCGTCGCGCATTCACCGCCGACTGCGGTGGACGCCGAAACCGTCGCGGTGAGGCTCCGGGCGTCGTGCGCCGTCACCGCCCCGGAGACGCGGACCTCCTCGCCGTCGTGCACGGGCTTCGCGAATCGCACGCTCGCCGTCCCGCGCTCGAGCCAGGCCGCGCCGAACGCCTCCACGAGGGGATGCGTGAGGTACGCGTAGACGGTCACACCGGGCACCAGCGCGCCGCGGAAACCGTACTGGCGCGCGATCCGATCGTCGTGAATCTTGTTCTCGGAGCTTGCCGACGTGTTCCGAGCCTTGACGTGATACTCGGGCAGACGCTCCGGGCTGTCCGTATGAGCCTCCTTGGCCGCGAGCCGGTGGCGGCCAGTATATAATCATCTCGGGCATGTCGCGCGGACTCCTGATCGCCCTGGTCGTCCTCGTGGTCCTCGTCGGCGGTGTCGCCGCGTGGGCGATCTCGATCAACAACCAGCTCGTCGTGCTCGATCAGGGCGTCAACGAGAAGTGGGCGCAGGTGCAGAACGTCTACCAGCGGCGCGCCGACCTCATTCCGAACCTCGTCGAGACGGTGAAGGGCTTCGCGGCGCAGGAGCGCACGGTGCTGGAGGAGGTCACGCGCGCGCGGGCGAGCGCATCCTCGATCCAGCTGACGCCCGAGGCGCTCAACGACCCGAAAGCGCTCGAGCGGTTCCAGACCGCGCAGAACCAGCTCTCCGGGGCGCTCTCGCGGCTCCTGGTCACCGTGGAGCGCTACCCCGAGCTCAAGTCGAACCAGAACTTCCTCGCCCTGCAGACCCAGCTCGAGGGGACCGAGAACCGGATCACCGTCGAGCGCCGCCGGTTCAACGAGGCCGTCCGCGAGTACAACACGCGCCGGCGCCTCTTCCCGGGTTCGCTGATCGCCGGGGTCGCCGGCTTCCACCCCAAGGCGTTCTTCGAAGCGGCACCCGACGCGGCCACCGTCCCCAAGGTGAAGTTCTAGCCTGCTCCTCGCGGCTGTCCTCGCCGTCGCCCTCGTTCTGCCGCAGGTACCGACCGGCCGGGTGAACGACTACGCCGGGCTCCTGACGGCGGCCGAGCGCGCGCGGCTCGAAGCGCTCCTGACCGAGCGCGAGCGAGCCACGGGCACGCAGATGGCGATCGCGGTGTTCCGATCGCTCGAGGGTGAGAATCTGGAGGACGTCGCGAGCTCGCTCTTCCAGAAGTGGCGCCTCGGCCAGAAAGGCCTCGACAACGGCGTCCTCCTCGTCGTGTTCGTCCAGGAGCGCAAGCTCCGACTCGAGGTCGGGTACGGGCTCGAAGCGGTGCTGCCCGACGCCGAAGCCGGACAGATCATCCGCGGCGCGGTCGCGCCGCGCTTCCGCGAGCAGCGCTACGCGGCCGGGCTCGAGGCCGCCGCGACCGCAGTGTACGAGCGGATCAAGCCGTCGGGCGCGCGGTCGCCCCAGCAGTTGCAGCGCGAGGCCGAGTCCTGGCGGCGGCGACAGTCGGAGAGCGAGAGCACGGCGCGTCTTTACCTCATCCTCTTCCTCGCGTTCGCGGCGCTCACGGTCGGCGGTCTCGCGTGGGAAGCGTCGCACCAGCGCGGCTACACCGCCGGGCGGCGAGGCTGGGGCTCCTCGGGCCCCGGCGGCTGGTACGGCGGCAGCGGGTGGGGAGGCGGCGGAGACTCTTCTGGCGGCGGCTTTTCCGGCGGTGGTGGCGGCTCCGGCGGTGGCGGCGCGAGCGGGAGCTGGTGATGCCCCGGCATCCGAGGTGGGCTCGACGGTTCCTGAGCGAGGCGGACTTCGACGCGGTCACCCGGGCGATCACGACCGCCGAGGCGCGCACGTCGGCGGAGATCCGGGTGCATCTGGAGCCCCGCGTGCCGCTCTGGCGGCCTTTCTGGAGACGTCCCGACGTCCTGTCACGAGCCCAGCACGTGTTCCGGCAGCTCGGCATGCACAAGACGGCCGAGCGACACGGCGTGCTCGTCTACGTCGCGGTCGAGGAGCGGCGCCTGGCGGTCGTCGGCGACGAGGGCATCCACGGCCGGGTCGGTGATCGTCACTGGAATCGGGTGCGCGACCTGATGATCGAAGAGCTTCGCGCGAACGCCCCGCGCCAGGCGCTCGAGCACGCGATCGCGGAGCTCGGCCGCGCGCTCGCCGAGCACTATCCCCGGCGGCGCGACGACCGGAACGAGCTGAGTGACGACGTGAGCGTATCGTGAGGCGAGGGTGTACTGTACGCGCATGATGTCACGACTGGTCGCCGGCGCCCTCGTTGCGCTCCTCGTGTTTCCGCTGACCGCCGGCGCGCAGGAGCCGTCACCCGGCCAGGACACACTTCCCCTGGAGCTCAGACGCGCGCGCGAGACGACACCCCGACGTCCCATCGTGCACTCCGCGCCGCAACGCGACCAGGCCGTGGGTGAGGCCGAGCGTGCGGCGGCCGAGTACGAGCGGGCGCAGCGGGGAGAGACGCTGATGCGCGAGCCAGCGCGGCCCGGGACGCGCCGTCCGGATCTGGGGTATGACGTCTCCAGCGGCATCCAGCAACGCAACATCCAGCGCCGATGACGCGCGACGATGTTCCGACGCCGGCGCTGCTCCTCGACCTCGACCGGTTCGAGCGGAACCTCCGCCGCATGGCCGCGCATGCGCGCGCGGCCGGAAAGCACCTCCGCCCCCACGCGAAGACGCACCGATGTCCCGAGATCGCCCGGCAGCAGGTGACCGCGGGGGCGCTCGGCGTCGCGTGCGCGAAGCTCGGTGAGGCGGAGGTGATGGCGCGCGCCGGCGTCCGCGGCCTCCTGATCACGACCGAAGTCGTCGCGCCCGCCGCGATCCGGCGGCTCACGCGGCTCGTCTCGGCGGCGCCCGACACGCTCCTCGTGGTCGACAACGCCGCGAACGTCGCGGACCTCGCGCGCGAGGCCGCCGCCGACGGCGTGACGCTCAATCTCCTGGTGGACATCGACGTGGGCAACCGGCGCACCGGGATCGCCCCCGGCGAGCCCGCGCTGGCGCTCGCGCGCGCGGTGGCCGCGCAGCCGGCGCTCCGCTTCCGCGGGCTCCAGGGCTATGCGGGCCACTGCGCGCACGTCATCGGCTGGGAGGCGCGGCGCGCGGCGTCGCGCGCGGCGCTGGCCCCGCTCATGGAGACGCGCGCGCTGATCGAGGGCGGCGGACTGCCGGTCGACATCGTCGCGGGCGGCTCGACCGGCACCTGGGACATCGACGTCGAGCTGCCCGGGCTCACCGAGCTGCAGGCGGGCTCCTACTGCGTGATGGATATCGACTACCGGCGCATCGGCGGTCGGGCCGGGGCCATGAACACCGACTTCGAGATGGCGCTGACGGTGGTCACGACGGTCGTCAGCGTGCCCACGGCCGAGCGCGCGATGGTCGACGGCGGGCTCAAGGCATTCTCGACCGACAAGCCATTTCCGCCCGAGTCGGTCGAGCGTCCGGGCGTCGAGTACAGCTTCGCGGGCGACGAGCACGGGCGCCTGACGGTCACCGATCCCTCACGCGCGCCGCGGCTCGGCGAGCGCGTCGAGTTCTTCCCGCCCCACTGCGATCCGACCATCAACCTCTACGACCGAATCTACGCGATGCGCGCGGACAAGGTCGAGGCGGTGTGGGAGATCGCCGCGCGCGGCCGCTCGGATTAGGGATTAGGTACATGGGGGGCTCCGGGCGCCCCCCAAGCCCCCTCGCTCGGGGCGCCCCGGCGCAGCCGTGGCGCCCCTCGACAACGCGATTCGTCCGGCGGGTCAGGCGACCGGGCGGTACGCGATCAGGTAGCGGTGCTCGCCCTCGAGCACGACCTCGCCCCGCTGATTGCGGAGCGCCACCCGCAGGGTGAGCAGGCCCGCCGACTGCTTGCGCTCGAGCCCCACGACCTCGTGCTCGGGGTAGATCGTGTCGCCGATGAATACGGGCGCGCGGAAGCGCGTGGCCTGCTCGACGAAGGCGACGATGGATTCCTCGACCAGCGGCGCGAGGGTGGAGGCGCCAACCGCAGTCAGAGACGCGAGAAGAAGACCGTGGGTGAGGCGTCCGCCGTAGCGCGTCTTCTTCCCGTACTCGTCATCATAGTGGATCGGGTGGTTGTCGCCGGTCATGCCCGCGAAGAAGAGGAAGTGGGCGTCGGTCAGCGTCCGCGACGGGCTCTTGAACCGGTCGCCCACCGTGAAGTCCTCGAAGTAGCGCTGGGTCACCAGGCGCGCCAGAAGACGTCGAGGACCGCCGCGGGCTCCGGGGCCCGGAACAGCTCCTCGCGGAGCCTTGCGGCGTGCGGGAAGCCGTGCGCATACCAGGCCAGGTGCTTCTTGAGCTGAAGGAGCGCGGTCCGCGGCGGCAGATACGCGTCGATCAGCTCTGCGTGGCGCCGGATGATGCGCGCTCGCTCCTCGCGCGCCACCTCGGCGGCCCGGAAGACCCACGGGGCGCCGAGCGCGCCGCGCCCGATCATGACGGCGGCGCAGCGCGTGGCCGCGACCATCGCCCGCGCGTCGGCAAAGCTCCGGACGTCGCCGTTGCCGATCACCGGGATCGTGACGGCGTCGACGACGCTCGCGATGATGTCCCATGGCGCGGTCCCGTTATATTGCTGCGAGCGGGTGCGCGGGTGGACGGTGATCGCGTCGACGCCCTCGCCCTCGGCGATCCGGGCGATCTCGACCGCGTTCACCGTCCGGTCGTCCCAGCCGCCGCGGATCTTGATCGTGAAGCCGACGCCGATCGCCTTGCGCATCGTGCGGAAGACGACGGCGGCGCCGAGGGGGTCCCGCATCAGCGCGGACCCCTGGCCCTTGGCGACGATCTTCGCCACGGGGCAGCCCATGTTGAGGTCGATCGCGTCGGCGCCCGTGGCCTCGAGGCGTCGCGCCGCCTCGGCGAGGACGTCGGGGTCGGCGCCCAGGAGCTGCAGCGCGATCGGATGCTCCTCGGGCAGGAAGCTCGCGAACTCGCGCGTGCGGGCGCTCCCCTCCAGGAAGCCTCGAGCGTCGATCTCCTCGCTGGTGAGCCGGCCGGCGCCGCACTCACGGGCGACCAGCCGGAACGGCACGTTGGTGACGGCGGCCATCGGCGCCAGTCGTAGCTCGATCACCCGGTCACTCCACCATCGCGATCCGCATCGCCGTCACCGGTCGGCGACGAGAACGGCGACGGGGAATCCGTACCGGATCTGTCCGTTCTCGAGCCGGGTCTGGATGCCGAGGGCGTCGTCGGCGAGCGAGGCCCGGAAGAGGGCGCGGATGATGTCGTCGTCGCCCGGGTTCGGGAACGACCGGGCGATGAGGGCTTCCAGCTCGCCTTCCAGCCGATACCACGTCACGCGTGGCTCGGGCAGGCCCGCCGTGGCGTAGAGGCTCTTGTGCTCGTCGACCGGCATGGCGCGCGCGTGCGAGGGATCGCGGAGCCTCTCCATCCGGTTGAAGGCCTCGGCACGGTCCGGCGCCGGCGCGCTGTCGACGACCATCACCCGCCCGCCGGGCGCGGCCACGCGCCTCATCTCGCGCAGCACCGCCAGGGGGTCGAGGAAATGATGGAACGCGAACCGCGAGGTGACGATCGTGAACGACCCGTCCGGGAACGGCAGCGGCAGCACGTCGCCCTGCGTCCAGGTGATGTTGGTCAGCCCTTGCGCCGCCTGGTTTTTCCGGGCCTGCTCCAGCATCGCCGGGGTCAGGTCGATGCCGGTGGCGTGGCGCACTGTGCGGGCGAAGGCACAGACGACGAGACCGCCGCCGCAGGCGACGTCGAGAACGGTGTCGTCGGGGCCGGCCCCGCTGACCTCCACGATGAGCCGCAGCGCCGCTTCGTCCTTGATGGACGGCGCCGTGGTGAAGGGCACCGCCTGGCGCGTGAACTGGTCCAGGATCGAGTCCTTGTGCGTGGTCATTCGATCGCCTCGTCCGCGCGCGGCGGTTGGAGCGGCGCCGGGCGCGTCACAGGGTGTGCTTCACGAGCCGGCCGCTCTTCATGATGACCTTCAGGTTGTCCTGGACCTGGAACACGCGCAAGTTCCGGAGCGGGTTCCCGGCGACGACGATCAGGTCCGCGTACTTCCCGGGCTCGACGGTGCCGATCCGATCCGACATCCGGAAGAGCGCCGCGTTCACCTTGGTGGCCGAGAGCAGCACCTCCATCGGCTTCATCACCTGGGCCTTCAGCTCGAACTCGACCGCCCGCTGCACCATCATGTCCCCCAGCAGATCGGAGCCGGAGCCGATCTGGCAGCCGGCCCGGTAGGCGTACGTCAGGCCCTGCACCGACTGCTCGCGCGCCAGGTTGATCTTCTGGATCTGATGGTCGCCGATACCGTAGCGCTTGCCCTCCCGGTAGATCATCTCGTAGGTGATCATCGTGGGCACAAGGAACGCGCCGGCGTCCTTGATCGCCTTGGCGGCGGCCTCGCGGATCAGGTTGCCGTGCTCGATCGAGCGTACGCCCGCCTCGATGGCGTTCCGGACCGCCGAGTCCGAGTAGGCGTGGGCCAGGACGTACTTGCCGACCGCGCGCGCTTCCTCGACCGCCGCGCGCATCTCCCCGATCGTGAACTGGGTGGTGTCGAGCTCGTCGGACGGCGACATCGCGCCACCCGAGGCCATGATCTTGATCTGGTCGACGTCCCGCCGGAGCTGCTCGCGGACGGCCTTGCGCACCTCGGCCTCGCCGTCGGCGATCGAGCCGACCATTCCGATGCAGCAGTCGATCGGCTCGATCCACTCCGCGCGCCGACGCTTGTCGCCGTGCCCGCCGGTCTGGGAGATGTAGCGGCCTGAGACGAGCATCCGTGACCCCGGATAGATCCCCTCGCTGATGGCTTCCCGGAATCCGTAGTCGGCGCCGCCGGCATCGCGAACCGTCGTGAATCCCTGCAGGAGACATTCTTCGGCGCGGCGGAGCGCCTTGGCGGCCAGGAGGCTCGGCGGCAGGGACCGGTGCTGGTCGGTGATGTTGCCCTCGACGGCGCAGATGTGCACGTGAGCGTCGGTGAGCCCGGGCATGAGCGTCGCGCCCTTGCAGTCGAGCGTCGTCACCGGCCCCGGCAGGGGGCCGGCCTGTCCCCGCGGGAGAACGTCCTTGATCCGGTCGTCCTCGACCACGACCGCGGCGCCCTCGACCGGGTCGGCGCCCGTGCAGTCGATCAGGACTGCATCGGTGAACACGGTCAGGCTCATCGCGGCGTCACCTTCGCCTCGTACATCCACACCTTCTCGTCGGCGCGCGGCGTCCAGTCGACGTGGCTCGCCACGCCGTAGAGGTCGTGCTGCTGCCAGAGGAAGACCCAGGGCGCCTCGTCACGGACGAGCTTCTGCAGCTCGGCGTAGCCGGCGGCCCGTCCCTTGGGATCGACGATCGTCACCGCGCGCGCGATCTTCTCGTCGATCACCTTGTTGTTGCCGAAGGAGGCGTAGGTCTGGTCGGCCTTGAACAGGGGCTCCATCGTCCCCTGGCCCCACAGCGCGGGACCCCAGCCCAGGAAGAACAGATCGCCGGTGTTGCGGTTCTTGATCTTGTCGAGATGCGTGCCCCATTCGTTGACGACCACGTTGACCTTGATGCCGAGCCGCTGGAGCTGGGCGGCGATGGCGAGCGACACGTCCTTGTCGAGCGGATACCGGCCCGAGGGCGTGTCGAGCGTCAGCGTGAGCGTCCCGGGATCGATCCCCGCCTCCCTGAACAGCGCCTGGGCGCGAACGGGGTCGTGCTTGTAGCATTCCACCTGGACGAAGTCGGCGTTCGGGGGCGCGAGCGGACCGCACATCCTGGTCGCCTGGCCCTTGAGCACCTGCTTGATCAGCTCGTCGACGTCGAGGGCGTGGTTCATGGCCCGGCGGGCGCGGATGTCCTGCATCGGCCCCGGTTTCAGGGTTACGAGCGCCAGGTAGTTGATGCGGGAGGATACCGTCGAACGCACCTTGGCGCGCCCGCTCCGGTCCACCGCCTCGATCGCGTGGGGCGGCACATCCTTCATGACGTCGATCTCGCCCGAGAGCAGAGCCGCCAGGCGCGCGCTGAACTCCGGGATGAAGCGGAACGTGACCCGGCTCACATCGGCGGGCCCTTGCCAGTAGTCCGGGTTGCGCTCGAGGACCAGGCGGTCGTCGCGCTTCCACTCGACGAACTTGAATGGGCCCGTGCCGAGGGGCTTCTGCGCGAGCGCCTGCGCCCCCTGCTCCTTCAACGCCTTCGCGGGCATCATGAGCGAATTGGTCAGCGAGGCGTGGTCGATGAGGCTCGGCCACGGCTTCTCGGTGACCAGCCGGACCGTGTAGTCGTTGACGATCTGCACCTCCTTGACGGGCTTCCAGTAGGCGGAGGCCGCGTAATGGCTCTTGGTGGCGGGGTCGAGCGCGTACTCGAGCGTGGCTTTGACCGAGTGGGCGTTGAACGGCTCCCCGTTGTGGAACTTGACGCCCTGACGCAGGGCGAACTCCCAGGTGGTGTCGTTGACGATCTTCCACCCCGTCGCGAGCATCGGCCTGGGCTTGAGCGTCTTCGCGTCGCGGTCGAGCAGCCGGTCGTAGATGTGCTCGAGCATATTGTTGGTCGTCCAGTCCACGATCGTCACGGCGAGCATCGTGCGCGGCTCGGCGCCCAGCCCGACCACGATTTCCTTGCCGCGGCCTTGGGCCTGGGCGGAGGCCGCCCACAGCAGGGCGAGCCAGCTCGCGAGGGCGAGCAGCGTGTTCACGCGACGCATAGAGTCTCCCTCAATCGGTTCAGCCCAGCGCTCCGCTCAGTTCAGCTCGTCCAGGGTGAGCCGGAAGCTCGGAACGAATGTCTCCAGGAAGTAGCGGACCTCCGCAAGGTCGAGACCCTCGACGCTCGCGCGCAGGGCCTTCTCGGCCTGGGCGAACTCGGGGTTGCCGGCGCCGGTCTCCTCGAGGCACTTGAGATAGGCGCAGAGCTTGTCGGCCGCCTTCACCAGCTCGCGGTGGGCGCGGTCGCGCGCGTCGGGTCGGAAGAAGGCCTCGTAGCCCGGCTTCAGCGGGTCGGGGATCAGCGCGAAGAGCTTCTCTGTCGACGCGGCCTCGATCGCGCGATACGCGCGCTCGATCTGGGGATTGAACTCCTTCACGGGCGAGGGGAGATCGCCGGTCAGCACCTCGCTCGTGTCGTGGTAGAGCGCCAGCGTCGCCGTCCGTTCGGGGCTCACGTCGCCGCCGAAGAGCCGGTTGCGGATGATCGCCAGCGCGTGGGCGATCTGCGCCACGCGCAGGCTGTGTTCCTGGATGTTCTCCGGATACGTGCTGTGCATGAGCCCCCAGCGGCGGATGAACTTCATCCGCGACAGGTAGGCGAAGAAGTGACTGGTGGCCATGCCCCGGCGTCGAGCCGTTCAGACCCTGAGCTTCGGGTCCATGGTGTCGCGGAGCCAGTCGCCGAGCAGGTTGACGCCGAGGGCCGTGAGCGCCAGGGCCGCGCCGGGGAACACCGCCAGCCACCAGGCGACGTACAAGAAATCTCGGCTCTCGGACAGCATGCTCCCCCAGGCGGGCGTCGGCGGCTGGACGCCGAATCCGAGAAAGCTTATCGCCGCCTCGGCGACGATGAACGACGAGAACTGGAGGCTCGCGACCACGATGATGGACGGCGCCACGTTGGGCAGCACGTGGCGAAACAGGATTCGCGGGCGGCTCATGCCGAGCGCCGCCGCCGCCTGGACGTAGTCGCGCTGCTTGACCGAGAGCACCTCGCTGCGCACGACGCGAGCATACACGACCCATCCCGCCGCCGAAAGGCTCAGGATGATGTTGCGCAGGCCGAGCCCGACGATCGCGTTGATCGTCATCGCCAGCAGGATGAAGGGGAAAGAGAGCTGGACGTCGGCGAGGCGCATGAGCGCGGCCGAGGGCCAGCGCTCGACGAATCCCGCGACGAGGCCGAGCAACCCGCCGACGACCGCGGTGAGGACGACCGTGCAGCCGCCGATGAACAGCGCCAGGCGCGCCCCGTGCAGGACGCGAGCGAGGAGATCGCGGCCGAGCTGATCGGTGCCGAGGAGGTGGCCGGCGGCGCCCGGCGGCTTGAGGCTCTGGGGGAAGTCGGTGCGGAGCGGATCGTGAGGAGAGAGCCACGCGGCCGTGAGCGCCGCCAGGAGCGCCGTCAGCGTCAAGCCGATCCCGAGCCATTTCTTCATCGAAGGGGGCGCACGGCCCCGCCCACCGGGCTGTGTCTCCCGGGCTTCGCCCCGCCCGTGCCCTGGGGGAACCGCGCACGCCGATCTCCCCGTCGCTCGATGGGGGTCCGTCCGACCGTCGGAATCCCGGCGCCCGAGCTCATCGCAGGCGTACGCGCGGGTCGAGCCAGCCGTAGACCAGATCGACCGCCAGGTTGATGAGCGTGTACATCAGCGAGATGAAGAAGACCGCGGCGAGGACGACGGGGAAATCGCGGTTGAGGAGCGCCTGGACCGTGAGCCGCCCGAGGCCGGGCCACGCGAATATCGTCTCGGTGATCACGGCCCCGCCCAGCACCTGTCCCGCCTCGAGGCCGGCCAGCGTCACGATGGGGATCGCCGAGTTGCGCAGCGTGTGCTTGCCGATCACGCGTCCAGCACCGCCGAGCGGGTGAGGCGTGCGATGCGGGCGGCGTAGAACGCCGCCAGCACGATCGACGGCATGACGAGATGCGCGACGCCGCCCATCCCGCCCGTCGGCACCCACCCGAGCCGTACCGAGAAGAGATAGATCAGGATCAGGCCGAGCCAGAAGCCGGGCGTGGCCTGACCCAGCACCGTCGCGATCGTCACGACGTGATCGAGCGGCCCGTCACGGCGCACCGCCGAAAGGACGCCGAGCGGGACCGCGATCGCGAACGTCAGCAGGAGCGAGGTGCCCGCCAGCAGGAGCGTGGCGGGAATCCGCTCGAGCACGAGGCCCATCGCGTCCCGGCGGTAACGCAGCGACTCGCCGAAATCGCCGCGGACCGCGCCCGCGAGGAAGCGTGCGTACTGCAGGGGTATCGGATCATTGAAGCCCAGGCGCTGGCGGAACTCGTTCACGTCCTTGGCCTGGATGTCCATCGGCATGAAGAGGAGTACCGGATCGCCCGAGAGGCGCACCATGGCGAAGACGGCGCTGAGTGAGAGGAACACGACGAGGGCGGTCTGGGCGAGGCGGGACGCGACGTAGGCCCGCATGGGCCTACATTTGTATCATGGCGCTCCGCGGGGTCTCGCGGTCCAGGCCGGAGCGAGGCAACCGATGACCTAGCAAACCGTCCAGTCGACCCACAGGGCGTCCGTGTTGTAGTAGCCGGGGATCCACGCGTTCGCGACGTAGCTCTGGGGAATCCAGCTGTACGCCCAGTAGCCGGGCTCGAGGCAGCGGCGCGGGGCCGTGATGTAGACCGGCACCGGGACGACGACCACCGGAGCGCCCGGGACGACGCCGGGGCGCCGACGAACGTGGTCGCCCACCGGGCCGTGATGGAGTTCAACGGAAGGGCGGTGGGGGGTCGGGCTCGGCACCGTGATCTTGATCCCGGTCGCGTCAGCTGGGGCCGGAACGCTGGCCACCAGCAGTGTCAGCAAGAGAACGGCGACGATACCCACGCTCCATCCCTCTCTACACTCTTCGACGCCGGGTCGAGGCTCTCTATTTACCTGTCGACGATCCGCGCCTCGACTCCCGCCCAGACCAGCTCGGCCCAGCGCGCGTATCCCGCGTCGGACGGGTGGTAGCCGTCGGTCGAGATGAGCTCGGGCTGCACGGGGACTTCGCGCTGGCTGGCGGCATAGAGATCGACCAACTCGGCACCGTGCGTCCGGCCCTTGCGCGCGAGCGCTTCGTTGAACACGATCGTCTGTCGGCCGACCGTCTCGCGGAGGCGGCTTCCGCTGAAGCGCGGGGTCACCGCCAGATCGGGAATCAGATTCACGACGGCGACCGCCGTCGTCTCGTGGCGCAGGCGGCCGAGGATCGTCTCGAGATTCTTCTCGTACGTCGCGACCGGCATCCGCGTGGTGATGTCATTGGGGCCGATCGCGAGCGTGACGAGGTCGGGGCGCAGATCGATCGCCCGGTCGAGCTGGCGCAGGAGCACGTCGGCCGAGGTCGCGCCGCCCAGGCCGAGGTTCGCGACGCGCGCGTTCGGATACACGGCGCGCAGGCGCTCGTGCAGCCGGCTCACGTAGGTGCGGTCGGGGCGCGTGGCGCCGACGCCCTCGACGGTGCTGTCGCCGAGGGCCACGTACAGCACCGCTGCGCTGCGGTCGGCGGGCAGGGCCCGAACGTCTTCCGCGCGCCCGGTCGTGCTCGCCGCCGCAAGGAGCACGGCGAGCAGCGCACTGCGCTTTACCAGCGGGATGCTTCCTCGAGGGTACGGCGATACCACGGAGCGTCGGGGAAGGTGATCGGGCGGATCGCGGGCAACGTCACGCCGGCCTCGCGGTAGGCGCGGACGAACGATTGCCCGACCTCGGGGCCGCCGACGGCGCCGACGGCGCCGGTCAACCCCGCCGCGACCTCGCCGCTTCGGTCGAACGCGGCCAGCTCCTTCCCGAGGCCGCTCGCCTCGAGCATCGCGCGGTAGAACGGCAGCGTGAGGTAACGCGCGAGCTCGGTGCGGAAGGCGGCGAGGGCGCCGGGCGCATCGTCCGAGATCGCCAGCGGCACCGCGGCGACGATCTCGAAACCCGCCAGCGTCTTGCCCGCGCGCCGGCGCCCGCGCTCGAGCGCCGGCACGGCGACGTCGCGCACGTAGCCCGGTGAGCAGAGCCAGAGGACCACGCCGTCGGCGATCTCGCCGGCCAGCTCGAGCATGTTCCTGGACAGCGCCGCGAGGTAGATCGCCGGCGCCGGGGGACGCTCCGGAACCGCGAGGCTCCACTTGACGCGGTAGTGCCGGCCGTCGAAGGCGGCGGTGCCGCCGACGGCGCCGCGGAGCACGGCGACGTACTCCCGCATCACGGCGAGGGGCTCGTGCAGGGAGAGGCCGAGCATCCCTTCCATGCTGGCCCGGTGGCTCACGCCCAGGCCGAGCGTGAAGCGCCCGCCCGTCAGCTCCGAGAGCGTGAGCGCCGCCTGGGCCATCGCGACCGGATGCCGCGGATAGATCGGGACGACGCCGTTGCCGAGCCCGAGCCGCGTCGTCGCGGCGCCGTAGGCGGCGAGGACGAGGAACGAGTCGCGCCCGGAGCCGTGGGTTACCCAGACGCTTTGATAGCCGAGCGCTTCCGCGCGCCGCGCGAGGTCGACCCCACCGGCCAGATCGCGCCCCGGGTTGAGGAAGGCCGCCCGCCTGAGCGTTGCCATGTCAGTCCCGGATCCAAGACTCGGCGAGCGGGATCCGGGAACGCCGCGTCGGGGCGCGGAGCGGAATGACGTTCGCGGCGCGGGTCGCGCTGGGCGCCAGCCGCAGGAGGCCTTCCACCTCCGCCCGGCGGTAGAGCCGCTGGCGCTTGATCCCCTGACGATAGCTCCGGAGCACGCCGCGGCTCACGTAGGCGTAGAGCGTCGCCGGCTTCACGCCGAGCAGGCGCGTCGCTTCCTTGACCGTGAGGTATTCTTCGCCGTTCAGGCTGATCATGCGCCCCGCCTTCCGACGCTAGCAGGCCCGGCCGGTCTCGTCCAGAGGGCCGGCCTGGTCCGATCAATCTAAATCAAGTATAATCAATACTGATCAACTTAGGCGGCGGCGAGGAGGCGGCGATGGAGACGGCATGGAAGGCGGGGCTCGAGGACGTCATCGCGGCGCGGTCGGCGATCTGCCAGGTCGACGGCGCGGCGGGGAGGCTCTACTACCGGGGCTACGAGATCGGCGACGTGGCCGGGAGTGTTCCCTTCGAGGACGTGACGGCGCTGCTCTGGCACGGCGCGCTGCCGTCCGCCGCCGAAGCGGCCGGGTTCACGTCGCGACTCGAGGCGGCCCGGGGCCTGCCGGCGGCCGTGGCCGATCTGCTCCAGACGCTCCCGCGCGACACCCACCCTCTCGGAAGGCGTTCCGGCTCATGACCCTCGTGCCGGAGACGGTCGCGGCGTGGCAGCGGATCCGCACGGGCCGGACGCCCGTGGCGGCGCCGGCCGCCGCGTCGCACGCGGCGTACTTTCTCGAGCTCCTCGACGGGCGGGCTCCGTCACCCGACGTCGCGCGGGTCCTGGACGTGGCGCTCACCCTGCATGCCGACCACGAGCTCAACGCCTCGACCTTCGCGACGCGAGTCGCGGTCGCCACGCTCGCCGATCTTCACGCCGCCGTGGTGGCGGCGATCGCGACGCTGAAGGGGCCGCGCCACGGCGGCGCCAACGAGGACGTCCTGGCGATGCTGCTCGAGATCGGCGACCCCGCGCGCGCCGAGGGTTATGTCGAGGCGCGCCTCGGGTCGCGGGCCGGGCTGTCCAAGCACGAGCGCGGTGACCCACGAGCGCGGGTGCCGGGGTTCGGGCACCGCGTCTACCGGGTGGACGACGCGCGCGCGAGGGTGCTCCGCGGGATGGCGAAGTCGATGGCGGAGGCGACCGGCCGACAGAAGCTCTTCGAGGTCGCCGAGCGCGTCTACGACGCGATGCGGGCCCGCACGACGCTGCCGGTGAACGTCGACTTCTTCTCGGCCGTGGTGTACGACGCGCTCGGGATCCCGCCAGACTTCTGCACATCGATCTTCGCCGTCGGGCGGGTGGCCGGCTGGTGCGCGCACGCCCTGGAACAGTTCGCCGACAATCGGCTCATCCGACCGCGCGCCGACTACGTCGGTGCGGCGCCGCGCCCGTTGCCGGCCGATCAGGGGCGCAGGACGGAAACCTCCATGGCGTCGTCATCGAAGTCGTAGCCGCGGCTGTCGTAGCGGCCCCCCGTCCGCACGTGCTCGAGGTAGGGCGCCACGTCGCGGCGGAAGTAGCCCGTGTTGTCGGCGACGACGACGGCGCCGGGGACGAGCTTCGGCTCGAGCTGGCGGAGGTAGTCGAGGTAGTCCTCCTTGGCGGCGTCGATGAAGGCGAAGTCGAAGCGGCCCGGCAAGAGCGGAATCACCCGCAGCGCGTCGCCCGCGACCACTTTCACGCGCCGGTCCAGGCCCGCCTCGGCGACGTTCGCCCGCACGAGGCCGGCCAGGAACGGATTCGCCTCGACGCACGTGAGCCGGCCGCGCGGCGGCATCGAGCCGGCGATCAAGATCGCCGAGTAGCCGAGCAGCGAGCCGAGCTCGATCGCGCGGGTGGGCCGATGGCGGTCGAGGAGCCGGCGGAGGACGCGGCCCTTGGCCCGCCCGACGGTCGGGATGTGCCAGCGCGTCGTGGCGCGGTCCATCAGCGCGAGCATCCGGCGCGCCTGCTTGGTCACGCGCGCGCGGCCGACAGGCGCGCCGCGACGGTGTCGGGCACCGGGTAACGTCGCGTGAACGTCCCCGCCTTGACGATCTGTCCGGGGAGCGTCCGGCCGACGATCTCCTGGACCCGCCGCGACGCCGCGATCAGCCGGTCGAGGTCGATCCCCGTGTCGATCCCCATCGCGGACAGGCAGTGCACCAGGTCCTCGGTGCAGACGTTGCCCGAGGCGCCCGGGGCGAAGGGGCAGCCGCCGAGACCGCCGATCGAGGCGTCGAGATGGGTGACGCCGTACTCCATGGCGGCGAGGATGTTCGGGATCGCCATCGCGCGGGTGTCGTGCGTGTGGAGCGTCCACTCGATACCGGGGAACCTCGGCATCAGGTGCTCGAAGACGCGCCCGACCTGGCGGGGATTCGCCATGCCGGTCGTGTCGGCGAGCCCGATCGCACGCGCGCCGATGTCGACGAGGCGCCGCACAACGCTCTCGAGCTGGGCCAGGGGGACATCGCCCTCGAACGGGCAGCCGAAGGAGGTGGAGACCCCGCAGCCGACCGGGGTCTTCGCGCGCTCGGCCACCCGCATGACCGCGCGGAGCTTCTCGATCGACTCGGCGATCGTCATGTTGACGTTGGCGAGGTTGTGGCTCTCGCTGGCGGAGAGGACGGTGTGGATCACGTCGACGCCGGCGTCCACGGCGCGGACCGCGCCCTTGTCGTTGGGCACGAGCGCCGCGTAGCGCGTGCCCGGACGGCGCCTGATCCCCGCCATCACCGCCTCGGCGTCGGCGAGCTGCGGAACGACCTTGGGGTGGACGAAGGAGGTAACCTCGATCCGCTCCACGCCGGCCGCGGCCAGGAGGTTCGCCGCCTCGACCTTCTGCTCGGTCGGGATGAAATCGGGCTCGATCTGGAACCCATCCCGGGTCCCCACTTCACAAATCGTCACACGCGCGGGCAGCTTCATGGCATCCTCCAGACCTCCAAGGGTGCCCAGAACTCTAGCACGGCGGCGGGCGAACCCCTCGCCAGCCGGGCCGCATCCAACAGAAGAGGAGGCCACGATGAGTCCCAACATCGGAATCCCGGACAAGGACCGCGCGAGCGTCGTCAAGATCCTGAACGCCCTGCTGGCCGACGAGTACGTGCTCTACACGAAGACGCGCAACTACCACTGGAACGTGGTCGGCCGTCAGTTCAACGACCTGCACAAGTTCTTCGCGGCGCAGTACGAGGAGATCGACGACGTCATCGACGAGGTCGCCGAGCGGGCGCGCGCGCTCGGTGGGCACACGGTCGCGACGCTGGTCGAGTTCCAAGAGGCGGCGCGGCTCAAGGAGCATCCCGGCCAGTACCCGGGCGCCGACGAGATGCTCGACAACCTCCTGACCGACCACGAGACGATCATCCGCGAGCTTCGCGCCGACGGCGACGCCGCGGCGAGCAAATATCACGACGCGGGCACGAACGACTTCCTCATCGGCCTGATGGAGAAGCACGAGAAGATGGCGTGGATGCTCCGCGCCTTCCTCGAAGGCAAGACCCCGGCGCGCTCGCGCTAGAGCGCGCCGCGGACCGCGCGTGACGGCTGTTCGAGCGCCGGCTTCGCCGGCGCAATCGATCCTTGGCTTAGCCGCGGTGGGTGACCGGTAGGGGGGAATCGGGGGGAGCGTCGCGCTCCCCCCGATGTTCAGTCAGAGAACGCGCGCCGGCGCGAGCCCGACCACGGTCTCCGGGGGAACCGCGCGAAGCGGCGCTCGCTCCCCCCGATGTTCTTAATAACTCCGCGGCATCCCGAGCACGTGCTCGCCGACGTAGGCGAGCACGAGGTTGTTGTTGACCGGCGCCGTCTTGTAGAGCCGGCACTCGCGGAACTTGCGTTCGACGTCGTACTCCTCGGCGTACCCGTAGCCGCCGTGACAATCGATGCACGCGTTCCCGGCCTCCCAGGCCGCTTCGGCGCCGAGGTACTTCGCCATGTTGGCCTCGCCCCCGCACGGCTGACCCTCGTCGAAGAGCGCCGCCGCCTTGTCTCGCATGAGCTGCGCGGCGTCGGTCGAGATGTGGGCGCGCGCGATGGCGAACTGCACGCCCTGGTTGGCGCCGATGGGCCGGCCGAAGATGACGCGCTGATTCGAGTAGGCCACCGCCTTCTCGATGAACCAGCGCGCGTCGCCGAGGGAGTCCGAGGCGACCAGGATGCGCTCGGCGTTCATCCCGTCCAGGATGTAGTGAAACCCCTTGCCCTCGTCGCCGATCAGGCTCTCCGCCGGGATCTCGACGTTGTCGAAGAACAGCGCGTTCGTCGAGTGGTTCATCATCATCCGGAGCGGCCGCACCTCGAACCCCTTGAGGTCGCGGATGTCGATCAGGAAGACGGACAGCCCGTCGGTCTTCCGCTTCACTCCCTCCACGGGCGTCGTGCGCGCGAGGAGGAGCATCAGGTCGGACTGGAGCACGCGCGAGATGAAGATCTTCTGGCCGTTGACGACGTAGCGATCGCCCTTGCGAACCGCCGTGGTCTGGAGCTTCGTGGTGTCCGAGCCCGAGTTCGGCTCGGTCACGCCGAAGGCCTGGAGCCGCAGCGCCCCCGTCGCGATCTTGGGCAGGTACTCCCGCTTCTGCGCTTCGGAGCCGTGTCGGAGCACGGTGCCCATGATGTACATCTGGGCGTGGCACGCTCCGGCGTTGCCGCCGGAGTAGTTGATCGATTCCAAGATGAGGCCGCCCTCGCGGATGCCGAGTCCGGCCCCGCCGTACTCCTGGGGGATCAGCGCGGCGAGATAACCCGCCTCGGTGAGCTCGGTGACGAACTTCTCCGGGTACTCGCGCCTGGCGTCGAGGTCACGCCAGTACTCGCCGGGGTACCGCTTGCAGATCTCGAGGACGCCCGCGCGGAGCGCGCGCTGCTCTTCGGTGAGGGCGAGATCGATCGACGCCATCGTCACTTCCCCTTGAACTCGGGTTTCCGTTTCTCGTTGAAGGCGCGAACGCCCTCGAGACGATCCTCGGTCACGATGGTCGCATTATAGGCCTCGATCGCGAGGATCATCGCGGTGTCGAGGTCCGTCTCGGCGCCGTAGGCGATGGCCTTCTTCGCCTGACGCACGGCGATGGGGCCGTTCTTCGCGATCGTGATCGCGATCTGGGTCGCGGTCGCGCGCGCCTGGCCCGCCGGCACCATGTGGTTGACGAGGCCCACCGCCTTTGCCTCGTCGGCCCGCATCCGGCGCCCGGTGAAGATCAGCTCCTTGGCGAGCGGGGCGCCGATGATCCGCGGCAGGAGCTGGGTGCCGCCGATGCCCGGAAAGATGCCGAGCGTCGTCTCGGGCACTCCGAACACCGCCGTTTCACTTGCCACGATGAAGTCGGACAGCACCGCGAGCTCACATCCCCCGGCGAGCGCGAATCCCTCCACCGCCGCGATCACCGGCACCGGGCATCGCAGCACGCGGAACGCCGCCTGCTCGAAGATCACGTGCTGCGCGCGCCACGCCTCGTCGGTCATCGCGTTGCGTTCCTTGAGATCGCCGCCCGCGCAGAACGCCCGGTCGCCGGCGCCGGTGAACACCACCGCTCGCACGTCGGGATCGCGCGGGAAGCTGTCGAAGCAAGCGAGCAGGTCCTCGCCCATCCCCGTGTTCATGGCGTTCATCTGCTCGGGACGATTCAGCGTCACCGTGACGACGCGTCGGTCGTCCGAGCGTGTCACCAGGAGATGGCGGTAGGTCACTGGATGACGCCGTTTCCCCGGAGACTGCGGACGTCGTCGAGCGTGTAGCCGAGCCAGGTGAGGACGTCACCGCTGTGCTCGCCGAGGAGCGGCGGGACACGGCGGACCGCCGGCCTGATCCCGTCCCAGGTCAGCGGGAGCGCGATGCTCCGGTAGTCGGGCAGGCGCGGGTGGCTCGCGCCGACGAGCACGCCGCTGTCGCGCGTCTGCGGCTCTTCCAGCATCTGATCGACGCTCAGGATCGGCGCCGCCGGCACCCCGCTCGCGCGGAGGGTTTCGACGAGCTCGGACGCCTTGCGCTCGCGCGTGCGCTTCGAGAGCGCCTCGACGAGGGGGGCGCGGTTGCTGACGCGGGAGGGGTTGTCCTTGAAGCGCTCGTCGGCGGCGAGCTCGGGACAGCCGAGCGCCGCCACCAGGCGGGTGAACAGGGCGTCGGAGCCCGCGCCGACCATCGCGAACCCGTCGGCGGTTGGGAAGGCCTGGTACGGCGCGATCATCGCGGTGCCCGATCCCTGCGGCTGGGGTACCTCGCCGGAGGCGAGGTAGCCCATGGCGTGATACGACACCCACATCAGCGCGGTCTCGAAGAGCGCGGTCGTGACCTCGACGGCGCGCCCCGCTGCGTCACGCTGGCGGAGCGCAGCGACGACGCCGAGGGCGGCCCACATCCCGGTCCCCATGTCGACGATCGACGTCCCCACCCGTGCTGGCTCCTGCCCGGGGTGGCCGTTCACCGACATCAGGCCGCTGTAGGCCTGCATCAGCGGATCGTATCCCGGCAGGTGGCGTAGCGGTCCCTGCGCGCCAAAGGCGGTGATCGAGCAATAGATAATTCTCGAGTTGAGGCGGGTGGCGCCCGCGAAGTCGAGCCCGAGCTCGGCGATGGCCCCCGGGCGCAGGCTCTGGATGAACACGTCGGCGCGTTTGACCAGCCGGTGCAGAATCTCGAGCCCGCCCGGGGACTTGAGGTCGAGGGCGAGGCTTTTCTTGTTGCGATTCAGCGCGATGAAGGTCGCGCTCTCCTGGCCCCAGTAGGGAGGCGCCCACGCCCTGGCGTCGTCGCCGCGCCCCGGCCGCTCGACCTTGATGACCTCGGCCCCCATGTCGCCGAGAATCTGGGTACAGAATGGGCCTGCGACATTCTGTGTCAGGTCGGCAACGATGACGCCTTCGAGAGGCTGCGCCACGCCAGGAGTCTATCATCGCGCGACCATGGAGCACCGGGCCGCTCCCGGCTCACGGGGGGCCCTCCCCGGACTTTTGACATGTGCGGGGTGGCACGCGTTAGAATCAATTTCATCCCATGGCGCTGAATGCCGATGAACTGGGCAAACGCCTCGCAGCACTGAGTGAGCAGTTCGCGGGCCTGGCAGAGAAGCTCGCCCGGACGGCGGGACAGCTCCAGGCGTCCGGCAGCCTGCCGGCCGAGTCGCTGATCGACGAGATCACCAAGATCCGTACCGACTTCGTCGATGTCCGCCAGCGAGTGCTGGAGGCCGCGCGCTCACTCTCGATCAACGCCCCCGGGATGTCGGAGATCGACAGCCTCAAGGCGCTCGGACCCGTGCTCGAGAGCGTGGTGCGGGCGCTCGCCCTTCAGGAGAAGCGGGCGGCCCTGGCCGAGGCGCGAACCAAGGTCATGGCGGTGCTCGACCGGGTCTTGACCGTTTCCCACGTTGACGGCCCCAAGTTTACGGCGCTCGTGCAGTGCCAGGCCAAGGCGCGGGAGATCCGCCAGGCCGCGCTCGACCCCAGGGCATTCGACGGCGAGAACGCCCCCGCGTTCCTCGAAGGCACGCCATCATTCGCCGCACTGCTCTCGATGATCGAGGGACGCGACGCGCTCGACGACGAGAAGTTCGCCGTCCTCGAGGACACCGTGACGCAGGCCTTCGGCAAGACCCTGGCGGTCGCGGTGACACGCGGCAAGCTCGTGGTCGGCGCCCCGCCTGCCCAGGCGGCGGAACGGCCGGCCCAGGCCGCCCCGAGGGCTCCGGAGCCGCCGGCTCGGCCCGTGGCGGCACCGGTGCCGCCCGCTCCGGCACTGGAGCCCGTGACGGCCAGCGCCCCGGCGGCGAGGACCGGAGCGGAACAGCGCGAGGCCGCCGAGGCGGTCGAGCAGGCCGCACAGGACGAAGCGGCGCAGTGGTGGGTCTCGGCGTGGGCGCGCTGGACGAGCTGGAAGGGCACGTTGTCCTTCGCGGACGCCGTCAAGGAAGAGCTGGGGAAGTACAACTACGTTCTCAGCGTCCCAATCCAGAAGAGCACGGACTACGAGGAAGGACTCCTCGCGTACGGCTACTCGATCCTCCTCGACCACATCGAGCACCGCTACGCCGGCTTCGTCAACAAGGCGCTCAACAGTCTCAAGACGTTTCAGCCCGGCGCCTCCGGCCAGTCGAGGTCCGTCGGCGCGCACCTCTACAACGTTCTCGTGAACGAGGGGCGGCTGACCGAGCAGTACCCCGAGTTCGTCAAGAGCGTTCTGCTCGCCGCGGTGCCGGAGCCCGGCCTCTGGACTCACGCGCGGATTCTCGAGTCGACCACCGAGACCCGGATCTTCACGCATCCGAGTAACCGGATCGGTGATCCCGAGCACAATTCGCAGCGGCTGACGCAGGAGCGGCAGCGATTCGCCGACCATCGGTTCCCCATTGTCGTGGCGCCGATGACCACACGATTCTTTGCGATCGCCGCCGACCTCCGGGAGCCGCGGTCGATCGACGTGAAGCTCCTGGACGGCCGCAACGACTCCGACCACGCGTGGCTCATGACCATGCCGCCGGTCGGCAGAGCCGACCTCAAGCCAGAGTTGCTGCGGCTCTTCCCGGAGGGTACGTCGGTGCCGGGGCTGGGAAGGGACTACGCGACCCTATGGGTGGCGGTGTTCAATCCCGATCCGCACACCGAGAAGAAGTACGATCTGACGCTGAGCCTCAAGCAGTCGGCCAAGCAGTCGGCCGGTACCTTCCGCTCGGCCAGAAGCGCTTAGGGAGTCCTCAGGGCTTCGCGGGGTCGGACGTCCGCGGCTGCTCCGCGGGCTTCGGCGTCTCGGTAGGCATCCCCCGCTCGAAGGGACTTCTGCGGGGCGTGATCCCGAGCTTCGCGGCGATCTGGCTCATCGCCTGCGCGATCTCGTCCTTCTCGAGCCGGAGCAGGTGGTTCTCCCGCTTGAGGTCCTCGACCTCTTTGTGCAGCTTTTCCGCTTCCTTTTGCGCCGCGCTCGCCCGGTCGCTCGCCTGGTGGTCGCCCACCATCAGCTCCGGCAGGAGACCGAAGATCTGGCGGGCCTCGTCGATCCACTTTGCTACTCGCTCTCGCGCTTCAGCAGCCGATGTTGGATCCATGACCATCCTCGTCTGCTCCGGGGCGCGTTCCGTCTCCGCCGTCGGGGCCGGCGGGGCGACGGTGGCCTGCCGGCGAGTGGGCTACAACTCGTAGGGTATCAGCGTAGCATCAGCGCCCGGAAATTCCCAAGCCGGCCCGACGGGGGTCTCAGGGGGTGGCGGGGGCGTCGAGCAACGTCTCGATGAACCGGCGTCCGGCTGGGCTGTCCCAGGATCGGGGCCCGGCGGCGCGCCCGACCAGCCGGCCCTGGCGATCGACGATGTACACCGTCGGCGGGCCCCAGACGCCGTACACCTTGCCCGTCACGTCGCCGCTCTCGTCGAGCAGCACCGGTGCCGTGTAACCGCGCTCCTTGACGGTCTGCCTGACGCGGTCCGGGTCCTCCCTGAAGTCGATGAGGAGGACTTCCAGTCCCCGGGCTTTCAGATCTCGATGAAGCTTCTGGACGGGAGGCAACTCCTCCCGGCAGGTGGGTCACCACGTGGCCCAGAAGAAGAGCATCACGACCTTGCCGCGAAGATCGGCGAGGGTGACCGTCTTGCCAGCAAGATCCGGAAGCGCGAAGGCGGGCGCCGGCTTCGGCGGCGTGTACGGTTGCACCTGAACACTCGCGAAATCGGGAGGCGCGGCCGCCCACGGGGCCAGCACGGCGGTGGCGAGGAGCGCGCCGGTCAAGCTCGCGATCGCACCCCACTGTTTCATGCATCGAAGCGTACTCCACGACGCGAGCAGCAGCTATCTCTTTTGCCGGAGGGCCCGCACAACGCGCTCCGGCGTGATCGGCTGGTCGGTCAGCATCGCTCCGAGCGGGCCAGCGCATCGTTGACCGCGTTGAGGATTGCGGCGGGCGCCCCGGTCGCTCCCGCTTCGCCGGCGCCCTTGAAGCCGCCGGCGATGCCGGGCGCGGGGGTCTCGAGTAGACGCGATAGGACGCCAGATCCGTCAGGGGACCCCCGTTGGCATTCGTCGTCGGGGCCGTCCACGAGACGTCCAGGACTCCGTCTGCCGCCGAGGCTCTCGTGAAAAGGAGTCCGCCCAGAGTCGCGGTGCAGGCAACAAACACGAAACCAACCACCAGCAGCGTGAAGCGCTCTCCTGCTGAGGTCAGCATGGCGGTCTTGGCGCCCGAGGCGGTCAGTCACGGGCCGGGGGGGTCCCGCATCTGAGTGATCACCGCCCCGCATGTGCATGTCATCCAGACGTGAGCGTTCTCGACGTCGCTGTCCAGCTCGCCGCAATCGAGGTGCTCCTGAATGAAGGCCTCGAGGGCCAGGAGAGCGGCGAGCGCGGTCGTCATCGCGCCAGCAGGCGTCCGATCCCTACTCGCTGCGCCAGCGCGGGCCCCGTCGTCTTCCATCTGGGTCCAGTCTCTCCCCTCGTGGGCATCGCCCCCAAATGCTCCAGGCCGACGGAGATCCCCGCCACCCGGAGCGCGTTCGCTTCGAGGGCCAGTACCGCCGCCCCGACGAACAGACCACGCGCTCAACATTTAAGGAAGATCCGTGCCAGCGATGCCGGCCGGGCCACTCGCTGCGTTCCCAGGAGCTTATGGCGGGACAGCAGAGTGGAGACCGTGCAAAGCCTTTCACATTAGGATGCAAAATGTTCTACACCTCACTTCCCCCGAGCCCCTCGAGCTGCCGCCGGAGCCAGGCGGTCATGCCATCACCTTCTCGGCCCTCTCGGCGATCGCGTTCATCATCGGCTCGCGCAACGACTGAGAAGACGTGGCCATCGTTGCGCAGCGCCTACGCCACAGCTATTAGTTCCTGCGCTGCGGGGTGGGCACGTGATCGAGGTTGTCCTGACCGTCACGGCGTCCCCTCTGGAGACCCCGGCGACCTCGATCCCCCATCCGGGGGGCTGATGTGTCCCCCAAGACCCGCATCACAGGGGAGGTTCAGGTCAGTAGGGGACCACGATTGTTGACACTCGCGGACCGGCCCCCTATCATCGGCGCCACTCGAGACTTTTCACACACGATGCGCCGACGGAGGTGGCGATGCATCGACGGCGATTCCTGACGACTGCAACGGCCGGGGCGACCGTCCTGGCCTTCCCCGCCATCGTGCGCGCGCAGGGCAAGGAGCCGATCCGCATCGGCTTCCCGCTGCCGCTGACGGGCACCTTCGCCGCCATCGCCGCCGACTTGCAAAAAGGCGCGCAGCTCGCGATGGAGGAACTGAACGCCAAAGGCGGCGTCATGGGGCGCAAGATCGAGGTCCTGTTCCGTGACGACGAGCTCAAGCCGGCCGTCGGGGCGCAGCGCACCAAGGAGCTGATCGAGAACCAGAAGGTCGACTTCGTGGTCGGCGGTCTGGCCGCCCACGTGCAGATGGCGATCAACGAGCAGACCAAGGCGGCGAAGAAGCTCTATATCTCGGTGAGCCAGTCCGACGAGATCAGCGCAAAGCCCGATACCAGCCCCCTGACCTTCCACGAGGCGCTGAACCCGACGATCACCAGCCGGGCCATGGCCACCTACGGCATCCAGAACCTGGGCAAGAAATGGTGGATCGTCTATGCCGACTACGCCTGGGGCAAGCAGAACAACGCCGTGTTCACGGCCGCCATCACCAAGCTCGGTGGAACGATTCTCGGGAGCACGCCCTATCCCCTCGGCAAGCCCGAGTTCTCGGCGCACCTGCCGAAGATCCAGGCCGCCAAGCCCGAGGTGATCTACGCCGTCACCCCGGGCGCCGACAACGTCCCCTTTCTGAAGCAGGCGATCAGCTTCGGCCTGAAGAAGGACGCAAAGATCGCGCAGCCGCTGCACTTCCTCTACTACACGAAGGAGGGCGGCGCCGAGGTCTTCCAGGACATCTACGGGGCCACCCACTTCTGCCACGAGCTCGCCGAGACCATTCCCCAGGCCAAGCGCTACGTCGAAGCCTTCACGAAGCAGTTCAAGATGCCGCCGGACGCGTACTCCGGTTACGGCTACAACGGCATCATGGAAGTCGCCCGTGGCGTCGAACTGGCGAAGTCGACCGACTCCGACGCGGTGGCCAACGCGCTCCGCAAGAACCGCGAGTACGATCACTACAAGGGCAAGCAGTGGTGGCGGGCCTGCGACAACAAGTCCTTCCAGGATCTCTGGATCCTCAAGGTCCGGTCACCGCAGCAGGTGAAGGGCGAGTGGGGTCTCTTCGACGTCGTCGGCAAGGTGGCGGCCAACGAGGAGCTGGACCGGACGTGCGCCGAGAAAGGGTTCGCATAGCGGCGTGCCTGACGTCTCGCTGACCGCGCTCACCGCCCAGGTCTTCACGGGGCTCGTCCTGGGCGGGATTCTGGTACTGCTCGCCATCGGCCTGAGCCTGATCTTCGGACTGATGACGGTGGTGAATTTCGCCCACGGGGCCTTCTACATGCTCGGGGCCTACGTCGCCTTCTCCGTCATGGGGCTGACGAAGAACTTCTGGGCGACGCTGGTCCTGGCGCCGCTGGTGGTGGGCTCGCTCGGCCTCCTGGTCGAGCGGTTCCTCATCCGACGGCTCTACGGACGCAGTCCGGACGACCCCTTGCTGCTGACGTTCGGACTGTCGCTGGCCATGGTGGAAGGCGTGAAGCTCCTGTGGGGGAAGATCGGCCTTACCGTGGACCCGCCCAAGCAGCTGGCGGCCGCCGTCGATCTCGGCTTCATGAACTTTCCGATCTACCGGCTGTTCGTCATCGCCGTGACCGCGGCCGTCCTGGTGGCGCTCTGGTTGTTCCTCGAGAAGACCAACGTCGGGCTCATCATTCGAGCGGGCTCCCGCGACGCCCTGATGGTCCGTGCTCTCGGCCTGAACCTCAATCGTGTCTGGCTGCTGGTCTTCGGGATCGGGATCGGCATGGCCGGTCTCGCCGGCGTTCTCGCGGGTCCGATGCGCGGGGTCTACGCCGAGATGGGCGTGGAGATCATCATCGAGTGCTTCGTGGTGGTGGTGGTCGGCGGCATGGGCAGCCTGGCCGGGGCGATCGTGGCGGGCCTGCTCATCGGTGAGATCGTCAGTCTCACGACGTTCTTCGCCCCCAAGCTCGCCGAGATCGTCGTCTTCGTCGTGATGGCGGCGGTGCTGCTCGTCCGGCCGAGCGGACTCTTCGGCGAGGCGGGGCTGGCGGAGTGATCCGGCAGGCGCTCCGCCGGCTGACGGCGTGGGTGACCGCCCATCCCATCGTCGCCTTCATCGTCTTCTTCGCGGGCTTTCCGTTTCTCGTCCCGTATCAGTCGCTCGCGACGCAGGTGTTGATCTTCGGCCTCTTCGCCCTCGGCTTCAATCTCCTCTACGGCTACACCGGGCTCCTGTCCTTCGGTCACGCCGCGTACTACGGGCTCGGCGCCTATGGCACCGGCATCGCGCTGGCCAAGCTCAAGCTGACGTCGCTGTGGGTCGCCCTCGGCCTCGGCTTCGGCGCGGCGATGGTGGGAGGCGCCGTGGTGGGATTCTTCTGCCTGCGCCGGCGCGGCATCTACTTCGCGATGCTCACGCTCGCCTTCGCGCAGATGCTGTATTTCATCGCCTTCCACGCTGCGGATCTCACGGGCGGCGACGACGGCCTGCGCGGCATCCCCCTACACCCGCTCGGACTGCCCGGCATGTCCTTGTCGCTCCGCCACCCGCTGGCCTTTTACTTTTTCTCCTACGTTCTGGTCGTGCTCGCGGTGGCCGCCCTCAAGCGCATCCTGGACTCGCCGTTCGGCGCCGTGCTGCAGGCGATCCGCGAGAACAGCGATCGTGCCGTCGCGTGCGGTTACGACATCGACCGGATCAAATTGCTGTCGTTCGTCTTCTCCGCGTCGTTCGCCGGGCTTGCCGGCGCGCTCGACGCGCTCCGCCTCACCGTCGTGCCCGTCGACTCGCTCTACTACACCACCTCGGCGCAGGTCGTGATCATGACGCTGCTCGGAGGCGCCGGGACGTTCTTCGGCCCCTTCGTGGGCGCGGCGACCTTTCTCGTGCTGGCAGATCGCCTCAGCCTGTTCATCGAGTTCTGGCCGCTCGTGATCGGGGTGATCTTCATGGCGTTCGTCCTGTTTCTTCCCCGTGGCATCTGGGGCACCCTGACGGCACCCGAGGGACAACGGTGAGCCCGATCCAGGAGAGCATCGTCGAGCGCGCGGAGCGACTGACGCGCGAGCGGATCGCGCGGCGGGCGGGCGAGTACGACGTCGCCGGCGCCAATCCGGTCGAGAGCTGGCGCGACCTCTGGCGAGAGGGCTTGCTCGCCGGCACCATCCCGACCGCCTTCGGCGGCCTCGGACTCGACATGGCGACCTACGTCGCGGTCATTCGCGCGGTGGCTCGCGGTTGCGCCAACACCGCGATGACCGTCCACATGCACTCGACGGTCATGCGGTTCATCGACGCGCTCGGGACCGCGGCGCAGAAGGGGCGGTACTTCGACGAGGTGGTGCGGCACGGCAAGCTCTTCGGCAGCTGGGGCAGCGAGCCCGCCGTCAGCCTCTCGCGCACGCTGCTCATGGAGACGGTGATCCGCCGGGACGGCGCCGTCTACGTGATCGACGGCGTCAAACACTTTTGCACGATGGCCCTCGGCGCTTCGCACTACATGA
>QHSR01000115.1 GCA_003221635.1 Candidatus Rokuibacteriota bacterium | reverse complement strand
CATCCGAACGGTCGTACTATTATCTCGGCCATGAAAGCCGCCATGCGGACCCCCGCGAGGCCCCGAGCCGGCACCAAGGGCGAACAGACGCGCGAGGCGATTCTCACGCGCGCCCTGGAGCTCGCGACTCGGGTCGGCTTCGAGGGGCTGACGATCGGCCGGCTGGCCGAGGACCTCGAAATGTCCAAGAGCGGTCTGTTCGCCCACTTCCGCTCGAAGGAAGCCCTTCAGCTCGACATCCTTAGAATGGCCGGCGCCCGGATGGTCGAGACCGTCGTCAAGCCCGCCCTGACCGTCCGCCGCGGTGAGCCGCGCGTCCGTGCCCTGTTCGAGCGCTGGCTCGCGTGGGAGCAGTCGCCGAGCCTTCCCGGGGGCTGCCCGTTCATGGCGGCCTCGTTCGAGCTCGACGACCGACCGGGCCCGGTGCGCGACTTCGTTGTCCAGAATCTTCGCGACTGGATCGACACGCTGGCCGGCGCCGCGCGCATCGCGGTGCACGAGGGCCATTTCCGCGCCGACCTCGACTGCGAGCAGTTCGCCCACGACTGCCAGGGGATCGGCCTCGCGTTCGTGCACGCCTCGCGCCTGATGCGCGATCCCAAGGCCCGTGCTCGCGCTGCCAGCGCGTTCGAGTCCTTGCTCCGTGCCTGCCGCGCGCCGTCGCGCACGGCCGCGCACCCGTCAGCCGCCGCCACGTCGAGCGGCCGGCGCCGCTAACACCCGGAGAGGAGAACCGTCATGACCGACGCCGAATACATCGCGATGGAGAAAAGCACGATCGTTCGATCTTCGGGGAGCTCCCGGCTCCTACCGCTCGTCCGCGCGGGCAACCGCGCGCTCTCGGCGCTCGCCCCGGAGCTCGCGACGCAGCTCGCGGAGCGTCTGTTCCTCACTCCGCCGCGTGGGCGCCGTCTGGGCGCGGAGATCGATCTGCTCGCCACCGCACGCGCGCGGCCGATGCGCGTCGGCGCGCGCCGAATCGAGACGTGGGTGTGGGGGAGAGGACCGAGCGTGCTTCTCGTGCACGGCTGGGGCGGCCGCGGCGCGCAGCTGGGGGCCTTCGTCGGTCCGCTGGTGGCGCGCGGCTTCTCGGTCGTGACGTTCGATGCTCCAGGTCACGGCGCATCCGACTCGGGGATCGTGACGATTCCCGAGGTGACCGAGGCGATCCGCGCCGTTGCCGTCTCGCGCCGGCGTTTCGCGGGGCTCATCGCTCATTCGATCGGAGCCACGGCCGCGGTGCGCGCCCTCTACGACGGTCTCTAAGCCGGCGCCGTCGTGCTCGTCAGCCCCGCCGCGGACCTGCGTGACCCGGCGGTCCGGTTCACCGAGAGGCTTGGGTTCTCGCGCGCGGTGAGAGAGCGGATGCAGAGTCGAATCGAGGAGCGCGTGGGGCGATCCTGGTCGGCCTTCGACGTGGCCCGGCTGGCGCCGACGCTGGCGATGCCGCTGCTCGTCGTCCACGACCGCGGCGATAGCGAGATCCCGTGGCAGCACGGCATGGCGATCACCCGCGCCTGGCCGGGCGCCGATCTGCTCATGACCGAAGGCCTCGGACATCGCCGCATCCTGCGCGATCCGGACGTCGTGGCGGCGACCGTCGCCTTCATGGCGGCCCGGACGGCGGAGCGCGGGATCGCGGCGGCCGTCACCGACGATCCACGGGCGACCCCCCTGGAAATTCTCCGTTAGCGGGTGAAGAAGAACTGCTCGACGCGCGCGTTGCCCGGGCTCCGGAGGGGCCAGTCGTTCCCGAGCGTCGTCGGAACGTTCCGGAACCGCGTGTTGGCCACGACGACGCCTTGCACCATCGGAGTAAGGCCCACCGTGCCGATCTCCCAGAGATTGTCGACCCAGATCCGGAACAGCTCCTGGGCGAGCTTCGCCTGCTGCTCGGGCCCGACCGTCTTGGCCTGATCGACGATCTCCATGATGCGCTTGATCGATGCCGGCGGCTCGACACCCTCCGCGCCCTTGGTCTGCGCCCAGCGCCCGTAGAGCGGCCCCAGGGTCAGGATCGGCGAGTTGCGCGGGTCGAACTTCGCATTGCCGGTGAACGGGAACCCGGTGGTGTCCTCGTTCCACATCTCGGTCATGAGGTCGTTGTTGTCCCGCATCTTGAAGTGCAGCGCGCGCTCCCGCAGCTGGACGACGGTTTTCACGCCGACCTTCTCCCAGTCCTTGGCGACGAGCTGGGCGACGTCGGGCCAGGCGGCGAAGGCCGGCACCACGGAGAGCTCCAGGACGACGCGCTTGCCGTTCGGGAGCAGGCGAGTGCCGTCCGCATCGCGCTTGCCGAGCCCGAGCTGGTCGAGCAGCTTGTTGGCTTCGTCGGGCCTGTACTGCGTGTGCTTCTTGGCGTACTGGTCTCCCGGGAAGTAGGGATGCCACGGGGACGGCACGCCCTGTCGGGCCTCGCCGAGCCCGAGGAAGACCGACTCTTTGATCTGATCACGGTTGATGGCCTCCGAGAGCGCGACGCGGAACTCCCGGGTGGCCAGGAGCTTGCCGATGTCCGGGTCGGCCTTGTACGTCTGGTTCAGCTGGACGACGGCGTCGGCCCCGCCAAAGGTCGGCCACGTGATGACACGGTACTTCCCGGTCTTCTCGTTCTCCTTGAAGACGGGATAGTTCGTCATCTGGATGTGGCGCTCTTGCATGTCGAAATCGCCGGCGATCGCCGCCAGGTTCAGGGCCTGGATGTCGGCG
Source organism: Candidatus Rokuibacteriota bacterium (assembly GCA_003221635.1). Taxonomy (GTDB): domain Bacteria; phylum Methylomirabilota; class Methylomirabilia; order Rokubacteriales; family CSP1-6; genus AR31. The sequence continues at coordinate 3,974 of QHSR01000115.1, read as the reverse complement.
AAGAACGTGAAGCGGACCTCGTCGAGGTACGGCAGCTGGTTCCCGCTCGGGTCCACACCGACGAAGTACGGATTGCGTTTCAGCGTGAAGACCTGGTTGCTCACGCGCGTCGCCGGTATCCACGCCGCCATGGTCGGACGCTCGGGATTCTCCGGGGGGGCGTTGCGCGCGGCGAAGAGCTCCGTCCACGTCTTGAAGCCCGCCGCGGCCACGAGCTTGTCCACCTCGTCCTTCTTGGCGTGGGTCGGATGGAACCTCTTGAGGTAGTGCGCGGGGAGGAAGACGGCGTAGGTGCGGTCACCGCCGTCCTGGTTCGCGAGCGCGGTCAGCAGCAGCGTATTGGGCTGCTTGTAGGTCCAGCGCACGGCCGTCGGGCTCACTTTCTCGACCGTGGCCGGCGTGCCGTCCGCGTTGCGCATCCAGGACGGGAGGGCCGGCACGAGGTCCTTGTTCAGGAGGACGTCCTGGTACCAGAAGAGGATGTCGTCGGCGGTGAACGGTGCGCCGTCCGACCACCGTGCGCCCTGGCGGAGCTTGATCGTCCAGGCTCGAAAGTCTCGGGAGGACTCCCATCCCGCGGCAATCTTGGGCTCGATCTTGGCGCCGTCCGGCGAGAATCGCACGAGCGCGTCGTAGACGACCCGGACGTAGTTGTTTGAGTCGGCCGGGCCGAGGAACGCGCGCCGCCACACGCCGCCGTACTGTCCTGTTCGCTCGACCACGGGCACGACCAGCGGGTCGACGGGAAGCCGCTTCTCCACCGGCGGGAGCTTGCCGGCCTTGACCTGCTCCGCCAACACGGGCGCTTCCTGGAACTTCGTCGGCTGGGCCGAGGCCGCACCCATGAGGGTGACCAACAGCGCGATGGACATCGCCGGGCGTAGCCAGCGGTTGAGGCGCATGGGGAGTCCTCCTGTGGGAGCCCGGCTGACTCTAGCGCCCACCCAAGCGCGGCGCAAGCGTCCGCATCGTCGTGCGGGCTCCGGCGCGAGTCACGGACGCACTACTCTGATTCGCAACCGCCCAGGGAATTGTCACAGGGTCGTTTGCCAATCCGGCTCGCCGCGGACGAGCTCAGGAGATCGGCGCCACGTCCACGAAGCAGGAGTTGAACGGGGCCGCGCCCGCGGGCGACGTCCGGTCGGCCGTGAGCACGTTGGCGCACCCGTGCGTGTCGAAGCCCGTTGCGTCCGGCGTGAACCAGGCGCCTTCGTTGATCGAGACGACGCCCGGCGCGATGCGGTCGGTCACCCGCGCCGGGAGCCGGGTCGCTCCCCGCGCGTTGAAGACACGCACGGGCTGGCCGTCGATGATCCCGCGCGCGGCGGCGTCGGCCGTGTGGATCCAGACGTCACATCGCCGGACGCAGCCAGCGGTTGAGGCGCATGGGGAGTCCTCCTGTGGGAGCGTGTTCGACAACACGTTCGTGCTGAAGGCGCTCGGGCGGTAGCCGCGATCAGCCGACCTGATAACGCTTGAGCGCTCCCTGATCGAACGCGAGCCCGAGCCCGGCCTTCTTCGGCACGACGAGCTGGCCGCCCTCGATCGGCGGCGTCTCCTCGTACAGCCTGAGCGTCCACGGCATGTACTCCACGGTGAGCCCGTTGGGAATCGCCGCCACGAGATGGACGTGCATCTCCGGGACGAGGTGGCTCACCACGGGGAGGTTGAACGCCTCGGCCATGCCGGCGACCTTCATCCACTGCGTGATGCCGCCCACGCGCAGGAGGTCGATCATCACGATGTCGATCGAGCGCGCTTCCAGCAGGTGGCGGAAGGGCACGATGCCGTAGTGGTATTCGCCCGCCGCGATCGGCGTGGTCAGCGCGTCGGCGATGCGGGCGAGGCCGGGATAGTCGTCGTGCGTGGTCGGATCCTCCAGCCAGAAGAGGTGATAGGGCTCGATGCGTCGGCCGATCTCGATCGCCTGATTCACGCTCCAGAGCTGGTTGATGTCGCACATGAGGTCGATGTCCCCACCGATCGACTCGCGCATGACCCGCACGCGCTCGACCGAGGCGGCGACGGTCGGCTCGCTCCCACACTGCATTTTCATCTGGCGAAAGCCCATGTCCCGGAGCCGGGGTCCCGCCTTGGCGAGATAGTCGACCGGATGCGGACGCATGAGGGCGCCGCTCGCGTACGTCGCCACCCGCTCGCGCAAGCCACCGAGCAGCGCGCACACGGACTGGCCCATGGCCTTGCCCTTGAGGTCCCAGCACGCGATGTCCACGGCCGAGAGCGCCAGCGTGAAGATGCCGCCGGGACCCGAGCTGCCGGCGGCGCGCCGAAGCTTGGCGGTGATGGCCTCCACCTGGGTGGGGTCCTCGCCGACGGTGAGCCGGGCGAGCTCCTCGACCGCGGTCCTGAGCGCCGGGGTGAGCCCGCCGCCGAAGAAGGTCAGCCCCAGGCCCACCAGGCCCTGGTCGGTGCCAAGCTCGAGGGTGACGAACTCGCGCGTGTCGGTGGGGGCGGGCAGCCCCACGACGAGCGGATTGTCGGCCGGCGTGCGCAGCGCGCGGGTGGTCACGTGCGTGATCTTCATCGGGTCTCTCCTCCGGAGGGTCGTGGTCGCCTACAATGCACGACGGGCTAGGTCGCGAGGCCGAAGAGCGAGGTCATCCGCTTCGCGTCGAGCATCGTCGCCATCGCGTCGTCGGGCGGCCGGCGCTCGAAGCGGCTCGCCGCGTCGAGGACCTTCGGCAGGAGCGCCAGATCACCCGCCGTGTTGAGGAAGACTCCCGGCACGCCCAGCACCCAGTGCACCGCGCGGTCGATGTCCGCCTGATCCTCGAGCGGCTGGTACCACGTGGCGTGCGTCCGGTCCGTAGTCGCCCACGGGCCACGCGCGATCGACTTGATGATCTGGACGGCGACGTTGCGTTCGCGACAGACGGTCAGCACTGCCTCGAAGCTCTGCCGGTAGCGCTCGTTCTCGGCCATGAAGAAGTTGTAGGGGAGCAGCACCGAGTCGAAGTCGAAGCGCGCGAGGCTCCGCCGGTGCATGGCGGCGATGGTCCAGCCGTGGCCTGTCACGCCGATGAAGCGCGTGAGCCCTTGCTGGCGGGCCTCGATCATCGCCTCGAGCACGCCCCCGGGCCCCATGGCCTGGTCCCAGTCGTCCGGGTGCCCGAGCGAGTGCAGCTGGATCAGGTCGACGTGGTCGACGCGCAGCCGCTCGAGCGAGCGATGCAGGTCCTCGCGGCCCTCACGGGCGGTCCGCGACCCCGTTTTCGTCGCGAGAAAGAAGTCCCTCCGGTGACGCGCCATCCACGGTCCGATGCGCAGCTCGGAGTCTCCGTACCGCGCCGCGGTGTCGATGTGGTTGACGCCGTATCGTAGCAGCACCTCCAGCGCGCGGTCGGCGTCCGCCTGATTCACTCGGGCCAGGGCGGCGCCGCCGAAGAGCGTCACGCTGCTGAGGTGGCCGGTTCGTCCGAACGGTCGCCGCTCGATCATCGCGTCTCCTCACCTCGAAGCGAGAGCGGGGGTACGCCACCGTCGTCCCCTCGTGTATTCGGAGTCGCGCCTCGGCCGGCGGGGCCCAGCCCCGCGACGGCCGGCGGCGCGCACCGCCTCTATCGTGGAGCGGGTGTGTACTTCCCGGTCAATTGCGGCGTGGTGCCCTCCAGCTTCTTCTCCTGCCGATCCAGCCGTGTCTCTCGGCCCCAGGTGCGCTTGAGGTCGTCGCGGATGTTGAAGTGCAACCGGCCCAGGCCCTCGGTCTCGATCTCGATCCGATCGCCGTTCTGGAAGCCGCTCAGCCCGCGGTGATTCGTGCCGGTCGCGATCAGGTCGCCGGGCTCGAGCGTGTGGATCGAGGTGACCCACTCGATGCAGCGCGAAATCTTGTGGGCCATGTCGCTCGTGTTGTAGTTCTGCTTGAGCACACCGTTGACCCAGAGCTTCACCTGCAGCCGGTGCGGGTCGGGAATCTCGTCGGCGGTCACGATATACGGCCCCATCGGACAGAA
>QHSR01000048.1 GCA_003221635.1 Candidatus Rokuibacteriota bacterium | reverse complement strand
CCTCGCCGTTCTCGACGACGATCCCGCCGGTCTCCAAAAGCTGGCGGAGAATCTCCTCCACGTAGAGAGGATTCCCCTCGCTCTTCTCGGCCAGGATTTTGAACAGGTGTTCGGAGACTTCCTCTGCAGTGAGCAAGGTCCTAACCATGCCCTGGACGTCGCCAGCGTTGAGGCCTTCGAGGGTGATCGTCTCGGCCAGCAGAGGGGTGAGCCATGACGTCGCGTAGCCCGGCCGGGTCGTCAACAGCAGCAGGACACGATGCCCGGGCAGGCCCGCCGTCAGACGCGCGAGGAATTCCTCCGAGGCCGTATCGATCCAGTGAATGTTCTCGAGGATCAGGATGAGTGGCGCTGCCTCGCTCGCGCAGAGAAAGACTTCACGGAGCACGCCGAGGGTCCGCTCCTTGAGTTGGGGACCGGACAGGCGGTTGAGAAATTCAACCGGGGCGGACGCGCCGAGGAAGTGGGCGAGCAAGAAAGACCGTTCCTCTCCCTCCAGGCCCAGGAATTGAAGCTGTTCGCCAACCCGGCTCCGGATTTCCTCGCCGGTGATCCCGTCGGGGAGACCGAGATACCGTCTCACTAGCTCAACGATTGGGCGGTACGCCATGGAGCGGCCATACGATGCGCAGGTCGTCTCCAGCTCGAGGACTCCGTCGGGATCGAGTCGATGCAAAAACTCGTAGAGCAGCCGGGATTTGCCGACGCCTGGTTCGCCCACGAGCAACGCGACGGCGCCCTGGCCCTCGGCGGCCCGGCGGTAGGTCTCGAAGAGGGACCGCAACTCGCGATCACGGCCGACCAGCGGTGTGAGCCCGCGCTCCCTCGACACTTCCAGTCTGGTGCGCCCAATCATCTCGCCGATCAGGGCGAACGCGCGAACCGGCTCGGCCTTTCCCTTGACCTGACGGTCGCCCAGATCCTCGAAGACGAAGAACCCGTCTCTGAGGTGCTGGGTGCGCCGGCTGACGACGATCTGACCTGGCTTGGCGAGCCCGAGGAGCCGTGCCGCGAGGTTCGTCGTGTCGCCGACGGCCGTGTAGTCCATGCGGAGGTCCTTGCCGATGGCGCCGACCACTACGAGGCCCGTGTTGATACCTATCCGCATGCGGAACTCGACACCGTGCATCCGTCGCACTTCGTCGGCCAGGGGGTCGAGCTCCCGTTGGATCGCGAGCGCAGCACTCAGGGCACGATGGGCGTGGTCCTCGTGCGCGATGGGCGCGCCGAACAACGCCATCACGCCGTCGCCCAGGAACTGGTTGATCGTTCCCTCGTAGCGGTGCACTTCGGTCAGGATGACCTCGAAGGCGCGATCCATGATCCCGTGGACGTCCTCGGGGTCGAGACGCTCCGACATGGCCGTGAAGCCCGACACGTCCGAGAACATCACGGTGACGCGCTTCCGTTCTCCCTCCAGGGCGCTCTTCGAGGTGAGGATCTTCTCTGCGAGGTGTTTCGGGGTATACGTCGAGGGCGCGGCCTCCCGGAATGCGACCGGCTGCGGCTCGCGGCCGAGGGCCGGGGACGCCGGGGCAGGCGGAGCGGTGGCGAGCGCGGTACCGCACTCGCCGCAGAACTTCTGCCCGGCGGGATTCGCGTGAGCGCAGGCGGGACACGCGGCGCGCAGGCTGGCGCCACACTCACCGCAGAACTTGCTGTCTGCGGCCGTCTCCGCCCGACACGCCGGACACTTCACTTTGATGTCACCACTCATCGGTGCGGTCACGCGCTCCCCGAGGGAGCGTCAGGCGCATCGTACTCCAACCGGTGCCGAAAGTCAGGGATTCCCCTGATGGGACTATCAGGGTTTCCCCGCCCAATTTCGGGGAATTCACCCGATTGTGGTGTCGGGCCTTTCCCCTAACAGGAATCTGCGAGCCGAGGCTGCGCGTGCAGGACCTCCGACACGGTACGCGCACTACAGGTCATCGCGCCGAAGGAGGTGATCGAGCGAGCGAAGGCTCTCTGAGGGCTTGCAGCAGCTAAACAAGGCGCCAAAACCGGGGGAAGATAATGCGGACGTTCCTTTCCAGATTGTTCTCGCAGCGGCGGACACGGCGCATTGGGGTGCTGGTCGCGGCGGTGGTGGCGCTCGCCCTACCGGCCAGTAAGGCGGCTGCCCAGCCGACCACGCACCTGCCGATCACTTTCGTGGGGGCTAATCCGTGCACGGGCGAGGCGTTCGCCGGCGCGGGCTTCTTGCACCTGAAAACCACGTTAACGACTGCGCCCAACTTCCACCTCAGCGTTGAGACGAATATCGAGAGCGTCCAGGGAACCACGGTGACCGGTCTGAGGTACGCCGCCCCGTCTCAGAACTCGTACCATCAGATCATGGACTCCGATTCCGTGCCAGCCAACGCAACCTCCGAGGAAATGGTTCAACTTATCCGTCAAGGGGAAGATGGCAGCTTCGTCTTGGGCGATGACTTTTACATCCGAAGCAAGCTCCACTTCACAGTCAACGCCAACGGCCAAATGACGGTAGACAACCTCGAGACAACGTTCACATGCAGGTAGGCGACCCCGGCGGGTCTGGCGACTAGCGTCCGCCCCGAAAGGCTTGCGTCGAAGGCGTGAACCAAACCTAGGCCTGCGAAGTGGGCCCTCGCCGGAGACCTCTTGCCGGCAGCGCCAGTCTACCGCCCCCCTCCCGAGCCTCACACCGCTCCTCCCACAACCCATCGGCGAGCTTGCGGCAGCGCGCGGATCCGCTCGAATTCGTTCCGCGGCAGCGCGCCAGCCCGGAGCAACGCAGCAGCGTTCCGCTGCCATCGTTCTGGCCTTGTAGGCCGACGATCGCGGTGTGGACGCCCGGGACGCTGAGCGTAAAGCTCGTCGGGGTCCAGCCGAAAGGACGCGATCGATACTCTCCTCGCCGCACCGAGTTAGCGCTCACCCCTCGAGGCCGCCGGGATCGATCCCGTGCTCCACGAGCTTCTTGCGGAGCGTATTCCGGTTGATGCCGAGGATCTGTGCGGCCCGCACCTGATTGCCGCCGGTTTCCCGAAGCACCGCGCGCAGCAGAGGCTTCTCGACGAGGCCGATCATCAGATCGTAGAGGTTGGCGCTGGCCTGCTCGCGCAGGCCGCGCATGCACTCGATGAGCTTCCGCTCGACGATCTCCTCGAGCGGCGAGTCCGCGGCAACCGCGGCCGCGGCCGAGACCGGGCCGATGGGCAGGTGCTCGGGCAGGATGACGCCGCTCGTCGCCATCACCATCGCGCGCTGGATCACGTTTTCCAGCTCGCGCGCATTGCCGGGCCAATCGTAGCCGACCAGGCGATCGAGGGCCTCGGGGGCGACGCCGCGCTCGCCGAGCTCCGCCGCGTACTTCGCGAGGAAGTGCTCGACCAGGAGGGGGATGTCGCGCCGGCGCTCCCGGAGCGGGGGCAGGCTCATGGTCACGACGTTGAGCCGGTAATAGAGATCCTCGCGGAAGCGTCCGTCTTTCATCAGCGCTTCGAGGTCGCGGTTGGTCGCTGCCAGCACGCGCACGTCGACGCGGATCGGGTCCTGACCGCCGAGCCGCTCGATCGTGCGCTCCTGCAGCGCGCGGAGCAGCTTGGTCTGCAGCTCGACCGGCATGTCGCCGATCTCGTCGAGGTAGAGGGTGCCACCGTGCGCCAGCTCGAGCTTCCCGAGCCGGCGCTCCTTCGCGTCCGTGAAGGCACCGCGCTCGTGACCGAACATCTCCGACTCGAGCAAGGCGGTGGGGATGGCGGCGCACGAGACGGCGACGAAGGGCCGCCCGGCGCGGCGGCTGTAGTGGTGAATCGCGCTGGCGACCAGCTCCTTGCCGGTGCCCGACTCGCCCCGTAACAGCACCGTCACGTCGCTCCCCGCCACGCGGCCGATGGTCTTGTAGACGTCCTGCATACGAGGGTGCCGGCCGATGATGGCGCCGAACTCCCACACCTCCTGCAGGCCGCTCCGAAGGCGCGTGACCTCCTGGGTCAGCCGGCGCGCCGCCATGGCCCGCTCGGCGAGCAGCAGCACCTCGTCGAGATCGAAGGGCTTCGCGAGGTAGTCGTAGGCGCCACGTTGCATCGCCTGGATCGCGGTATCCATAGTGCCGTGAGCGGTCATGACGATGACGCACGCGTCGCCGCGGATCTGGCGGAGCCGGGCGAGCGCACTGAGGCCGTCGAGCCCTGGCATCCGCACGTCGAGGAAGACCAGGTCGAACGGCTCCGCCTCGAAGCCGCGGACCGCGCTGTCGCCGTCTTTGACGGCAACGACGTCGTAACCCGCCTGGCGCAGGCCCTTCTCCAGCACCCAGCGCAGGCTGTCTTCGTCGTCGGCGATCAGGACGCGCGCTGTCATGGTAGCGGGTGCCTCGAGGCCGGCTTTGACCGAGGGTGGCCTGACACAGAAGCGAGTGGCTCCGACACGCCCGATCTGGACGCGAGGGGCTCCGATATGCCCGATCTGGCCCGAGGCGGTTTGGAAGCGATCCGGCTCCGCATCGGTCGTTCTCTCCGCCGTTCCGTCACCTGGCGATGGGCAGGAAGCAGGTCACAGTCGTGCCGCGTCCCTCCGCGCTCTCAACCTGAATCGCACCGCGGTGCTCCTCGAGGATGCGGTGACAGATCGCGAGGCCGAGCCCGAGGCCCCTGTCCTTGGTCGTGAAGAAGGGATCGAAGATCCTCGCGCGCACGTTCGCAGGGATCCCGGCGCCCTCGTCAGCCACCTGCGCCTCGACCATGCTGCGCTGACCGGCTCCCAGGTCCATCTTGCCGAAGAGCGGGTTGAGGCTCACCCGTGTCGTCAAGGTCAGCCGTCCCCCGCTCCCCATCGCGTCCAGGGCATTTCGCACGAGGTTGTGGAACACTTGGAGAAGCCGGTCCTCGTCGCCGAGGATCGGCGGAAGACTCGGGTCGTAGCGCCGGATCAGCGCGACGCCGCGCTCGCGCGCGCCTTCCTCGGTCAGCATCGTGACCCGCTCGAGGAGCTGGTGGAGATTGAGCGGCACCGGGCGCAGCTGCACCGGCCGCGCCAGATCGAGGAGCATCTCGATGATGCGGTTCACGCGGTCGACCTCGGTCAGGAGCACGTCGGTGTATTCGCCCAGGCGCGGGTCCGCCCCGAGCTCGCGCTTGAGCAGTTGCACGGCCCCGCGGATGGCGCCAAGCGGATTCCGCACCTCGTGGGCGAGCCCGACCGCCATCCGGCCCGCCGCCGCCAGCGTCTCACCCCGGCGGACCTCGGCCTCGAGCTGACGGATCCGCGAGAGGTCGCGAAGCACGACGACGGCGGCCTCGACCTGTCCGTCGCGGCCGCAGAGCGGCGCCGTGACGATCGACACGGGCACCCGACGACCGTCGCCGCGCTCCACGAAGCTCTCGGCCTCCGAGCGGCTCTCCCCTGTGGCAAGCGTCTCGCCGAGCCGGCGCACGACGGAGGCCTCCGGCGAAAAGATCTCCTTGACGTAGCGGCCTTCCGCGCGCCGCGCCGACCGCTCGGTGAGCACCTCGGCCGCGGCGTTCCAGAAAACGACCCGGAGCTCGGTATCGACCGCGATCACCGCATCGGGGAGACCCGCCAGAACCGACTCGTAGTTCATTGTAGCGGGGTCCGTGAGGCCGGCTTTAACCGGGGGTGGCCTGAGAAAGAAGCGACCCGGCTCCGCATCGCCCGGTCGGTCCGTAGCGGCCCACGGGGCGGCTTGCACCGGGGGTGGCCTGAGAAAGAAGCGACCCGGCTCCGCATCGCCCGGTCGGTCCGTAGCGGCCCACGGGGCGGCTCGCTCCGGGGGTGGCCTGAGAAAGAAGCGACCCGGCTCCGCATCGCCCGGTCAGTCCGTAGCGCCCGCGGGGGCGGCGCGCACTGGGCGTGGCCCGAGACTGGCGCGACCCGGCTCCGCATCGCCCGGTCACTCCGTGGCGGCCTGGAGAGCGGGGTCCACATTGGCTGCTTCATCTCGCGAGCGCCAGGTCCGGGGCGGCGTTGAGCGATAGCGGCGCCCGTTCCCCGGCCGCAAGGCGTGCCGTCCCGGCGGCGGCGATCATCGCCGCA
>QHSR01000065.1 GCA_003221635.1 Candidatus Rokuibacteriota bacterium | reverse complement strand
AAGACGAGCCGGCTCTTGTCGGGAGCGATCCCGATGCCGGTGTCCTGCACCGCCACCCGCAGCGTCACGGCGTCGGGGGTCATCGCCTCGGCGTCCACACGGACCGCGACCTCGCCCTGCTCGGTGAACTTGATCGCGTTGCCGACGAGGTTGAGAACGATCTGGCCGAGACGGCCCGTATCGCCGATCAGGTCGTCCGGGACGTCGGGCCGGATCTCGTACGCCAGCTCGAGGGCCTTGGCGTGGGCGAGAGGCGCGAGCGTCTTGACCCTCTCGGCCAGGGTCTCGCGCAGGGCGAACGGCACCGGTTCCAGCTCGAGCCGACCGGCCTCGATCTTGGAGAAATCGAGGATGTCATTGATGATCATGAGCAGCGCCTCGCCCGATCGGTGGACCGTCTCGGCATAGTCTCGCTGCTCACGGGTCAGCTGAGTGTCGAGCAGGAGCGCGGTCATGCCGATCACCCCGTTCATCGGCGTCCGGATCTCGTGACTCATGGTGGCCAGGAACTCGGACTTGGCGCGGTTGGCGGCCTCCGCGGCGACTTCCTTTTGCTTCAACGCGCTGATGTCGCGGACGATGGTGAGCTCGCCCATCGGACGACCGCTGTCGTCGAGGAACGGAGTGGCTACCACCGACACTTCGACGAGCTGTCCGGACCTGGTCTTGGCGGACGTTTCGAACGACGCCGACACGGCTCTTTCGCGGCGAGACGCGGCGTTCTGGCCGTGGGCGCCGCGAGCATCCCACAGGTCCAGCTCGTGGAGCGGCCGGCCGATGGCCTCCGCGGCGCTGTAGCCGTAGAGCCGGGCGGCGCCCCGGTTCCACGAGGTGACGACACCGCTCTGGTCGTGGGAGAGGATGGCGTCGCTCGATTGCTCGACCTGCATGGCGAGCAGTCGGTTCTTCTCCTCACTGCGGCGCAGCGACACCACCAGGGACTCGATATTCTGGGCCATGCTGTTGAACGCCTGGATGCACTGCGCCGTTTCGGGCGGCCCTTCGAGCGAGATCCGGACGGCGTAGTCGCCCTGCCCGAAGCGGCGGGCGCTGACCGCCAGGGCGCGCAGCGGTTTCACGCCGCTGCGAAGCACGACGAGCGTCACCCCGAGCGACAATCCGGTCCCCAACAGCAGGATGCCCAGCCTCAGCCAGAAGCCTCGCCACAGCTTGTTGATGGACACCGCGGGGTTGAGCCGCAGAGAGACCGTGCCGTATTTTTCTCCGCCCACCACAACGTCCTGCGACTGCTCGAGGACGGTGAGGTCGAGCCAGTCGATGAACCAGCGCGGGGCCTCGGTCCTGATCTCCGGCCCCAGGGCCGCGACGGGGTGCCCGGAGTTGTCGGTCCACGCGAATCGGCCGATGACGGGCTGCCGGGCGCGAGCTTTGACCATCTGCTCGATCACCGAGTATTCGCCCACCACCGCGGGCCCACTCATCGCCGGCAGGGCGAATTGCATCTCTTCCTTGAGTTGTTCGCTCAGAGCGGAGTGCTGATCCGCGATCTCGCCTCGGAGGATGGAGTACAGCAGCGCGACCCCGCACGCCGCCAGGGCCAGACCGGACCCGAGCACGAGGCGGGCGGTGAGGGAGAGATTGCCCCGCCCGCCGAGCGACAGGCTCACTACTGCAGCTCGACCTTTACAACGGCGGTGCGGTAGAAGCGCCGCATGTTGGCGAACTCACTGTCCTTGGCCGCGATGAAAGCGAGGGGCGACGTCTGCTTGAGAAGCTCGGCGCTCGACGCCAGCACCTTCGCGCCCTCTGGGTCATCGGCCATCTTGAGAAACGCCTCCCGCACCGCTTTGACCGTCTCGGCGGGGACGGTCGGGTGGGCCGACAGGGCAAGGTTCAGAAATTTGTCGGAGCTCCACAAGACGCGGTACGCGATGTTCTCGCGCTGGGCGAACGCCCGCATCACTTCGGCATTCACGCCCGCGGCGACCGTGCGCCCAGCCTTCAGCTGGGTCATCGCGCCTTCCTGGGTGCCGGCGAAGTGCGGCTTGACATGGATCCCCTTGCGCAGCAGCGAGTCCATGGGAAGGTGATAGCCCAGGAACGCGGCGGTATGCGGGAACACCACTTCCTTCCCCTCGAGGTCGGCCAGAGACCGAATCGGAGAGTCTTTCAAGACCACGATCTCTCCGCTCTGCGCGTCCCCCGTGGGCCGCGCAAACACCCGGTATCCGCTCTCTTCGTTTTCCTTGATGAAGTTGTGGTTGGAATACAGGAAGTGCAGCTGGCCGCGCCGGACCATGGCGGTGTGGTCCGGACCGGTTGGGGCGACCTTGAGTTGCAGTGGCACCCCGCTTCGGTCCGACACGTGGCGCAGAATCGGATTCCAGAATTGCGCGGTCAGGGTCGGGCTGCGCCAGATGATGACGCCGAACAAGAGCGGCTGCTGGCTCTGCGACCAACCCCGCGCCCCGAGAACCACGAGCAGCAAGACCACGAGTGATGCCCCGCCTATCCACTTCTTCATGAGCCGCCCCCAATCTCCGTCACCGATCCCCAATATCCATCACCGACATGGAAAGCCACTCTTCTACAGCAAAGCCTGAGCCAAATGACTTTTGCTTTGAAGGGGAGGCGTTTAGGCCCGGTTCGACGGACGGACCTGCCTGCTGAGACAAGGGAAATGTCAGGTTTGTCATGAACCCTGGGCCCGCTTGACGCAGGCCGGCGCGCCCCGCCTCGACTCGAGCCTACGGACGCTGCGCGAAGTAGGAAGGGATCCAGGCGCCTCTGACGATCTCAGGAGGAATCAGGCCGTAGTCGAACTCCTCGGCATCCTTCACCATCCGGCCAATGTCGAACAGGAGCGCCGCTTCCGGCATGCTGCGGAAGAACGCGTGAAACATGGGCCTCACCATGCGCCTCGCCACGCGGCGGCCGACGGGGCCCATGTAATTCCGGCGCAGGCCCACGTGCCCGAGCTCGTCCACCGCGATCTCATGCAGGAGCGCGCGGACGCGCTCCCGGACCTCGGGCTCGCCGGCAAGAGTCTCGTCGAGGATCTTGTCGAGATGCAGGTAGACGGTGAATCCCATCAACTCGGTCACGAAGGCCGCCGACGACATGAGCGCCGGCGGCATGCGGGTGAAGATGCCGTAGGCCTGCTTCACCCAGTTCGGCAACGGGACCCATTCCACGCGGTCGAGACGGAACGTCTCGAACATCTCGTGGAAGAGGCGCATGTGACCGAATTCCTCGGCGAGATGATAGCGGCTGATCTTGTCGGTCAAGTGCTCCGAATCGGCCAGGGTCGGCGTGACGTCCCACGCGGCCGAGATCCCGACCCACTCGTGACGCGCGAACTTGTAGAGAAAGGTCAGCAGCAGGGTCGTCCGATCGAGCGTCCGCGGATCATCCCGCATCGTGACGTAGTTGCGATAGAAACGCTCCGGCGCCGCCAGCGGCCGGCGCGACCGGACCGGATGCGTCTGGAAGCGCACGAGAACGCTCTGCTTGTTCGACAGCGCCTTCTCGGCTTCGAGAAGCTCGCCGTCCCGGCGTCGAAGGTACGCCCAGTAGCTCTCGAAGTTTGTGGCCCGCTCGCCCGCGGTCGCGGGCGAGAAGATCGATCGGCCGACGGGCAAAGCGCTCGACGCCATCAGACCTGACCCTCCCACGACCCGGCCGCGACCTCGCGCCAGCGTGCGCGGATCTGCTCGAACTCGCGCGGGGACAAGGCCCCGGCTCGGAGCAGCGCGGCGTTCTGCTGCCACCGCTCCGGCTTCGTGGTCCCGACGATGGCGGTGTGAACGCCCGGCGTGCCCAGGGTGAACCGCAACGCGGTGGCCACGGCCGTGTCGGGCGCGGCCGTCAAGAATCGATAGTCGAGCGCGCGGAGGCGCGACCAGTAGGTCTGGTAGTACGGCTCGGCCGGCTTGCGCTCGTATCGCCAGGCAACATTGGCGAGCGGCCGCTTGGCGATCACGCCCATCTCCCGCGCGCTCGCCAGGGGCAGCGTGCGATCGATAGCCTCCTGGTCGGCGATGCTGATCGAGGTCTGGAGCGTGTCGAAGCGCCCGCACTCGGCGGCGTAGCGCGCCGCTTCACCGTCGCCGCTGTAGCCGATGTAGCGGGCCCAGCCCCGCTCACGGGCCCGCTCCAGGGCCTCGATGGCGTCGCCCTTGCGCAGGTCGTCGAGCGAGCAGCTATGGAGCTGGATGAGATCCAGGTAATCGGTCGCGAGGCGGCGCAGGCTACGCTCGATGCTGGCGAGAAGCGGGGCCTGCCGCCAGTCCGCGCGTGACCAGCCGCCGGCGTGGCCGCACTTGGTGAACAGATAGACGTCCCGTCGCCGAGAGCCGATGGCTTTCCCGATGAGGCTCTCGCTGTCCTCGTAGCACTCGGCGGTATCGATCACGTTGAGCCCGGCATCGAGCGCGCTCCCGAGCAGCCGCGCGACCGTGCGGCCGCTGACGCCCTGGTAGCCGATCTCGGAGCCGCCGAAGCCCAGAACGCTCGCCACGATGTCGGTCCGGCCGAGTCGGCGCTGCTCCATCGCTTCGTTCGCTCGCGGGCGCCCGCGTGCAGCGGCCATGTGGTTGCTCACCAAGGTACCATACGCGCAGAGAGGCCGACTCGGCGGGGGCCGGCGTCGGCGCGACAACCGCGTGCAATACGAGGAGGACGCCCATGACGAGGATCAGCGAAGTCGCACGTCCCGGGCTGGCGGTCCGCGCCTTCTATCGGATCGGCAAGGCGATGTTCGGCCAGGTGCCCACACCCGAGCGGCTCATGGCCCACCGGATTCCGCTCATGCTCGGGCTCGGCGGACTCTACACCGCGCTCGAGTGGTTCGGGCGGATCGACGCGCCGCTCCGGGCCCTGCTGAACGTGCACGTCGCCGCGCTCTACGCGAGCGCGTACTGAATGGACATCCGTCGCGCCGTCGGCGTGACGGTGGGCATCCCGCGCGAAACGCTCGACGATCTCCCGCGCTATCGATCGAGCGCCCGGTTCTCGGCGCGCGAGCGAGCGGCGCTCGAGTACGCCGAGGCCATCACGCGCGAGGACCAGGAGGTGACCGATGGGTGCGTCGCGCGACTCCGCGAGCACTTCTCGGAAGCCGAGGTCGTGGAGCTGACGTTCATCGTGGGATACCAGACGTTCGCCAGCAAGTTCGCCAAGGCGTTTCGCCTGGTCCCGCAGGGATTCGCCGCCGGCGTCTAGGGCTTCGTCGCGGCCCGGCGTCGGTCGCCGGGCCGCGGATACCTGCTACGCGAGCGCGGCGGCGCCGGCGTTGGCGATCGGCTCGTCCTCGTGCGACTGGACCCCCGAGACGCCGATCGCGCCGACGCACTCGTTTGGTACATGAGGGGCACGCCGCCCTGGAGCCGCAAGACGCCGGGGAACTTCATGAACGAGGGTCGCTCCTTGATCCGGTCTTCCCAGAACTTCGTCGGACGTCGCGTGCGCGCCGCGGTGGTCGCCTTCCCGGTCGCGACCTCGGCGGTCACGGGCCCGGCGCCGTCCAAGCGCTCGAGATAGAGCAGATAGCCCGCGTCGTCAACCACCGCGATCGAGACGTTCCACTTGTTCTTGGTCGCTTCGTTCTTGCAGGCGGCGACCATCAACGCAGCGATGGGCCCTCGGGCGCGGCGTTGACAGGTCGGGCGGTGCCGCCTAGCATCCCGGTGGCTGATCGGACGCCTGATCCCTGTTCCCGGAGGAGCGAGACGATGCGAACGCTGATCCAGGGCGGTTGGGTGGTCGGCTACAGCGGCAGCGGACACGAGCTGATACCGAACGGGTGCGTGGTCTTCGAGGACGACCACGTCATCCACGTCGGGCCGACGTTCGACGGACCGGTCGATCGCCGCGTCGACGCCACCGGCAAGCTCGTCTCCCCGGGCTTGATCAACTGTCATCTGCACGCCGCCACCAACGCGGGCCAGGCGGTGTTCCTCGACGGGCTCAAGGCCGACTACTTCGGGAGCAACTTCGTGGGCTACGTCGCGCCACGCCGGGGCACCGCGGTACCTCGCGCGGGCGATCGCGCCGACGTGACGGGGACCTATGGGCTCTGGTCGGCGCTCCGCGCCGGTGCCACGACGATCATGGACGTCGGTACGATGCCCGGGGGCCCGGCTCCGTTCACCCGAATCGCGGGCGAGCTCGGCGTGCGGGCCTACGTGGGCCCGGCGTTCCGGTCCGCCAGCTACGCGTTCGACGGCAGCCGGATCGTCTGGGAGTGGGACGAGGCCAACGGCATCGCCGGGCTCGAGCGCGCCGTGGCGTTCATCAAGGAGTACGACGGCGCCTACAGCGGGCGCATCCGCGCGATGCTCTACCCGGGCCAGCTTGACACCTGCACGCCGGAGCTCCTGCGTCAGGCGCGACGCTGGGCCGACGACCTGGGCGTTCCGATGCAGCTGCACGCCGCGATGAACCAGCGTGAGTTCCATCACATCCTGGAGCAGCACGGCCAGACGCCCATCCAGCTCCTGCACTCCATTGGCTTTCTCAAGCCGCGCACGGGCCTCGGGCACTGCGTCTTCCACAACGGTCATTCCTGGTGCCACTACCCCTACGCCGACGACTTGAAGGTGCTCGCCGACAGCGGCGTCACCGTGGTCCACGCGCCATACAAGTACGCGAAGATGGGTGTCAAGTTCGAGTCGTTCGAGCGCTACCGCGCGCTCGGGATCAACATCGCGCTCGGCACCGACACCTACCCGCAAGACCTCATCCACGAGATGCGCTGGGCCGCGCTGATGTGCCGCCTGGCCGACGGAAGCTTCCGGGTCGGCCGGCCGCAGGACGTCTTCGACGCCGCCACGCTCGGCGGGGCGCGCCATCTCGGCCGCGACGACCTCGGCCGGCTGGCGCCGGGCGCCAAGGCCGACATCATCGTCGTCGACCTGCGCCACCTGCACTACGGCGCCGTGCACGATCCGATCAAGGCGGTCGTCGAGTGCGGCAGCGGACGCGACGTCGAGACCGTCATCGTGGACGGTCAGGTGCTCGTGGAGGACGGTCGGGCCGCGCGGATCGACGAGCAGGCGCTGCTGAAAGACGTCCAGGCCGAGGGCGAGCGCCTGTGGAAGGCCATCCCGCAGTGGCACTGGACCGGTAAGCCGCTCGACGAGATCGTGCCGCCGAGCTATCCGGTGCGGGGGGCGCACTGACGGCGGGCGGGGCACTCAGCTGCGCTGCAGGAAGCGCTCGACGTGCCTGGCGAACTCGGCGAAGTCGTCGAGTCCGGCGTTCAGCAGTTCGTGAACGCGCTCGAGCTCGACCCTGAGGTCGCCGTGGACGAGCACGTTGCGGAAGCCGGCGACGCCCCGGAACCGGTGGGCGAACGCGGTCGGCAGGACACCCAGCTCGCCGAGGACGTCGACGGCGCTGGCGTAGTCGGGGGTGTCGCGGCCGGCGCTGGCGGCCAGGTGGGTCGCGACGTCGAGGGCGTTCTGCGCGCACAGCTGGAGTCCCCGCTCGACGGCCCACTGCGTGTCGGAGTCGGCGGCGAGCGCCGAGAGCGGCCGGCCGGCGTGATGCCGCAGCTGCTGAACGGCCCCGTCGAGGGCGAGCAGATGGCGCCGGACGACGGCGGCGTCGGCCTGGCCGGGGCTCACCGACCGAACCGCGCGGCTTCGATCCGAGCCCGATGCGCGGCCTCGATCTTGGCCAGCTGCGGCGCGTAGTCGCAGTAGCGCGAGAGGGCGCGCCCCGCGCGGGTGGTCGTGGCCCGCAGGTCGCGCGCGAGGATCCGGATTCCGTCGCGCAGCACGCGATGGTAGAGGAGGGGCGGGGCCTCATTGAGGACGACGACGTCGACGCGCTGGGTCCCGAGCGCGCGCATCAGCGTCGCCGTGAGGTCAGCCGCGTACCCGAAGGGCGAGGCCGCCGGCCGCGGGTCGCCGAGATACACGGCGACGTCGAGGTCGCTGTGCGCCTGCGCTGATCCCGTCGCGGTGGAACCGAAGAGGTAGGCCTCGAGGATCTCGCTCTGGGGCTCGAGCGATTCAGCGAGGCGTGCCAGCAGCGTGCGATCGTCCGGCGTCACGATGCACCGAGCATCGCACGGATGCCAGCAGCGGATGCGGTCGGGAAGCCCGAGCTCGCCGATGTGACGGTCGGTCACGATCAGCACACGCTTGAGCCCGAGCCGGCGGGCGTCGTAGGCAATCTCGTCGGTGGCGCCGAGCCCGAACTTGATCGGCGACGCCTCCATCACGAACACCTCTCGGTCGGCAGGGTCACACCCTTCATGGGGTTCGTCTCTTATCTTATAGCCGCGCCTCGGTCTTTAGCCGCGCCTCGGCCGGCGGGGCCCCAGCCCCGCGACGGCCCTGCGGCGCGCGCCACCTGCGCACGGATTATAATCGGCCCGGTGAGTCGATCGCCCCTCCCCGCCCCTGGCTCCCCGCCGGGCACAAAGTTCGGGGCGCTCCAGCACCGCGACTACCGTCGCTACTTCATCCTGGTGCTCCTCAGCGCGACCGCCGACAACATCGAGCACGTCATCAGCTACTGGGTGATCTTCCAGGCGTTCCACTCGCCGATGCTCGCGGGGTTCGCCGTCATCAGCCACTGGGTGCCCTTCCTGCTTTTCTCGGTGTACGCGGGCGCCCTGGCCGACCGTTTCGACTGTCGCAAGCTCATCCAGATCTCGCAGGGGCTGTTCGCGCTCGCCTCGCTCGCATGGGCCGTTCTGTTCCTCACTGGAACGCTGCGCATCTGGCACGCCGCGGTTATCTTGTTGATTCACGGCGCGGCGGGGGTGATCGGGCTGCCGGCCTCGCAGCTCATCGTCTACGACATCGTGGGCCCGGAGCGCCTGCCGAGCGCGATCCGGCTCAACGCCACGAGCCGCTACCTGGCGATCCTGCTCGGGCCTGCCGTCGGAGGCGGGCTCATGCTCCTCCTCGGCCCGGGCCTGGGGCTCCTCGTCAACATCCTCATCTATGCTCCGTTCACGCTCTTCCTGCTGCGCATTCCGTACACGGGTCACCTGCGCGACGCGGTCGGGAAACGGCGCACCCCACGCTTCGGGCTCGCGGACATCCCCCGCCTGCTCGCCGAGGCGCGCGCCGACCCGCGCATCATCATGATGATCGTGCTGGGCGGGACCTCGTCGTTTCTGGTCGGCAACGCGTTCCAGGCTCAGATGCCGGAGTACGCGCACCATCTGGGCGCGGACGAGGCGGGCGCCTGGTACAGCGTGCTGCTCGCCGCCAACGCCGTCGGCGCGATCGTCGGCGCGGTGCTTCTCGAGAGCGCGCCGTTCATCCGGCTCAGCGCGCGGACCGCGACCGCGTGCGCGGCGGTCTGGGGCGTGCTGATGGCGCTGTTTCCGTCGGCGCCGAGCTACTCGGCGGCGGTGACGCTGCTCGTGCTGGCCGGCACCTTCAACATCGCGTTCACGTCGATGGCGCAGACCATCATCCAGCTGCTGGCCCCGCCCCCCCTGCGCGGCAGCATGGTGGGGCTCTTCAACACCTCGATGCTCGGCCTGCGCGCGGGCAGCGGCGTGACGGTCGGCATGCTCGGCGCCCTGATTGGCGTGCAGTGGTCGCTGACGCTCAGCTCGGCGGCCGTCGTGCTGGTCGCGCTCGGCCTGCTCGTCGCCGACCTTCGAGCGCGGCCGCGGCCCCGCCCCTCGGCCTAGCCCCGGCCCCCGCTCGTGCGTTCTTCACGCACCCACGGTGGACTTGATGCTGCGGAGATGCTCCTCGATGTGGTTCAGGAGGATCCCGCCGACGATCTGCTCGGCGCTCATCGGCGGCATACCGGTGAGGACCGTCCCGCTCTTCCCGAGGTCGGCGTCGCTGAGCCCACGCAGGACCGCCGCGGCGGCAGCGGCGCTCTTCTTGTGCAGCGAGAGGGTCTCGGCCTTGGTGGCGTTCGCATGCTCCTTGGCGTGCTTCGCGTTCATGTCGTGGAGCATGTCCATCGTGAAGTTCGGCCTCGATTGTCCGCCCGCGACGCTCTTGATGATCCCGGCGATCCCCTCGTGCCCCCCCGCCAGATGGTGCGCGACCACGCCGACCGTCCATTTCTCCGACGACGTCGTCTTCTTCCAGTCGGCGTCGCTCAGGCGTTCGAGCACCGCGGTCGCTTCCCGCACCTTCGCCTCGAACTGCTTCGCCAGCGCTTCGGCCTTGGCTGCCATGCGGTCCTCCTTCGTCACGATGGTTCGGGGTCCCGTGTCGACGCTTCGATGATAACGCCGCGTTCAAGGGTTGACAGCGACGGGATGGTCCGCGATCTTCTTCACGCGAGGAGGTCAGTAATGAGAAGCCGGGTGCTCGGCTGGGCATCGCTCGTGCTGGGACTTTCGCTCGTGGTTCCTGGAGCGCGGGGCCAGGAGCGGGAGCCGGTGCGAATCGGCATCATCTACACGAACACCGGACCGCTCGCCCAGCTCGGCATCGACATGCGTGACGGGGCTCTCCTCTACTGGAGTCGGATCGGCAATCGCGCGGGCGGTCGCCGGGTCGAGGTCCTCACCGAGAGCACGGGCAGCAACAAGCCGGACGAGGGTCTCACCAAAGCCCGCAAGCTCGTGGAGCGCGATCGCGCTCACCTCGTCGGCGGGATCATCGAGACACCCGTCGCCTACGCGCTCCGCCCCTACGTGAGGGAGAAGAAAGTTCCACTCCTGATCATGAACGCGGGCGCGGACGGGCTCACCCAGAGGCAGTGGAGCGATCTGGTTTTCCGGTGCTCGTTCTCCAACAGCCAGGCCTCGCATCCCCTGGGCGAATGGGCGTACCGGCAGGGCTATCGCAAGATGGTGCTGATTGCCTCGGACTTCGCGGCTGGCCACGAGCACATCGGCGGCGTGGCCCGGACCTTCGTCGCAGCGGGCGGCCAGGTCATCCAGGAGCTCTATCCACCGCTGGGCGTCCCGGACTTCGTGCCCTACCTGACGCAAGTCCGGCGCGATACCGACGTCGTGGCCGTCGCGATCTTCGGGTCCGACGCCATGCGGTTCGTCACGCAGTACGCCGAGTTCGGCCTCAAGGGCAAGATCCCGCTGATCGCCAAGGGCGGTCTGACCGACGAGAGCTTCCTGGACAAGCTGGGCGATCCGGCCCTCGGCATCGTCGCGTCGTATCACTGGAGCGCCGCCCTCGACCTGCCGGAGAACCGGCGCGTGCGCGAGGCCTTCGAGAGCAAGCACAAGCGCCCCATGAACGCGCCGGCGGAACAGGGCTACGTCGGGTCGCAGATGATCGCCAGAGCGCTCGAAGCCGTGAAGGGCGACGTCGAGAATCTCGACGCGTTCCTGGCCGCCCTCAAGAAGATCGAGGTCGACGCGCCACGGGGCAAGGTCAAGCTCGATGCGTTCCACAACCCGGTCCAGACCGTGTACCTGTTCCGGACCGAGCGCAAGGGTGGAGCGCTGCAGAACGTGCCGATCGCCAGCTATCCGAACGTGAGCCAGTTCTGGACCTGGTCGCCCGAGGAATTCATGGCCATGCCCGCCTACGTCGATCTGAAGGGCAAGTGGGCGAAGTGACAGGGAGGTGAGCATGCAGGTCTACGCGTTCGATCTGATGCCCTGGCCGCACCTCGCAGAGGCGTCCTACTACCCGGACTCGAACCGGCTCTACGAGCCGGCGCTCGGCCGGAAGGTCTACGACGAGCACTTCCGGCAGATGGAGCTCTACGAAGAGTGCGGCTACGACGCGATCTGCATCAACGAGCACCACGCCAAGCCCTACGGGCTCATGCCTTCGCCCAACCTGATCGCCGCCGCGCTCACCCAGCGGACGAAGAACATCAAGATCGGGATCTTCGGCAACCTGCCCGCGCTCCACGCGAATCCGATCCGGCTCGCCGAGGAAGTCGCGATGCTCGACGTCATGTCGGGCGGGCGCATCATCTCGGGCTTCGTGCGCGGGGTGCCTCAGGAGTTTCTCGCCTACAGCGTGCCGCTCGCCGACGCCCGGCCGCGCCTGACCGAGGCGTGGGATCTCGTCGTGAAAGCGTGGACGGAACGCGAGCCCTTCGAGTGGCGCGGCAAGTACTTCAACTATGACCGGGTCTCGATCTGGCCGCGCCCGCTCCAGCAGCCGCACCCGCCCATCATCCTGCCCGCCGACAGCGACGAGGGGCTCGAGATCGCGGCCAGCCGGTGGGTGCCGACCGGCTCCGCCTACCGATCGGTGGGCAGAGTGCGCGCCGTCCTCGGGCGTTACCGCGAGCTGGCCCGGAAGCACGGCTGGACGCCGGGGCCCGAGCACTGCCACCTGGTGCGCCACATATACGTGGCCGAGACCAACGCGCAGGCCCGGGCGGAAGCCGAGCCGCACCTCGACTACTTCTGGCAGAAGCTCCTGAGCTATCACCGCGGGTCCATGGCGCTCATGGGGCAGTCGCCGCCGCCGCGGCCGGCGCGGGTCGAGAAGGCCGAGGACGTGGCGCTCTACGAGTTCGACTTCGACCTCTGTCAGAAGGAAGGCATGTCGATCGTCGGCGATCCCGACTACGTCATTCGCGAGATCCGCGCGCAGACCGGCGAGCTGGGCGTCGGGGTCCTCGTGGGACTCTTCCAGTTCGGCTCGCTGCCGCACCAGCTCGCCCTGAAGAACATCCGGCTCTTCGGCGAGAAGGTCCTGCCGGCGCTCAGGCCGTGACCTTCTGGGTCACGCAAGCCCTGAACGGGATCTCGTTCGGCATGCTCCTGTTCCTGCTGGCCGCCGGGCTCTCGCTCATCTACGGCCTCATGCGCGTGCTGAACCTGGCGCACGGCTCCTACTACATTCTCGGCGGGTACGTGGGGCTCGCCACCATCCGGGTCACCGGGAGCTTCGTGCTCGCGGCCCTCGCCGCGACGGCCGTGGTCACGCTGATCGGCGTCGTGATGGAGCGCTTTTTCCTCCGCCGATTCGGGGAGCAGGAGCTGCCGCAGGCCCTCCTGACGTTCGGGTTCCTGCTGATCTTCGCCGATCTCTCGCTGTGGCTCTGGGGCGGCACGCCGCAGACGCTTCCGAAACCCGCGATCTTCGAGCGATCGATCCGGATGGGCGCCATCGTCTTTCCGAGCTATCGCCTCTTCGTCATCGGCGTCGGCCTCGTGATCGGCCTCGGGCTCTGGTGGCTCCAGGAGGGAACGCGGCTGGGCGCGATGATCCGCGCCGGCGTGGACGACGCCGAGATGGCGCGGGGCACGGGGGTGAACGTCGGCCTCCTCTCCACGGCCGTCTTCGCGCTCGGCGCCTTTCTGGCCGCCCTCGGCGGCATCATCGGCGGGCCCTTCGTCGGCGTCTATCCCGGCGCCGACTTCGAGATCCTCGAGATGGCGCTGGTCGTCGTCATCGTCGGCGGCCTCGGCAGCCTCAAGGGCGCATTCGTGGGCGGGCTGCTCGTCGGCCTCCTCGACAACTTCGGCAAGGCGCTCTTTCCCGAGCTGGCTCTCTTCACGGTGTTCGCGCCGATGGCGATCATCCTCGCCATCCGGCCCACGGGACTGTTCGGCGTCCGGTGAAGACGCGCGTCGCGGTTCGATGGGCGGCGGCGCTCGTGGTTCTCATCGCGCTACCGGCCGTCCTCTCCTCGTATCAGCTCGGCCTGCTCACCAAGATGCTCATCTTCGGCATCTTCGCGATGAGCCTCGACCTGCTCCTCGGCTACGCCGGGCTCCCCTCCCTCGGCCACGCCGCGTACTTCGGCGTCGCCGCCTACACGGTCGGCCTGCTCTCCTTGCGCGTCGCCAACAATTTCTGGCTCGATTTTCCGGCGGGGCTCGCGATGGCCGCCGGCGTGAGCGCACTCTTCGGTCTCTTCGCGCTCCGGGCGCGCGGGAGCTACTTCCTCATGATCACGCTCGCCCTCGGCCAGGTGCTGTGGGGCATCGCCTTCGGATGGCGCTCGCTCACCGGGGGCGACGACGGCCTCCCGAGCGTGC
>QHSR01000047.1 GCA_003221635.1 Candidatus Rokuibacteriota bacterium | reverse complement strand
GGGATCTACGCCTACGGCGTCCTCCCCGAAGTCGAGGATCTGTTCCAGCGCCAGGCTCGCGAAATCGATCGAACGAGGCGTGAAGGGCTGTTACATCAGATCCAGCGCATCTTGCACGAGCGCGTCATGCACGTGCCGGTCTATGAGCTGAGCCCCATGGCTGGAATCGGTCCACGCGTCGAGCAGGCTGGGGTCGGTCTGATTCCGGGCTTCCCCTACTCGGCGCCATACGAGGACCTCAAGCTCAGGAAGCCATAACATGAGATCGCGGTCGACTCCGTGCGGGCGAGCCGCGCGTGATCAGCGGTGCTACAATCCCGCCCTCAACTCTTTCCTCAAGGAGTGCCCCATGCATAGTCGAAGGCGAGGACATTGCCATTGAGTGCCGACGGGCGGAGGACGCTGGACGAAAAGTAGCTCACGATGCCGGGCTCGGAGCATAGGGGGTGGATATGGCTGGTCTCCCGAAACGGGAACTCGGGCGGACGGGGCTTCAGGTCACGATGTTGGGGTACGGCGCGATGGAGCTGCGGGGAGTCCCGCGCGGCCGTGAGGTCACCGAGGCGCAAGCTGAAACCATTCTCCACGCCGCTCTCGACGCCGGCATCAACTACATTGATACCTCGATCGACTACGGACTCAGCGAAGAGCGTATCGGGCGCTACATCGCGGACCGGCGCTCCGAGTACTACCTGGCGAGCAAATGCGGCTGTGTGGTCGGCGCGACCCCTGCCCCACGAGGCCAGCGGAACCCACACGTCTTCACGCGCGACAATATCATCGCGGGTGTCGAACAGAGCCTCGTCCGCATGAAGACCGATTACATCGACGTGCTCCAGTTCCACGCCTCTCCGTCCAAACAGACGCTGGAGGAGCACGGCGCCCTCGACGCGGTGCTCTCACTCAAGCGGGCGGGCAAGGTGCGGTTCGTCGGCATGTCCGCCACGTTGCCGCACCTCGCGGATCACATCGCGATGGGCGTGTTCGATGTCTTTCAGATACCGTACTCGGCCGTGGAGCGGGAGCACGAGGCGATCATTACCGCCGCTGCCGACTCGGGAGCGGGCATCGTCATCCGAGGCGGCGCTGCCAAGGGGGCTCCCTCCGGGGGAGGACAGGCAGGTACGCAATGGGAGCGCTGGCAGAAGGCACGACTCGATGACTTGCTCGAGCGGATGACCCCGATGGAGTTCATCCTCCGCTTCACCTTCACCCACCCGGACATGGCCACGAACATCGTGGGGACGATCAACACGGCGCATCTCCAGAATAATATCGACGCCCTGCTGCAAGGGCCACTCCCGCCGGCCGTGTATGCCGAGGCCAAGCGTCGCCTCGCTGCCGCGGGCTCCGCACCGTAGGATGACCTCCGCGTCCAGTACAATATCTCGGATGGCCGAGGCGGATCGCATCGCGGAGTTCAAGGAGGTCGTCGAGCTGATACCGGACGACCCCGTCGTGCGGTTCGGCCTCGCCGGGGCGTACCTCGACGCAGGGAAGCCCGAGAACGCGGCCGATGAGTACCGGGAGGCGATCCGGTTGAAACCGGATTACTCGGCTGCGCACCGGGGGCTCGGTCGCGCGCTGGAGCGAGCGGGCCAGATCGCGGCGGCCCGGGCCGCGTACCAGCAAGGGCTCGAGGTGGCAACGCGGACCGGCGACCTGCAGACCGGGAAGGAGATCGAGGTGTTCCTCCGTCGGCTCGAGAAGGCGGCGGGGTGCGGTGGCGGCCGTGAGTGAACCCCTGAATCGCTCCACGTTTCCCCGCGCACCCGAGGAAGTGCTCCTACCCACGGTCGAGACCGTGGAACTGGAGCAGGAACAGACGCTCGAGGCTTGGGCGAACGCACACCCCCACGCGACCGTCGCGTTGCAGATGGTCTACGACAAGCGCACGATCCCCGCCCGCTATTGCCCGAGTTGCCGGGAGCTGAGGACGCTGCGCGACGAGATCCCATTCATCCGCCGGTATCTCGAGCAGCCCACCTGGCGAATCTGGCTGGATGTCGTGGGCCTGCTGACGGCCGCGCTACTCTTGGCGCATTGGGCGCTCTGGGGACTCTAGCGGACAGCGTCCCGTCTGGAGTCGTCTTCCGAAGGTAACCTCGGCACTGTTGCGGCCGGAGACTGACGGCCCTGACCGTTTTTCGTCTCACCCGGCTCGAGCCGGAGCCAGCCGGCGCAGAGGTCCAGCGGCTCCTCTGGCGGGTGCGGATCTCCGACTTCACCCGCCATCGCGCTGATATCGAGTGATGATATAAGCGAGGCGTGAGCAGCGGGCTCGTCCGTAGACTCGGGCGCATCGCATTCGACTACCGGGCAGCGCTGAAGCGGCTCTTGCCCGTCCGGCGGGCGGTCCTCCTGCGGCTCCCCGACTTCAGCATGTACGTGCGGCTCGACGACTGGCTCGTCGGCGCCAGGATTGCTCTGCGGCGGCGCTATGAGCCGCATGTCATCGCCGCCATGCGGCCGTTGCTCGGACCGGGCACGGTGATGGTCGACATCGGTGCGAACGTCGGCTACCACACTCTGATGGCCGCCTCCCTCGTGGGCCGCGCTGGTAAGGTCATCGCGTTCGAGCCCGCGAGCGACAACTGTGTTCTCCTGACCCGGAGCCTCGTGGCCAACGGCTTCGACAACGTGGTGGTGCACACCCTCGCGGTAGCCGACGTGGCTGGGCTGGTAGGTTTTGTGATGGACGAGAGCAACGGCTGCATCAACCCCGGTGATCCCTTCGCGAGCGCCATGCAGGTTCGGGCGGTTGTCCTCGACGCGTTCCTGGCCGACGAGCGCCGTATTGATGTGATCAAGATGGACATCGAGGGCTCGGAGGGTCGAGCGCTCCGTGGGATGCATGGTCTCTTGCATCGCTGCCGCCCCGTGCTCTTCACCGAGTTCTTTCCGTCGGCCCTGCCCTGGCGCTCGGCGATGGGCGCCGAGGAATATCTCGACGAGCTACGCGCGCTCGGCTACTCGCTGGCCGTCATCGACCGGGAGAGTGGCCCGGCCCCGACCGCCCAGGAGAACAGGGAGATCTTGGCGCAAGTCGCCGCGGACGGCCGCGGCTATGTCGACCTCGTCGCCCGGCCGGCCTAGGTTAGAGCGATGGCCCCAACACCGGATACGCGAGGGAGCACGGACCGTCGCCTGCCGGATCGCGCGGTCGATGTGCGAGCCTCAGTTGTGCGGTGGCGGTAGCTGGAGGAGGAGCGTCGCCACGCCGTCTTTCACCTCAGAGAACGGCATCGGATAGATGATCTGCTGGCCGACGCCGTAGAAGTCCTTGCCCCCGAAGTGTGCCTTGCCCCACAGGTTGTCGAACTCCACGCTGCGCATGGCTTCGCCGATCTTCTTCGGATCGAGGCTCTGAGCCTTCCTGACGGCGGCGATGAAGGCGAAGGCGGGGTTGGTGAAGTCGATGCTCGTCGCGTTCCACTCGCCGAACTTCTTCGTGTAGCGCTGCTGCCAGCTCTTCAACTTCTCGGGCAGCGGGGTTTGCACGTAGCCGTGTACCCACATACCCTCGGTGTTCTCGCGGCCGGCGATGCCCGCGACCACCGAGCTGTCGATCTGGTGGAGCGCGACGAATCGACCCTTGAAGCCGAGCTCGCGGGCCTGCTTGACGATCAGGCCGACACTGCCCGCGGGGGAGGCCATGACACTGATGGCGTCCGGCTTCTGGGCCAGCATCCGCAACAGGATGGGGTTGAAGTCCATCACGCCGCGCTCGAAGAATTCCTTGGCGACCACCTCGTACCCCAGCTTCTGAACGAACGTCGTCTCCACCTTCACCGACCACCAGCCCGTATCGTCGTTCGGCGCGATCGAGGCCACGCGTTTGATCTGCGGCTGACGGTCCTTGATCCATTTCCAGAACGTCGTGGTCTCGGGCGGCGCCGGGAAACACTGGAACGTGAGCGGATTCTTCGGGCTCACGAGACCTTCGGCGTACGCGAGGGTCAACCCGAGGACCCCCGCCTCATTGACGGCCTCCTCGTTCGCTTTGGCCACCGCGCCCCCGAGGATGGAGACGTACTTGACGCCGTCCTTGGAGATGAGCCGATTGACCGTCGCCACGCCCTCGGCGATGACGTACTTGTGATCGTAGGCGACGACCTCGAGCCGGTATTTCTTGCCGTTCACCTC
>QHSR01000046.1 GCA_003221635.1 Candidatus Rokuibacteriota bacterium | reverse complement strand
GTTCGAGGCCCTGAACGAGACCTTCGAGAACCGCGGTCGCCGGAGCGCGGAACAGGTCGAGGTCCTGCGCGCGCTGTGGACCCGGCCGGTCGTGGACTTCCGCGGCGCGTTCCACCGGATCAGCCACGCCGGGCTCAATCCGATGCCCATCCAACGGCCGATCCCCATCTGGTTCGGCGTCGGCAGCCGTGACCACGCGGTGCCGCCCGAGGCGGCCCTGCGGCGCATCGCGCGCCTTGCCGACGGCTGGAGCCCGAACCTGACGCCCGACGCCCCGGGGCAGGCCATCGTCGCCCGCGTGCACGGCTACGCCCGCGAGGCGGGCCGCGACCCCGCCCGGCTCCCGCTGGAGGGCCGCATCCGCCTCGCCGGCCAGGGCCCCGACGGGTGGGCGAAGCAGGTGGACGGATGGAAGGCCCTCGGCGCGACCTCCGTCATCGCCGAGCCACGGGGTGCAGGCCTGAGCTTCCCGGATGGACATCTGGACGTGCTGCGCAGATTCAAGGAAACCGTAAAGGAGGCGTCGTGACCCCACCAGTGACGCTGACGATCTTCTCCGACTACGTCTGACCCTGGTGCTATCTCAGTACCGTGCGTATTGAGAAGCTCAAGGCCGAGCACAACGTGAAGGTCGAGTGGGTGCATTTCCCGCTGCACCCGGACACCCCGGCGGAAGGCCGCGCGCTGGCCGATCTGTTCGCCGGGCGCAACGTGGACCGGAAGGCCATGCACGCGCAGATGAAGGCGCGCATGGACGCCGAAGGCCTTCCGTACGGTGAGCGCACGATGACCTACAACAGCCGTCTGGCGCAGGAGCTGGGGAAGTGGGCGGACACGCAGCCGGGCGGGGAGGCCATCCACGACGCGCTGTTCCGCGCCTACTTCGTGGAGGCGCGCGACATCTCCCAGCCCGCGGTGCTCCTGGAGATCGCGAAGCAGGTGGGGCTGTCGGTCGACGGCGCGCGCGACGTGCTGGAGAAGCGGACCTTCAAGGAGGCCGTCGACAGGGACTGGGAGCTCTCGCGCCGGTACGGCGTGACGGGCGTGCCGACGTTCGTCGCGGGCCGCTACGGCGTCGTCGGCGCGCAGCCCTATGAAGCGCTCGAGCAACTCGTGCGGAAGGCCGCGTCCAAGGGGGATGCCGAGGGGTAGGGGTCGCGACGACAACCCGAGGGAGGAAGGCGATGCCGGTGTTCACGCGCCCTGATGCCGAGATCTACTACGAAGTCCACGGCTCGGGTTATCCATTGCTGCTGGCTCCCAACCTCGAGATCCAGAAGGACTGGCGCGGCCCCACGCATCTCGCCGAGTCGATCCGCCGGGTCACCGACTTCCTGACCCGCAACACGCCTTCATGAACGATGCGCTCACCGCGCAGACCGTGGAGCTGCTGCAGCAGCTCATCCGCAACCAGTGCGTGAACGACGGCTCCGTCGCCTCCGGCCAGGAGGTGCGCACCAGCGACGTGCTACGCGCCTATCTCGAAGGCAGCGGCCTCGACATCGAAGTGTACGAGCCGGACGGCGCGCCGGGACGCACCAGCCTCGTCGCCCGCATCGAGGGGACCGATCCGGCGGCGCCGACCCTGTGCCTGATGGGCCACACCGATGTCGTGCCCGTGACGCGCGCGCACTGGACGCGCGATCCTTTCGGCGGCGAGCTCGTGAACGGCGAGGTGTGGGGGCGCGGCGCGATCGACATGCTGAACCTCACGGCCTCCCAGGCCGTCGCCCTCAGGGCGCTGGCCCGGCGCGGATGGCGGCCGCGGGGCACTCTGGTCTATCTCGCGTGCGCCGACGAGGAGGCCGGTGGCGCGCTCGGTGCCGGTCACGTGTGCAAACGCCATTGGGATTCCCTCCGTGCCGAGTACCTTCCGACCGAGAACGGGGGGACCGTCAGCGCGCATGGCGGCAAGCTGAACGTCACCGTGCACGTCGGCGAGAAGGGCGTGGCCTGGCGCCGGCTGCGGGTCAAGGGCACGCCCGGGCACGGCTCGATGCCGTATGGCGCGGACAACGCGCTGGTCAAGGCCGCGGACGTCGTCACCCGACTGGCGGACTACCGCCCGGCGCCGTACGTGAGCGATCTATGGGGCGGCTTCGTCGGCTCGCTCGACCTCGACCCGGCTGTGAAGGCCGCGCTGGTCGATCCCTCGCGCGTCGACGAGGCCATCGCCAAGCTGCCCCCGGGCTTGGCCAACTTCGCGTGGTCGTCCACGCACACCACGTTTTCGCCGAACATGTGTCGCGGGGGCGTGAAGACCAACGTCATCCCCGACGTCGTCGACATCGAGGTCGATATCCGCACCGTCCCCGGCGACAACGAGGACGAGGTGCGCCGGCACCTCGACAAGGCCCTCGGCGACCTGTCGGAGGAGGTGGTCGTCGAGAAGCTCTTCTCCAAGCAGGCGTCGGCGTCCCCGACGGGCACGCCGCTCTGGGACGTGCTGGGCCGAGTCGCCGACGCGCACTACCCCGGCGCGAAACTGCTGCCGCGCCTGATCGTCGGGTTCACCGACGCGCCCTACTTCCGCGAGCACGGCGCGGTCGCCTACGGCTTCGGCCTGTTCTCGCGCGCGCTGACCGCCGAGGCGATGGCCGGGCGCTTCCACGGCAACGACGAGCGCATCGACGTGGCGTCGCTCGCGCTCACCACGCAGGCCTGGCTCGACACCTGCGAGCTGTTCCTCGGGTCGTAGTCGAACGGGAGTGATCACCGATGAAATTCGGGATCCACATCGGCCACATGGGCGGCCCTCTCGGTGAGATGCGCCGGCTGTGGAAGTTCGCCGACGCCAAGGGCTTCGACTGGTTCTCCGTCTCGGACCACTTCCAGGAGTCGCCGCCGCGCGGGGGCGACATGGACTGCTACGAGGCGATCACGACGCTGACCGCGGCCGCGATGGATACGACGCGCGTCCGGCTCGGCAGCGGCGTCTACTGCGTCGCGTACCGCAACCCCGGGTTACTGGCCAAGTCGCTCACCACGATCGACCATCTGTCGAACGGCCGCGTGGACTGCGGGCTCGGCGCCGGCTGGCACGACATCGAGGCGAAGGCGTTCGGCTACGCGTTCCCGTCGATCGGCCCCCGCGAGGACATGCTCGAGGAGTACGCGCAGATCATGCGCCGGCTGCTCGATCCCGAGCAGCGGCGCGCGAGCTTCGACGGCAAGCACTTCCGACTGCTCGACGCCCCCAACAATCCCAAGCCGCTGCAGCCCCGCATCCCCATCTGGATCGGCGGGCGCGGCGAGAAGCGCACGCTGCGCGCGGCCGCGAAGTACGCCGACGGCTGGAACGGCGCCTACATGGGCCCGGACGACTGGAAGCACAAGAGCCAGGTGCTCGACCGGTGGTGCGAGACGGAAGGGCGCGATCCCACGACGATCATGCGCACCGTGAACCTCGGCTTTTATCTCGGGGCCGACGCCCGGGGCGCCGCGCGCGCCGACGAGATCTTCCGCAGCCACTTCGGCACCGGTGCGCGCGCCGAGCGCACGGGTTATCTCCGCGGGACGATGAAGGACGCGCGCGCGATGGCGGACCAGTTCCGCGCGCTCGGCTGCACGCGGCTCAGCATCGCCCTGCGTGAAGGGCCGTACGATTGGGACGCGCTGGAGGCATTCGCCGCCGAGGTCGTGCGCGCGGGCTGAGCGTCGGCGGCAGTGGGTCAGGCTGACGGGCGCGGCGGGGGTCGAGAGGACCACGCGGCACGCGCCCGCTGCTCCGGTGCGGCTGGGCTCCATCGAGGCGCTCCACTCCCGTCGTTGGGTGCCGGGAACGGGTCCCTGCGACCCCCGCCGCGCCCGTCAGCCTGACCCGCTGCCGCCGGCCGCCGCGACTGAAGTGCGGGTCGGCCGCCGCGACAGGGCCGGCCGCCGCGACTTGACCGCTTTCGGACCGCGGGCTAGTCTACAGCACTCTTTGCACCGGTATGACCGATCTCCCGAGCGGAGGCTCTGACATGAAACGTCCCCGATTCGAGGTGCGCATGTTCCGTCTGCTGGCCGTCCCCCTGATACCGCTCGCCGTCGCCTCGACGGCCATACCGTTCTCGTCGCCGGCCGGAGCCGCGGCCAAG
>QHSR01000045.1 GCA_003221635.1 Candidatus Rokuibacteriota bacterium | reverse complement strand
GTGGCGCAAGCTTCTCCGTGCCGGGCGCAGGCTACAAGCTGGAGATGGAGGCCCTGGCTCCGCTCGACGCGGAAATCGTCGAGATCGGGGCGAAGAGCGACGACGACTTCGTCAAGGAAGCCCGCGACGCCGACGCGCTCTACGCGAAGGGGCGCCGTATCACCAAGCGCCTCATCGACGGGCTCGAGCGGTGCAAGGTGATCGCCCTCGGCAGCGTCGGCGTCGATTCTGTCGACGTCGCCGCGGCCACCGCCCGCGGGATCCCCGTCACCAACGTTCCCGACACGTTCATCGAGGAAGTCGCCGACCACGCCATGATGCTGATCCTGGCGACCTTCCGGCGGGTCACCACGATGGACCGGCTGGTCCGAGAGGGACGCTGGGCGGAGGGGCGGCCGCTCCTGTCCCAGTTCCCGCGACTCATGGGCCAGACCCTGGGCTTGATCGCCTTCGGTCACGTGGCCCGGGCCGTCGCGGTGCGGGCGCAGGCCTTCGGCGTGCACATCCTGGCCTACGACCCGTACGTCGAGGAGCTGGTCGTGAGCCAGTACGGGGTCGAGCCGGTGAACCTCACCGAGCTGCTGCAGCGCTCGGATATCGTCTCCATGCACGCCCCGTCCACCACGGACGCCCATCACATGCTGACGGAGCACCACTTCCGGCTGATGAAGCCGGAAGCGATCTTCATCAGCACCGGGCGCGGCCCGACGACCGACGAGCCGGCGCTGATCAAAGCCTTGAAGGAAGGCTGGATCGCTGCGGCCGGGCTGGACGTGCTCGAACAGGAGCCTCCCGACGCGAACAATCCCCTGTTGAAGATGGACAACGTCATCCTCACGCCGCACGTGGCGTCGGCCTCGGCGAGATTCGACCCCGTGCGCAAGCGGCGCGTCGGTCATGAGATCGCGCTGGTGCTGGCCGGCCGCTGGCCACGGAGCTGCGTGAATCCGTCGGTCCTCGAAAAGGGCGACCTCGTGCGGTGGCAGCCGTACTCGATGGAGCGCGGGCCGGGCGCGTAAGGAGGAGCGGGCATGGCGCGCAAGCGACTCGCCCTCAAAGACCCGGGCCGTTTCAGCGACCCGGCGAGCCTCACCTGGGATCGCTACGTCGCCCTGCAGGCTCGCGAGCGCGAGCGGTACATGGCCGAGCGGACCACCATTCCTCACGACGCGCTGAACTACAAGACCGTGAGCCCGCAATATCTCGAGCGCGCCGTCGATCAGTTCGCCAACAACTACTATTCCGAGCTGTCGGCCACGCACTATGTCGCCACCGCCGCCGCCAACGCGCCGTTCGACGAGTTGAAGAAGTGCGCGTTGTTTCAGCTGGCCGACGAGCAACGTCACCTGGAGATGGACCGGGAGGTGTTCGAGCGGGCCGGGGTCCCCGAGCGCGACTGGCTCGCCGCATGGGAAGCGCCGGGGACCACGTGCCGCTTCTTCCGCCACCTCCTCGAGCTCGAGGACACGATCGAGATCCTCGTGAAAGGGAACTTCGTCGCGGAGGGCGCCGCGGGCCCCGGCACCTTCACCGTCCTCGCGGATGGCGCTGAAGCCCGCGGCGACGTGCTCTCGGCCGTCAACCACCGGGCGCGTATCCGCGACGAGACCCGACACATCAGCTACGGCCGCGCCCTCGTCAAGGCGTTGATCGACGACGATCCGGGAAATCTCGACACGATCCAGACGTGGCAGGACGAAAGCCTGCGCCTGTTCGCCGAGGTGGCCCGTGGGGGCGAGCGCCAGACGTGGTGGGAGGGGTTCCTCGCCTCGTATTACAAGATCGCGCTCCCGCTCGGACTCCGCCCGACCTTCTAGCCATCGAGGCGGGAGCGCGACCGCAACTCTCCGGGACGGTCCCCGGCCCCTGGCCAAGAATCCCCCAGGGCTGACTCCGGATCATCCAGGTCCGGGTCGCCTTTTCGTAATCAAATCCTAGTCTTTTCAGATATTTGCATATCGCCTACCAATGGTATGTCTATTGCTGGAAAGGAGGACAGCCCCATCCGGGCAGACCCTATGCGTGTACTGGTCATCGACGACGATCAGGCGGTCTGCGAGGTCTTCGGAGAGTTTCTCCAGGAGATCGGCCACGAGCCGCTCATCACGCACAACGCCGAGACCGCGCTCGACACCCTGCGCGCCGGACGGCCTGACGCCGTCCTCCTCGACATGTGCCTGCCCGGAATGAGCGGGCTCGAGTTCATGAAGCACGACATGGTCCGGGACCTGCGGGTCCCGATTCTGGTGATCTCGGGCAGGGCGACCGAGAGCCAGGCCCAGGAATGCCTGCGGGCGGGGGCCTTCGACTTCATCGGAAAGCCGGTCGCCCTGCGGCGTTTGCAAGAGGCGCTCGCGTGCTTCGAGTCACAGCCCGAGACTCCCGGCCGGAGCGTCGAGCCCACGACGGACCGCCGGCGCGCGCCGCGGGCGATCCTCGCGCTGCCCGTGCGTGTCCGCGAGCAGAACGGCGCCGAGTGGGAGTCGCAATCGGTCAACCTCAGCGCCTCCGGCATCAAGGTCCAGGCGAACGGCTCGCGCCATTCGGGGGGGACGACGACGCTGTCCATCCGGCTCCCCGACAGCGACGCCCAGCTCGATGTTCCGTCGGTCCTCGTCCGCGCCGACGACGACGGGTACGCGTTCAACTTCGCCGATCGCGATGACGCGCGGCTCCAGCAGCTCGGCGAGCTGGTCCGGCGCGCCGTGGGCGCTCCGACGGTGGACGTCGAGCCCCATGTCCGCATCCTGCACCGCATCGGCGAGGCGATCAGCGCGACCCTCGACGTCGACGAGGTGCTCCGCATCGCCCTGGACGCGCTCACGCACGTCACCGGCCACGAGATCTCGAGCCTCCACCTGCTGTCGCCGGACGGCGCGACGTTGCACCTTCGCGGTGACCGGGGGCTGCGGCCGCGCTTGCGCGAGATCAATCGCGTCCTGCCGACCGGCCAGGGCCTCATCGGCGGGGTCGCGGCGACCGGCACGACCCTGCAGTGGGCGCACGTCAGCGAGTCGGCCGATCTCTTGCCGGCGGCGCGGGCCACCGTCACCGAGGAAGGGATCCACGCGTTCGTGTGCGTGGCGATCCACAGCCGGGGACGGATCCTTGGGGCCCTGTCGCTCGGCCGTCGCACGCGCGAGGCGTTCACGGACTCCGAGATCGCGCTCGTCGAAGCGTGCGCGAACCAGATCGGCCTCGCGCTCCAGAACGCGCAGCTCTACTCGGCGACCCGGCGCCAGCTGGAGGACCTCAAGTCCGCCGAGGCCCAGATCATCGAAGGCGAAAAGCTCTCGACGGTCGGCAAGCTGGCGGCGGGCCTCGCGCACGAGACGCGCAACCGGCTGACGGCGATCCTCGGTCAGGCCGAGCTCCTGCTCATGGGGTCGGACGGTCCCATCAAGACCCGGGAGCGCCTGCACACCATCGTCCAGGAGACGTCACGCGCGGCGCAAATGCTCCAGAACCTCCTGCGGTTCACCGGGCGGCATTCGAGCGAGCGTCACCCCTGCCGCCTGGAGGATCAGATCCAGTGGGTGCTCGAGCTCAAGGGCCACCAGCTCCATCGGGACGGGGTCCAGGTCGTCACGGAGCTCGAGAGCGTTCGTCCGGTCCTGGCCGACGAAGGGCAGATCCAGCAGGTGCTGCTCAACCTCGTGCAGAACGCGCACCAGGCGATGGCCGGGCACGCTGAGCCACGCGTGCTCACCGTGCATCTGTCGGAGACCGATGGGGCGAACGTCCGCCTGGAGGTGCTCGACTCCGGGCCGGGCATCCATCCCGACGTGCTCCCACGGATCTTCGACGCGTTCACGACGACGAAAGCGCCTGGCGAGGGCACCGGACTCGGCCTCTGGGTGTCGTACGCGATCGTCGAGCAGCACCAGGGCTCGCTCCGGGCCACCAATCGACCGGAAGGCGGAGCGGCGTTCGTGGTGGAGCTCCCCGCGACCGCATGACGGGGACGCGATGAAATTCGCGTCCAGGGCGAAATTCAGCGTCGACGAGATCCGCCGCCTCGTCCCGCTGCACTCGTGTCAGTCGCGCGAGGTCTCCGCAGAAGCGGAGGTCGCGCTCCGGTCATAAGCGCGCGCCGAGCCCGGCTTCGGGGGGCCGGCGGCGCGACCTCGCGCCCTCAGCAGGCCGGGCGGCGAAGCACCTCGGGCGAGATCTTGCGCGCCACCAGCTTGCCGTCGCGCCGATCGCCGACGAGGCGGCGGTTCTCCACGACGACGCGGCCACGGACAATCGTGGTGATCGGCCAGCCCTGGATCGTCCAGCCCTCCCAGGGGCTGTAGTCGCTCACGTGGAAGTCCTCCCGCACGAGCGTCTTCTTGATCCCGGGATCGATGATCGCGATGTCGGCGTCGCTGCCGGGGGCGATGACGCCCTTGCGCGGGTAGAGCCCGAGGATCCTCGCGGCGTTCGTGGCGGTGACGTCAGCGAACCGCTCGAGCGACATCCGCCGCTTCACGACACCCTCGGAGTAGACGATGCCCATCCGCGCCTCGGCGCCGAGGTTGCCGCCCGTCACGTTCTCGAGGTCCTGGCCGCGGAGCTTCAGCTCGAGCGACGTCGGAAACTCGTCGGTCGCCGTCGTCGAGATCCCATCGCGCACGAGCCCGTTCCAGAGCGCCGCCTGGTCCTCGGGGTACTTGAGCGACGGGTACGTGTGGTAGCAGAACCCGCGGGGCGACTTGTAGTCCTCGGCCGTGAAGCAGGCGTAGTGGTGGAGGGTCTCGGCGTAGATCGGAAACCCCGCGGCCCGCGCCTCGGCCACCGCGTCCACGCCCTCGCGAGCC
Source organism: Candidatus Rokuibacteriota bacterium (assembly GCA_003221635.1). Taxonomy (GTDB): domain Bacteria; phylum Methylomirabilota; class Methylomirabilia; order Rokubacteriales; family CSP1-6; genus AR31. Next base: position 1,599 of record QHSR01000045.1, on the reverse strand, counting down.
GAGGTGTGGACGAAGTAGACGCCGGCGCCGGTGTGGGCGGCCAGCTGGATCGTGCGGCGGAACGCGAGCTTCTCCGAGAGCTTGTTGTGCACGAGCGGCAGCAGCCAGCCGTCCGTCTGCTTCTCCTCGCGGAACTTCTCGTACATGAACTGCACGATGTCGTGGTCCTCGGCGTGAACGACCATGATCCCGCCGTGGGGCGTGATCTTCTCCATCGCCAGCTGGATCCGCCCGAAGTCGAGCCGGTAGGGATGACGCTTGGGGTGCGGCGGCAGCACCTCGACCGTGAACACCTTGAAGCTCGGGAAGCCCGCCTGGATCGCCTCGGGAATCTGGTCGAAGACCTTGAGGGGCAGCGGCCCCTGGAGCGCCACGTGGAAGGAGTAGTCGGCGTAGGAGTTGCCCTTCCAGCGCGCGGCCCGGGTCTCGATGACTTGTTGCACGTCGGTCCCCGGGCGCACGAAGCAGAAGTCCACGTGGGTGGTCGTTCCCCCGAAGACCATCCCTCGCGTGTCCTCCTCCGGTCCGAGCGTGTGGAGGTTCTCCTCCGGCTGCATCGAGATGAAATGCGCGAGGTGCGTGTGCGGCTCGATGCCCCCGGGGACGACGATCTTGCCGGTGGCGTCGATCACCCGGCCCGCCTCGAGCCCGTGCTCGGGCAGGCCGAGGGCGACGATGCGCTCGCCCTCGATGGCCACGTCCCAGGGGCCGACGCCCTGCGGCGTCACGACGTCACCTCCACGAATCAGAAGATCCAGCATGGCTCGTCCTCCCATCACCTCGTCACGGGCTTTGCGTCTCGGCCGCGGGCCAGGGCCCTGCACGACGTGCTGGACGGGTACCATGCGCCGGGGCGTCGGGTCAAGGCGGCGGCGCGCGCCGCCAGCGATCGCCTCCGCTTGACACCGAGCAAGATCGCACTCTATAACACCGAGAAACGACACCCGCGCGATGGAATCCGCGGCGTTCCCTGAGCGCATGGAGGAGGGATCGACACATGGCATTCACGACTCCGGAGTCCCGGCTGACGAGCGTGCGAGTGGTCGTCTTGGCCGCCCTGCTCTTCTGGGGAATCCTCGCCCTCGTCGGAGGCCGCGCTGGCGCCCAGGAAGTGCTCACGAACGATAGCGTCGTCAAGATGGTCAAGGCCGGGCTCCCCGACGCCGTCATCATCCAGAAGATCCGGGCTTCGGAGAGGAAGTTCGACACGAGCGCGGACGCCCTCATCAAGCTCAAGGGCGCCGGCGTCCCCGATAAAGTCATCGAGGCCATGGTGGGCGGGCCCGCCGCCGCGCCGCCGTCGGCGGCCGCCCCATCGCACACCGGCGCGGCCGCGGGCGAGCCCTCCATCGCGCACTTGGCCGCCGGGAGCCAGAAGAGGCTGAAATCCGTCATCGGCAACATGGAATTCAAGGTCGAGCCCTTCGGCGGCTCCCGGCATGAAGTCGTCCTGAACGAGCCGCGCGCGCAGTATCGGATCGCCGAGAAGGAGCCGGTCTTCCTCGCGCCAAACGCCGCCACCTACCAATGGGTGCTGGTTCGGCTCAAGCCAGGAAAACGCGACCGGAACCTGCCGATGAACGACGACTCGGGCCATTG
>QHSR01000064.1 GCA_003221635.1 Candidatus Rokuibacteriota bacterium | reverse complement strand
GGTTCCCGGGGTGCCCGTCGGACCGCTGGTGTCAAATGCCATGCTGTCCATCCGACCCCACTGGTAGTAGAACGTGGGATCGAGACCGAAAGGACCCACACGCCAGCGCGCGTCCAGGCCGATGGTGTGGCGATTCTCGTGATATGTCGGGTCCCCTGGGCTTGTGCACGGCACGCCGAGCGGGCAAGGGGTGCCGCCCATCGACCCTGGAGAGCCCAGAACAGCCGTTCCTGCGCCCGCGACGGCACCGACGGAGCGGACGTTGACGAGGTTGCGCCGCGCCGCTGTCTGCGTGATGCCGTCAGCGTGCCACCACGAGTACAGGGGCTTGATGTCCAGCCCCTTGACCGGCGTGAACTCGGGACTGAAGATCAGCGCGTAGTCGCTGCCGCGAGTAAGCTTGGCCTGTCCGAGGCCCCGGTTGCCGCCTGCGAGCTCTTGCTCGGCTATGACCCAGGCAAGGTTGGTTCTGAAATCGGGGGCGAACGCCGTGATCGCCGACAACCCGGCGAAGTCGCCGGTGCCGTAGGTGGCCAGCTTGTAGGTGGCGAGGTTAGCGAAGGGCTGACCGCCGGCGCGAGCCATGGTCTCGACCGGGATGAACGGCAGCAGGCTGTCCTTGCCCGTCAGCGGAAACTCCGTGTAGATCCACTTGATCTCGATCATTCCGCCAACGTCGGTGTTCAGGTCCAGGTTACCGTTGGCGTTGATCTTGGCGCCGCCGGTGACCAAGCCGAGCCCACCCGGTAAGCCCGTGTTGTTGCCCGGGAACCCGCCATCGTTGGATCCGGACTGCCCGTACTGCAAGTCGATCTCGAGACCGAGCACGGCCTTGACCCGCCCGACCGAGAACTCGAAGTCCGGACGGAACCGGGTCCGGGCGTACCACTCACGATCGCTGTTTCGGGCGAAGTTGCCGTCGTAGAAGTTCCTGCCCATCGACGTGACCTGGTCGAAGAGCCCGGTGAGCGTGACCTTCGGCGCGGGCGCCTGGGCCCAGCCGGACGAAGTCAGGACCGCGACGATAATGACGGCAAAGACTGCTACGGCGAGGAATCTTCGCATTTCCTCTCCTCAGAGCGATTTGGTGAGACGCGACCGAGCCCTTGTGCTCACCTCACACCGGCAAAACGGAAGATGCCGAACCGGGACCACTTGTACTCGGGCGTTTCCGGATGGTCAAGAGAAAACTGTTATTTAGACCCCTCCCCCAAGGCCTTGAGCCGGTCCAGCGCCGCCTGCCCCACCGGTGAGTCCGGTCCGAGCTGCCGGGCCTGGCGAAATGCGGCTTTAGCCTCGTCTTTTCGGTTCTCGGCGACGAAGACGAGGCCGAGATTGTAGTAGGCGGCCTGCATCTTGGGGTCGAGGCTGATGGCGAACCTGAGGCTCTGCTCCGCTTCGCGATAGCGCTTGAGGTGATAGAGCGCCAATCCGAGGTTCTGGTTTGCGGACTCGGGGATCGTGAGGGTCGGCAGCTCGATAGCCTTCTTGTAGCTCACGACCGCCTCGTCCCATCGGCGCGCTTCGGCCAGGGCCGTGCCCATGTGGAAGTAGCCGTCGGCAAACATCGGATCGAGCTCGACAGCCTTCTTGAAGTGCTCGAGCGCCATGTCGGGCCGCCCCAGCTCGAGCAGGACCACCCCGAGGGTGTCACGGTAGACCGGCGACGAAGGATTGACGTTGACCGCTTCCTGGAGCGCCGCCATCGCGGGCGCCGGCTGCTTGTCGTTGAGGTAGCTGAGGGCCCGGTCGTAGGCCGCCCGAGCCTGAAGCTTCTGTACCTCGGTTCGCTGGGCCGCCTCTTTACTCGCGCATCCCGACGCCGACAGACCGAGGACAATCAGAACTAACCAAAACCCGTGTCTTCTTGACACGATCAATCCTCCCCATGTAGCCTCAATGAGAATGCCAACCTATGAATACGAGTGCCTCAAGTGTCGACGGGTCTTCGAAATCCGCCAGCGCATATCCGAGCCGCCGCTGACGGTGTGCGATGTCTGCGGCGGACAAGTACGCCGCCTCCTCTCCGCGGCCCCGTTCATTCTGAAGGGCGGCGGATGGTATGTGACCGACTACCCTTCCGAGTCTCGCAAAAAGGCTCTGCAATCCGAAAAGTCGTCCGAGAAGCCGGCGGACAAGCCCGCCGAGAAGACGACCGACAAGTCCGTCGAGAAGACGACCGACAGGCCCGCCGAGAAGGCGACCGACAAGCCCGCGAACAAGCCTGGCGGGAAGAGCACCGACACTACCTCCGTTTCCTCGCCGCCGGCGACGAAGTCCGACTGACGACAACCGCAGTGCCGCGCCGCGCCCTCAGCATGGTCGCGGCGCTCCCCGCGTTCACCGCGATCTCCAGGCGGTTGCGCGAGCCCACCAGGCCGCCGGCGCTCCCCCGCGCGAGCTCTCCGTAGGTCCGCACGAGCGGCAGGACCCTGCCGCGGACGCGAACGGCGACACCGGAGCCGAGCGATGCGACCATGTCGCCCTCGATCGAGGTGACGAGATTGCCGAAGCGGTCGACATGCAGGACAGCGCCACCGACCCGGCCCGCGGTCACCCGGACCCGGGGCCAGGCCAGAAGCACCGGGTCGGTCACCGCCGGCCCGAGCCTCCCGAGCTCGAGGCCGCGAGCGACGTGGGCGGCCACCGGCGCGAAAACGTCGCGCCCGTGGAACGTGCGGCTCACGGCGACTGCGCGGAACTGCTCCGCCCGCAGCTCGAAGGCACGCCACCCCGCCGAGCTCAGGAACGGCGTGAACAGACCGTTGTCGGGCCCGATGAACACCTGGTCGCCCGACGCCACTGCGAGACCGCGACGCGCCGTGCCGACGCCGGGATCGACCACCGCCACGTGGATCGTGGCGGTCGGGAACCGGGGCGCGGCGGCCTCGAGCGCCAGGGCGCCCTCGAGGACGTCGTGGGGCGCGACCTCGTGCGTGATGTCGACGATATGGACGTCGCGAGCGATGGAAAGGATCGCAGCCTTCATCTCGGCCACATAGGTGTCGCGCGTGCCGAAGTCGGTCGTCAGGGTGATGACCGCCACGTCAACGATCGCGATCGACGACGAAGTCCGCGATCAGCGTCAGCGTGTCCCGCTCCTCGGACGGCGCGAACGCCGCCAGATCGGCCTTCGCGGCTTGCGCGTACTCGTGCGCCCGCGCGAGCGCGTACTCGACCCCCGCGTGGTCCACGACGCACCGCCGGATCTCCTCGACCTCCTCGGCGTCGAGCGTGGGGCGCTTGAGGAGGCTCTTGATCCGGGTCGCCTCCGCCGCGGTCGCCCGCTCGAGCATGGCGATGAGCGGCAGCGTGCGCTTCCCCTCCCGGAGGTCGGCGCCGATGGCCTTGCCGAAGCGGTCCTGGTTGGCGACGAAGTCGAGCGAGTCGTCGGAGATCTGGAAGGCGACCCCGATGTCCAGACCGTACCGCGTGAGGGCGTCGACCTGGGCGGCGGGGAGGCCACCGAGCAGCCCGCCGATGCCGCAGCACGCGGAGATGAACGAGGCGGTCTTCTGCGTGATGACCCGCACGTAGTCCGCCTCGGTCGTGACGCCGCTGCGCTTGAGCTCGAGCTGGAAGACTTCCGCCTCGGTCATCGAGACCGTCGAGCGCGCAAGGGTCTCCATCACGGCGCGATCGTTGTCCCGCACGAGCATCGCGAACGACTTCGAGTACAGGTGGTCACCGACGAGGACGGAGGCGTCGTCGCCCCACTGCGCGTTCGCCGACGGCCGGCCGCGCCGCAGCGGCGCCTGGTCGACGACGTCGTCGTGAATGAGCGTCGCCGTGTGGAGCAGCTCGACGACGCAGGCCAGCCGCACGCTTCGCGGTCCGCGGTAGCCGGCCAGGCGCGCGCTCAGCAGCAGGAGGATGGGGCGCAGGCGCTTGCCCCCGGCGCCCGCGATGTAGCCGCCCATCTCCTGGATCAAGGCGACGGGCGAGCCCAGCTCTCGACGGATCTCCGCCTCGACGAGCTCCAGGTCGGCGCCGACCAGCCCCGTGACGCGCTCCTTCAAGATCCGTTCGAGGATGGGCGTGACCACGCGCGAGCTATTTGGGAACGACGCGATCCTTGATCTGGATCCGCGCGCCGGCGGCCACGGTCTGGACGTCCGCGACCGAGAACTTCTCGCGCATCTCGGTGACGCGCGCGGTCGCGACCTCTTCGTCGAGCTCGCCGAGTACCTCGCCGGTCACGGGATGCACGATCGGGATGACGTCGCGACGGAGACTCACGACGGTCCCGGGCCGGATCCCGTCGGCGGCGGTCAGGTCGATGACGATGCGCGTCGTGTCCACGTAGACGACCAGCCCTCGCTTGGGACCCTCCGCCGCCTTCCCGTTCGTCGGGCGCGCCGCCGCGGTGGCGCCGCTCACCGCGGGCGCCGTCCGCGGTGCGGGCGCCGGCGAAGCCGCGAGCGTCTGCGTCGGCATGCCCTGCCGCGGGCTGATCTTCCCACCGCCGGGCGGCGCGCCGTACTTGGCGACCATCTCCGGCGCCGCGATGATCGCAGCCTTGCCGCGCACCAGGGTCGTGAAGGTCACCGGGATCTTGTCCTCTTCGACCCAGACGTACTCGGGCTCGCTCGGCACGTCGCCGAACCTCGGATTCTTGATCAGGAGCCACCGGGTTTCCGCCGACTTGATCGTGACCGAGGGATCGCCGGGAGTCGGAAGACCCAGCACTTGTTTCGCCGTCGTACAGCCGAAGGCCGCGAGCGCGACGACGACCAGCGCGAGAGACCGCACATTCATGATGCCGCCCATACCATAGCAGGATCGCTCCGGCAAGACATCAGTCTTCGCTGGCCGGCTCCCACGGGAATCGCTGCTCCTCCGCGGCGGCGGGCGGCAGGAGGGGCTCGCGGCGCGAGAAGAGCGCCGTGCCGGTCACCGCGGAGATCCACGTGGCGTCGAGGTAGACGACGCCGCGCCGCTCGATCAGGACGGGCACGATCCACCCCGCCACGTCGAGTCGCTTCGAGATGCGGACCGCGCGCTCCGGGAGCGCCAGGATCTCCTGGACGTGGGCGCCGCCGTTGGCAAAGACGTCCACGACGGTAAGGGGATCGACCACCTGGAAGCGCTTCGAGCGGTCGAGCACGATCGCCAGAAGGTACGGAACCCGACGCAGGTCCGGCCGCGTCGCGGATCCCGTCAGATCGAGCACGGGTGTGATCGCAGCCTTGATCCGACCTCGCGTGATCCGCACGCCGTCGTCCGGCTGTGGAACCGGCTTCCCCTCGATGGGGACGTACGCGGCCTCGGAGAACCGCGGCTGCACGCCTCGGATCTGGGCGTACCCGAGGATCTCTTCGTATCGCCCGAGCACCCTCCGGGTGAGCGGATGCCGGAACTCCTCGCCCTTGCGGAAGATCGTGAACTCCTGACCCGCTTGCGCGCCACTGCTCTCGCCGAGATCCAGATAAACGGAGCCCCCGTCGACGCCGACGACCAGCCCCTCGAGCGGGTTGAACGCCTGGATGAAGCGCTCCGACATGAGGCCGAAGGTCGCGCCCACGCGGTCCGCCATCCCGGCGACGGCGCTCGAGACGCACGCGAGCACGCCGAGGACGACCAGGCCGCTGACCGCCGGGGCTCGCCTGCTCAAAACGCGACCGAGGGCTGGTGGACGCCGAAGACGCCGCGCAGCCGGTCGCAGATCTCGCCAAGCGTCACCCCGACCTCGACCGCGGTGACGAGGAGCGGCAGGAGATTGTTGTGCCCGCGCGCGGCCCCTTCGAGCGCGTCGAGGGCCCGCCCGGCGGCGTCGCGACCCCGCGCGGCGCGCACGCGTGCCACGCGCTCGGCGAGCGCCTGACCGACGGTCGCGTCCACCCGGAAGAGGTTTCCAGGCGGGAGCTCGTCCGTCACGAACTCGTTGACGCCGACGACGATCCGGGCATGGTCCTCGATCTCACGCTGGTAGCGATACGCCGCGTCCTGGATCTCGCGCTGCATGAAGGGGATCGCGGCGACCGCGCCGCCCAGATCGTCGATCTTCCGGATGTAGACCCGGGCCGCCTCCTCGATGTCGCCGGTGAGGCGCTCGAGGGCGAAGGCGCCACCGAGCGGATCGGCGACGTCGGCGACCCCCGACTCGTGGGCGAGGATCTGCTGGGTCCGGAGCGCGATCCGGACGGCGCGCTCGGTGGGCAGGGCGAGCGCTTCGTCCATCGAGTTCGTGTGCAGGGACTGGCAGCCCCCCAGCACGGCCGCGAGCGCCTGCACCGCGACGCGGACGATGTTGTTCTCGGGCTGCTGCGCGGTGAGCATGCTGCCCGCCGTCTGCGCGTGGAACCGGAGCGCCAGCGCCCGCGGGTCGCGGGCCCGAAACCGCTCGCGCATGATCCGCGCCCACAGGCGGCGCGCCGCCCGAAACTTGGCGACCTCCTCGAGCAGGTCGTTGTGCGCGTTGAAGAAGAACGACAGCTGCGGGGCAAACGCGTCGACCGTGAGGCCGGTCTCCAGCGCCGCCTGCACGTACGCGATGCCGTTCGCCAGCGTGAAGGCCACCTCCTGCACCGCGGTGCAGCCGGCCTCGCGCATGTGGTAACCGGAGATCGAGATCGTGTTCCAGCGGGGGACGCGCTCCTTGCAGTACGCGAACGTGTCGGTGATCAGCCGCATCGAGGGGCCGGGCGGAAAGATGTAGGTGCCGCGCGCGATGTACTCCTTGAGGATGTCGTTCTGCACCGTTCCGCTGAGCCGCTCGGCCGCGACGCCCTGGCGGCGCGCGGTCGCCACGTAAAGCGCCAGGAGGATCGACGCGGTGGCGTTGATCGTCATCGAGGTCGAGACGCGGTCGAGTGGAATGCCCTCGAAGAGATCCTGCATGTCCTCGAGCGAGGCGATCGAGACGCCCACCTTGCCCACCTCGCCGCGCGCCATGGGCGCGTCGGGGTCGTACCCCATCTGGGTCGGCAGATCGAACGCGACCGACAGGCCGGTCTGCCCCTGCTCCAGGAGGAAGCGATACCGCTTGTTCGTCTCGACGGCGGAGCCGAAGCCCGCGTACTGCCGCATGGTCCAGAGGCGCTTGCGGTGCATCTCGGGATGGACGCCCCGGGTGAACGGAAACTCGCCCGGGGCGCCGAGGTCCGCGGAGAGGCGCTCGGCCGGGACGTCCTCGGGCCCGTAGACGGGCTTCAGCGGACTGCCCCAGGAGGTCTTGAACTCTCGCGCCTCGTCCGTCACAGACTCGCCTCGCCTGCGGCTGCGGCTCGCACTGCCATCACAGACTCGCCTCGCCCGCGGCTGCGGCTCGCACTGCCATCACAGACTCGCCTCGCCTGCGGCTGCGGCTCGCACTGCCATCACAGCGGGAGGTTTCCGTGTTTCTTCGGCGGGTTGGTGTCGCGCTTGGTCCGCGTGAGCTCGAGCGCCGCGCAGAGTCGCGCTCGCGTGTCCCGAGGCTCGATCACCTCGTCGATGTAGCCGCGCTCGGCGGCGACGTACGGAGTCGCGAGCATCTCGCGATACTCCCGCGTCTTGTCCTCCCGGAAGGTCGCGGGCGCTCCCGCTCGCTCCATCTCCCGCCGGTAGAGGATGTTGACCGCGCCCTCCGGGCCCATGACGGCGATCTCCGCCGTCGGGTACGCGAAGTTTGCGTCACCACGGATGTGCTTGGACGACATGACGCAGTAGGCGCCGCCGTAGGCCTTGCGGGTGATCACGGTCAGCTTGGGGACGGTGGCCTCGCAGTACGCGTACAGAAGCTTGGCGCCGTGCTTGATGATCCCGCCGAACTCCTGCGTCGTCCCCGGCAGGAACCCCGGCACGTCCTCGAACGTCACGAGCGGGATGTTGAAACAGTCGCAGAACCGGACGAACCGCGCGCCCTTGAGCGAGGCGTTGATGTCGAGACATCCGGCGAGATGCGTCGGCTGATTGGCGACGATGCCGACCGGCCGGCCGCCCAGCCGGCCGAAGCCGATGATGAGGTTGGGCGCAAACCCGGCGTGGATCTCGAAGAAATAGTGGTCGTCCAGCACCGTCCGGATGATGTCCAGCATGTCGTACGGCTTGTTCGGCTGATCCGGCACGATGGACTGGAGGCCGTCGTCCCGACGGTCGACGGGGTCCCGCGTCGGTCGGAGCGGCGGGTCCTCGAGGTTGTTCTGCGGAAGGAATGTCATCAGCTCCCGGATCAGGGCCAGGCACTCCTCCTCGCTGTCGGCGGCGAAGTGCGCGACGCCGGAGGTGGTGGCGTGCGTCCTGGCGCCGCCGAGATCGTCCGCCGATACGGTCTCGTGGGTGACCGTCCGGATCACGTCGGGGCCGGTGACGAACATGTACGACGTGTTCTTCACCATGAAGATGAAGTCGGTGAGCGCCGGTGAGTACACCGCTCCGCCGGCGCACGGCCCCATCACGGCCGAGATCTGGGGGACGACTCCCGACGCCAGCGTGTTTCTTAAGAACACCTCGGCGTAGCCGGCGAGCGAGACGACGCCCTCCTGGATCCGTGCCCCGCCCGAGTCGTTGAGCCCGATGATCGGCGCGCCCGTCTTCACCGCCAGGTCCATGATCTTGCAGATCTTGCGGGCGTGCATGTCCGACAGCGAGCCACCGAACACCGTGAAGTCCTGGGCGAAGACGAACGCCGGCCGGCCGTGGATGCGGCCCGAGCCCGTGACGACGCCGTCGCCGAGAATCCGCTGCCCGGCCATGTCGAAGTCGTGGCTCTGGTGGACGACGAACTTGTCGACCTCCATGAACGATCCGGCGTCCAGCAGGAGCTCGAGCCGCTCGCGCGCCGTCTTCTTGCCGGCCTTGTGCTGGCGGCGGACGCGGTCCTCGCCGCCCGCGAGGACGGCCTCAGCGTTACGGCGTCGCAGTTCCTCAAAACGGTCGTCGCTCATCAAGCTGGTAGTTTCATTGACTTTCGTTCTATTTTCCACCAATAATTCAGACCCATGCCTTACTGGGTCCAGCTGCTCCTCTCGCTGGCGGCCTTTGCATTGTTGTTGGCGCTCGTGGCCGCGGTCTGGGCGCTCCGGCGGACGGCCCAGCGCGCCGAGGCGGTCCTGACCATCCTGGAGCAGGAGCTCCGGCCGCTCACCGGCCAGGCGCACGCGCTCACCGAGGACCTGCGGATGCTCACCCGCGAAGCGGGCCGGGAGCTCGAGCGCGTCGGCGCCGTCACCGACCGCGTCGAGAACATCGCCACCGGGCTCAGCCGGTTCGTCGCGACGCTGACCGGCCTGACGCGCGCGGGGCAGATCGTCGGCGTGGCGGCAGGGCTCAAGAAGGGCCTCGACGTGTTCGTCCATCGTTACAGGCACCAAGGAGACCACCATGAGTAACGAGCGAAGCGACGCGGGCGGGTACATGGGCTGGTTCCTGTTCGGCGCGGTGCTCGGCGCCGCCGCCGCGATCTTGTTGACGCCGAAGACCGGGGCGCAGGCGCGCGAGCTCCTGGCCGACCGGGGCGGCGACGTGGCGCGCCGGGCGCAGGAGTTCGCCAGCGAGGCGCAGGGCCGCGCCGGTGAGTGGCTGGACAAGAGCCGCGAGCTCTTCGAAGAACAGACGCAACGCCTCATGAGCGCGTTCGAGGCCGGCCGCGACGCCATGCGGGAGGAGATCAGGAGAGGCTCCAGCCAGTCGAATGGCTGAGGTCGAGATCCCCAACCCCGACGAGCTCCACGAGCGCGGCGAGACGACGTTCGGCCGTCGCGCCGCGCTCACCACCGCGATCTACGCGGTCGCGCTCTCGATCGCGTCCCTCGGCGGCAACAACACGGTGAAGGAGATGCTCCTCGCCCAGCAGCAGTCGTCCGACCAGTGGGCGTTCTACCAGGCCAAGGTGATCCGCGAGCACCAGTACCGCGCCCAGAAAATGCTGCTCGAGACGCAGCTGGCCGAGCCCTCGAGCCTGAAGGGAGCCGAGCGCGCCAAGGTCGAGGCGCTCACGACGAAGTTCGCCGAGGAGGAGAAGCGTTACAACGCCGAGAAGAAGGACATCGAGAAGGACGCCAAGAAGCTCGAGCTGGCGCGGGACGTCCGCCGGGAGCGCCATCCGTATTTCGAGTTCGGAGAGGTTCTCCTGCAGATCGCGATCGTGAGCGCGTCCGTCTCGATTCTCTCCACCTCGCGCCCGATGTTCTGGTTCTCGCTGGTCCTGGCGGTGCTCGGCGCCGCGCTCACCCTGAACGGCTTCACCCCGCTCTTCGCGCTGCCTTTCCTGCACCACCACTGAGCGGCGCCGGCGGCCGCGAACTCGCGGGGCAGTGGCCGCGCGTGTGATGACCGACCGGATCACCTTCTCCCAGACTGCGACCTCGGACAGCCAGATGTTTCGGCACCGCGCCTCCTCTTGGCCTCAACGCCCGCGCGCGTTCTCCACCTGCAGGAGCGCATAGTCCAGATTCGCCGACGCTAGGGGATAGTCGGGTCTGATGCGCAAGGCCTCGCGGTACTTGGCCACGGCCTCCACCCACTTGCCCTGCTGGGCCAGTGCCCTGCCCCAATTGTTGTAGGCTTCGGCGGCGGTGGGGTCGAGGCGCGCGGCCTCGCGGTAGTGGGCGATCGCCTCCTCGAGCTCTCCCGCGACGAAGAGCGCGTTGCCCCAGTTGTAATGCGGGACGCTGAGAGGCTTGATCTGGAGGGTTTCGCGATACTTCGCGATCGCCTCCTCCCGCCTGCCCTGCAGGGCGAGCGCCCGGCCCCAGTTGCTGTAGGCTTCGGCACCCCCGGGCTCGAGCCGGACGGCTTCGCGGTAATGGGCGATCGCCTCCTCGAGCTCTCCCGCGCCGAGGAGCGCGTTGCCCCAGTTGTAGTGGGCGACGGCACTGTGAGGCGTGATACGGAGCGCCTCACGGTAGAGGGTGATCGCCTCGCCGAGCCTGCCCTGCTGGACCAGCGCAGCCCCCCAGTGGACCAGGATGTCGACCGCATCAGGTCGCATGGCTGAGGCCCGGCGGTAGTGCTCGTTCGCTTCAGCCCATCGGCCCTGGAGGCGGCGGACGTAGCCCATGTGATCGTGGGCCACCGACGATGGAGCGACCGCCAGCGCATGTGACCAGAGCCGCTCCGAATCGCGCCAGACCCCGACCTGTTTCCACGTGAGAAACGCCAGGAACGTCACCACCAGGACGCCGACGCCTGTCATGAAGAATGCGAGGCTTCGACCGCGATGCCGTCCGTCCGACGCGCGCCAGCACACCAGCGCGCTCGCGCCCGCGAACACGGCCAATGAGAGCGACGGTAGATAGCTGTAGCGGTCAGCGCTGATTTGAGGTCCGTTCTGGAGCATGCCGGACACTGGCAGGAGCGTCACCGCGTACACGAGCCAGACGGCGCCCACGGCGGGTCGGCGACGGCGCACGCGTACCGCCAGCCCCGTGATCACCGCAACCAGCAGCCCGCCGACGACATACGGCACGCTCAGCGGGAGAATCGGGGCCCCCAATTCGTAAAACGGCGAGAGACCGAGCGGGACCACCGTTTTCCGGACATAGAAGGCGAGCCCATAGAGGCTGATCCCGAGGCGATCGAAGATCCCGACCTCGGCAATCGGAAGGAGGTTCGCGGCGCTGCGGGCGGCGACGAGCGCGACCGGTACCACGAGCGCGCTCCCGAACACGAACGGGATCTTCTCGGCCCATCGCCGGCGCGCCGCGGGCCCCCACCAACCTCCCGCCTCACTCCCGAGCCGCCGGAGCGGATACACGTCCAGCACGACGAGAACGATGGGGAGCGTCACCGCGATGGCCTTGGACAGAAGGGCCAGGATGAAGCATCCGAGCGACACCCAGTACCACACTCGATGACGCATGCCGACATGGGCCGTGGTCTCCGAATCGCGCAGATATGCCAGGATCGCCAGGAGGTAAAAGAGGCCTGACAGAACGTCGCGTCTCTCCGTGACCCACGCGACCGACTCCACCCGCAGCGGATGCACGGCGAAGAGAAGCGCCGCGAAGGCCGCGCTGAGTTGCAACGCCGGGAGATCCCCCTTCATGCCCGCGGAGGTCGCGCCGCCGAGGAGACGCCGTGCGACGAGATAGAAGACAGCGGCGTTCGCGGAGTGCAGCAGAACGTTCGTGAGATGGTAGCCGGCCGGATTCATTCCCCAGAAGAGATAATCGAGACCCAGCGTCATCCAGGTAACGGGAACGTAGTGGCCGAGGAGGAAGGTCGTCCACATCCATCTCAGGTGAGTCCAGCCCAATCCTCGGAAGTAAGGATTCGTGGTGAAATTCATCAGGTCATCCCAGTCCACGAATTCATTCTGCAGGGACGCCGCGAAGACGAGGACGGTCGTGATCGCCACACACGGCGCGATCCAGACGCGGAAGCCCCGTTTGGGACCGGCCGCGGTCGTCCGCCGGGCTCTCGGCCCTGGTGGCGAGAGCGTCAGATGTGGATTGCCTGGCCGAGCGCGGCCAGCGTCGCCTCCAGGGCCGCCTCGGACAAGGTCGGGTGGGCGTGGATCGTGTGAATGATCTCCTCGAGCGTGGCCTCGAGCGTGCGGCCGAGCGCGAACTCGTGGATGATCTCGGTCGCCTCGGGGCCGACGATGTGGACGCCGCGGAGCTCGCCGCTCGCCTTGTCGGCGATCACCTTGATGAACCCCTCCGTCTCGCCGAGCGCGACCGCCTTGCCGTTGGCCGTGAACGGGAACTTCCCGACGGTGACCTCGCGCCCGTTCTCGCGGGCGCGCGCCTCGGTCAGCCCGATCGAGGCGATCTGCGGACGGCAGTAGGTGCACGACGGGACGTTCCCGTAGTCCACGGGGCGCGGGCTCTTGCCCGCGATCGCCTCGGCCGCCACGACCCCCTCGGCCATCGCCTTGTGGGCGAGCAGCGGCGCGCCCGCCATGTCGCCGATCGCATAGAGGCCTTTCACCGTCGTCTCCATGTGCGGCGAGACCTTCACGAACCCGCGCTCGACCTGCACGCCGAGGCTCTCGAGCCCGAGCCCGGCGACCTTGGCCGAGCGACCGACGGCCATGAGCACCTGCTCGGCCTCGAGCTTCTCGCCCTCGAGCTCGATGACCACCCCCGGCCCGCCGGGCTTCACGGAGGCCACGTTCACGCCGGTCTTGAGGCTCACGCCCCGCCGCGTGAATGTCCGCGCCAGCTCCTTCGAAACCTCCTCATCCTCGACGGGCACGATGCGCGGGAGCGCCTCGACGAGCGTGACCTGGACGCCGTACGCGGCGTACACGTCGGCGAACTCGACGCCGACCGCTCCGGCCCCGATGATGGCGATCGATTTGGGCGCGCGCTCGTTCCGCACGGCGCCGTTCGACGAGATCACCGTCTGCTCGTCGATGGCGACACCGGGGAGCGATTTCGGCTCGGACCCGGTGGCCATGATGATGGCGCGCGCCTCGATCGTCTCGGTGGCGGTCGCGCCCTTCACCTCCACCACGTTCTTCGCCTTGAGCGACCCGCGTCCGGGAAACAGGGTGATCTTGTTCTTGCGGAAGAGGAACTCGACGCCCTTGGCCATCCGGTCGGCGACCTTGCGGCTCCGCTGGACCGCTTCGGCGTAGTTCGCCTCGAAACCGCTGACCCGGATCCCGAAGTCCCCGGCCCGGCTCAGGAGCGTCACCACCTCCGCGTTCCTGAGCAGCGCCTTGGTCGGGATGCAACCCCAGTTCAAGCAGACGCCGCCCGGGCGGTCGTCCTCCACGGTCGCGACCGAGAGCCCGAGCTGGGCGCAGCGGATCGCCGCGACGTACCCGCCGGGCCCGGTGCCCACCACCGCGACGTCGAATTTGTGGGTCGCCATCGCGCTAGACGAGGAGCCGCAGCGGCTCTTCGAGCAGACGTTTGACGTCTTGCAGGAACCGCGCGCCCATCGCTCCGTCCATCACCCGGTGATCGCACGAGATCGTCAGCGCCATCCGCCGCCCGACTCCGAGCCCGGTGTCATCGACCACCGGCACGCGCCGGACCGACCCGACCGCGAGGATCGCGCCCTCGGGTGGATTGATGATGGCCGAGAACTCGGTGACGTCGAACATGCCGAGGTTCGAGATCGAGAAGGTTGCCCCCGACAGCTCCTGGACCCGGAGCTTGCGATTCCGCGCGCGCTCGGCCAGGTCGCGGGACTCGACGGCGATCCGGGCGAGTGGCTTCGCGTGGCAGTCGCGCAGCACGGGCGTGATGAGGCCGTCCTCGAGCGCGACGGCGATGCCGATGTGCGCCCGGTGAAAGACGCGGATCGCGTCGCCCTGCAGGGAGGCGTTCACGCCCGGGTGCGTCATGAGCGCGAGCGCGCAGGCCCGGATCACCAGGTCGTTCACGGAGATCTTGGGCTGGCCCTCCAGCGCGTTCAGCTGCTCGCGCAGCTCCCACCCGCGATCCATCGCGACCTCGCTCGTGACGTAGAAGTGGGGCACCGGCTCGGGGAGAGCGGGATGTCCTCGAACTCGGCGCCCGCGACCGCCGCGGGCATCGCGGCCGGCGCAGCGCTCGAGCCGACGGCCTCGACGTCTCGGCGGATGATGCGGCCACCCGGCCCCGAGCCCTGGACGAGCCGGAGATCGACACCCGTCTGCGCCGCGATCTTCTTGGCCAGCGGCGACGCCTTCACCCGCCCTCCCTGCCCCTGCACGACGCCGGCGACAGCGGCAGCTGGCGCGCTCGTGACGGCTGCCGGCCGCATGACCGAGGCCGGCGGAGCTGACGGCGTCACCGTCGCCGGACGCGACGCTGGCGCAACCGCCGACGCGGCCCCCGCACCGGCGGGGGCCGGAGCGAGCAGCGCGGCGATGTCGTCGCCCGGCTCGGCGATGACGCCGATCAGCGTGCCGATGGGCGCGGTCTCACCGGCCGGCACGAGGATCTTGCGCAGCACGCCCGCGCCGAACGCTTCCATCTCGACGTCGGCCTTGTCCGTCTCGACCTCGGCCACAATGTCGCCGCCCTGGATCCGATCCCCTTCCTTCTTCAGCCACTTGATGATCTTCCCGCTCTCCATCGCCTCGGAG
>QHSR01000063.1 GCA_003221635.1 Candidatus Rokuibacteriota bacterium | reverse complement strand
TGCTCGGCCTGAGCCGAGCCGATCTCGCGTTCGTCTTCGCCCTGGCGTCTGCTGGATTCGGCACCGGCATGCTTCTGGCGCCCCAGTTCTTCGGCCTCGCGCGGCCCTCGATACTCGTGCTGGCCTGTGCGACCGCGAGCGCGCTGGGCATCGCGGTTGCCGCCACGGCGGGCGGTCTCGTCCAGCTGGCCGTCGGGTATGGGGTGCTATTCGGCGCCGGTGGTGGCGCCGCCTACATCCTCGCGCAGCAGGCGGTGAACCTGGCCGTGACGAGACGCCATGGCCTGGTGAACGGCTACATCGTCGGTCTGTATCCGGCCGGCGCGATGATCGCCGCTCCCCTCTTTGGCTGGTCTGTCGGCCAGTTCGGCGTGCGCGCCACGCTCGGGGGCCTCGCCACGATCCTGGCCGTCACCGGCTCGATCAGCGCATGGCTGATCGCGCAGTCCGGCGTCACGCTTGCGGCGGCGGCCGCGTCGATCGCACCTCGTGCGGCAGAACGACGACGGCCCGTGTTCTGGCGCCTGTGGATCGTCTTCTTCCTGGCGGCCTCCGCCGGGCTCATGGTGCTCAGCCAGGCCGCCGGCATCATCACGGCGTACGGGGGTGCGACCACGCTCGCCGTCTACGGCACCACGTTCATCGCCGGCACGATCGCCGTCGCACGGCTGGGGGGCGGGTGGATGGTCGACTGGCTGACGATTCCGGCAGTGGCGGCCGGCGCCCACGCGGTTGCGCTCGCCGGCAACGTGGCGCTGACGCTATGGCCCGGCCCCGGCGTATCGGTCCTCGCGCTGGCGCTCGTGGGGCTGGGCTACGGGGTGATCTCCGGCGTCACTGCTGCCGCGGTGGCCGTGTACTGGAGGCGCGCACTGTATGGCCGGATGGCCAGCCGGATCTACCTGGCGTGGTGCGCCGCCGCCATCATCCTGCCGATCACCGCCGGTTACCTGTTCGATCTGACTCGTGGCTACGGATCGGCGGTCCTGATCGCCGCCGGCGGCAATGCGCTGGGCATTCTCGTGGCACTCGGGCTGCCTCACCAGCGCGCGGCCCGAGCCGACGCTCCGCTGCAATCGACGGCGACCGGCTCGGGCCGGCCCGCGAAGGGCACTGCCAATGGATGATCTGACGCGCGCGCTACTTGCTCGCTTGACGGCTGGTCCGGCCGTGCTGTACCAAGCGGGGGACGGGGTAAAGGGGAACTCTGTGCACAGCCGGGGGGTGAAATGAAGATCCGCATCGGAGTGGGATCCGGAGGCGCTTCCTCGACGCCTGAAGGGCTGGCCGAGCTCGTCAGGGGTCTCGACGATCTGGGGTTCGACTCCCTGTGGCTCTCGGAGGTGCTGACCGCGCCCGTGCTCGATCCCGTCGTGGGCCTCTCCTGGGCGGCCGCGAGCAATCCGCGGCTGAAGCTCGGGACCACGATGCTGTTGCCCGGGCGCCACGTGCTCCGGCTGGCCAAGCAGCTCGCGAGCCTGGACGTGCTGTGCAAGGGGCGGCTGCTCGTGACGCTGGTTCCCGGGCTCACGTACGCGCCGGAGCGCGATGCCATCGGCGTCGATCCCAAGCGCCGCGGCGCGTTCATCGATGAGGCGCTTCCGCTCTTGCGGCGCCTGTGGGCGGGCGAGACGGTGAGCCACGAGGGCATCGCCGGCAGCTTCCGGGACGTCAAGCTCTCGCCCCTGCCCGTTCAGACGCCGCTCGAAGTGTGGTTGGGCGGCACGGCGCCCGCGGCCCTCGAACGTTGCGGTCGGTTGTCCGACGGGTGGCTCCCCTCGCAGTGCACGCCCGAAGAGGCGGCGGCGGGACGCGTGGTCATCGAAGAAGCGGCGTCCCGGGCCGGGCGCTCGATCAGCAGCGAGCACTTCGGCATGAGCATAGGCTACGCCAGCGCGCCCATCGACCCGGCCACCGCGCGCATGATGGCCGCCCGGCGTCCGCGATCGCTCGAGCTCACGCCGGTGGGGTTGCCTGCGTTGCGCAAGGTGATCGAGCGCTTCATCGCCGTCGGCTTCTCCAAGTTCGTGGTGCGCCCGGTGGTCGCGCCTGCATCCTGGCGCGCCGAGCTCGAGGCGCTGGCCGCGGCGGTGGGTGACCTCCAGACCTGACGCGCAGGAAGGACAAGAACAAACAATGGATGAGATGAAGGCGGTCGATCTCGGTCAGGTCATGCACAGCATTCGAGCCTCCGGCCGGCCCAACACGGTCCTCTGGCAGGCGCCCGACAGCGTCGCCTTCGTCGCCCGAGGCCGTGAGTTCCGCAGCGAGTTCCACAGTGACCCGAGCGACGAGGTCATGTACATGATCAAGGGCGATATGAACCTCCATTACCGGACGCCCGATGGCGACGAGAAGATCGCGGTGGTCCGTGAGGGCGAGATCGTGTATTGCCCGGCGGGCACCCCCCACTCTCCACGGTTCTCGCCCGATTCGTTCGTGCTCGTCCTCGAGCGCAAGCGGCGGCCGGACGAGCGCGACCGCTTCACGTGGTATTGCGCCAAATGCGGCGCTCAGCTCCACGAGAGCGTCAAGCAGGTTGCCGACTACCGCGAGGATCCGGTGTCACGTGCCTACGAGGAGTTCTACGGGTCCGAAGCCCATCGGACCTGCAGCCGCTGCGGCCACGTCACCCCGCGCCCACCGGCGAAACCCTGATCCCGCCTCAGGGCTCCGGCGGCCGGCGCGCCATCCAGCCGGTGGCTTGCTCGTAAGCCCAGCCGATGCGTAACGCCATCGCCTCGTCGCCGGCGTGGCAGAGGATCTGGAGCGACGTCGGCATGCCATCTGCCGAGACGCCGCTGGGGACAGCGAGGCCGCAGAGCCCCAGGTAGTTTCCCGGCCGCGTGAAGTGCGCGGCGGTGCCCGACTGGTCCACCCGGTCGATCGGGATCGCCACGGTCTGGGCGGTCGGCGTCAGCAGCGCGTCGACGTCGGCGAGCGCCGTGGCGAATGCGCGCATGTGCTCTTCCCGCGCCGCGAGGGTGAGCAGATAGTCGCGCGCCGAGATGGTCCGGCCGAGCTGGATTCGCGGACGGACGTGCGGGTCGGTGGGGAGACTCTCGTCGTCGACGAGGTGGCCGACGAATCGGTAGCCCTCGGCGCCGATGATGCGCCCGGTCGCCGCGGCGTAGTCGCTCAGGCGGTGAGGAAGCTCGACGCGGACGATCCGGGCGCCGAGCTTGGCGAGCGCGTCGACCGCGGCGTCGTACGCGAGCAGCACCTCCTTGTCGACGCCCGTGCGCTCGACGTCGGGCAGGACGGCCAGACGCAAGCCCGCGACGCCGCGCCGGAGGGCCGGAAGAGGATCGGCGGGCGTCCACGCAAGCGTCTGCGGATCCCGCGGGTCGGGCCCGCTCAGCGCGCGGTAGATCAGCGCGGCGTCCTCGACCGAGCGCGCCAGCGGTCCGGGCGTGTCGAGCGTCGAGCTGAGCGGCAGGACGCCGTAGGTGCTGATCCGTCCTACCGTCACCTTGAGCCCCACGATGCCGCACCAGGCCGCGGGGATGCGCACGGACCCTCCCGTGTCGGTGCCGATCGCGACCGGCGCGAGGCCGGCCGCGACGGCGACGCCTGACCCGCTGGACGAGCCGCCGGGCGTACGGTGCACCTTCAGGTCCCACGGATTGCGCGGAGCGCCCATGTGCGTGTTGGTGCCCCAGCTGCCCATCGCGAACTCGACCGTGTGCGTCTTGCCGAGAACGATCATGCCGGCGGCGATGAGCCGCTCGGCGAGCGTCGCGGTCATTGGCGACACGCGCTCGGCCCACACCTTCGACCCGCCTGTCGTGACGCGCCCCTCGAGGTCGACGAGATCCTTGAGCGCGATGGGGACGCCATGGAGCGGTCCAACGCGATGGCCGGCGCGGATGGCCTGGTCCGCGGCTTCGGCGGCCAGACGCGCGTCGGCCTCGTACACCGCGATGTAGGCGTGCAGGGCCAGGTTGCGCCGGCGGATCCGCCCGATCAGGGCGTCGACGGCGTCGAGGGGCGAAAGCGTGCGCGCGCCGAACGCGCGGGACAATTCGGCGACCGTGGCCCACACGGGATCGATCGTAGTCATCTGACGGGTTCTCCCTTCCACCACAGCGGCCCAGACTGCCGCCGAGTCTACTACCACATCGCGCGCCGCAGGCAGGGCGGTGATCTCTCGACGCGGCCATGGTATTAGCTTGAATCATGCGGCTCGGCTCGTTGATGACCCGGCGAAGGCCCTGAGTGCAGATCTGGGTCGACGCCGATGCGTGCCCTCAGGTCATCAAGGAAATCCTGTTCCGGGCCGCCGAGCGCGCCCAGGTCTCGACGACCCTGGTCGCCAACACGCCGCTGCGAATCCCCGCTTCCCCCTTCATCAGGAGCGTCCGCGTGGCGAAGGGCTTCGACGTCGCCGATCAGCAGATCATGCAGCAGATCCAGCCCGGCGACCTGGTAATCACCGCCGACATCCCCCTGGCCGCCGCGGTAATCGGGCGCGGAGCCCACGCGCTCGACCCGCGCGGAGAGCTGTACTCGGAGGACAATGTCCGGGAGCGCCTGGCCATGCGCAATCTCATGCAAGAGCTGCGGTCCACCGGCGACATCCTCGGCGGCCCGGCGCCGTTCAACCAGAGCGATCGGCAGCGCTTCGCCAATCACCTCGACCGTTTCCTGACCCGGTCAGGCCGCGACCCCGGAGGGCCGCCGTCACGGGGCGTGGATTAGATAGACACCCCCCGACCGCGTAAAATCGCGCACGTGCGCAGCCTGACGCTCGGTCTGCTGCTCCTGGGTGCTCTCGGCGGTTGCGCGCTGCCGGCCGCGCGCGACGCGGCGCTCGAGACGTCGCTCCGCGAAGAGATCCACACCGTGCGTGTGGCGGACGCGGACGCGACGATCGTGGTGACCAGCTTCCGGCCGAGCGGTGACGGACCGTTCCCGGGCACGACCCTCTGGACCGCCGCGGTGGCGAGCTTCTTCCGCTCGCAGGGCGTCGCGCTGCCCTTCGAGCTCGGTGCCTACGCCGTCGTCACCTGCACCGGCGCGCGCGCCAGCTCGGCCGCCGCCGCCTTGGCAACCGCCGTCCCCTCGAAGAATCTTGGGTTTTGCGTCCCCCACAGATGAACCGTGTTCGCGAAGGTGAAGTCACGGAAGTTGTCTCTGCTGATCAGGCCCTCCTCGACCAGCTCATAGGCCTCCGGCAGCGGATCGCGCATATCGATCACGTCGAAATGCCCGACATCCGAGCTGTAGATCGCGTTCAGCTTCGATTCGAACGGATTGTTCCGGCTGAATGCCCAGGCATTGGTCCGATCGTCGGCCTCGCAGCCGAAGTAGAACGGCTTGGCAAACAGATCGATCCAGTCTTCCTTGCGGGTGATCTGGCAGGCGGAGAAATCGTCGAGATCGTCGACCCCGCCCGTCAGGCTCGGGTCGAGGTCGGGCCAGCCATCCCGCGCCTTCAGCGCCGCCGCCATGTCGGGATCGCCGTGCTTCTCGACCAGGCTCATCAGCAGGGCGCGATCGAGCTTTCGCGGATCCATGTGCTCCAGCGCCTTGCGATTGCGCCGCTCCCAGTGTTCGGTCAGGTCGCCGAACAGCTGGCAGGCCCAGCCCACGCCGCCTTCGAGGAACGCGAATCGAAGCTTCGGGAAGCGCCGGGTCACGCCACCCAGGAAGATCGCCTTGGAGACCGCGTGGCCGGCGGCAGCGAAATGCCCGATATGGTTGTAGACGAAGTTGGTCGGTGACAACCGCAACCCTTGATTGCTGCTCGAGCTGTGAAAGGTCGGGGCGATGCCGAGCTCCTGGCACTTCGCCCAGACCGGGTCGTAGTCGTAGTCGCTGTCGAGCGCCAGCACGTCGTACCAGACCGCGAGACGCGCCGCATCCGGGTCGGTCGCCGCGACCGACGAAACGCGCCGCGACATACCGCTGCCGAACATGCCCACTTTCGCCCCGAGCTGCCGCGTGACGTATTCGAGCTCCGCGATCGCCTCGTCCGGGGTGTGCATCGGAATGATCGCGGCCGGGGTCATCCGATCACCCAGGTCGCGGAAGTATTCCGCGGTGACGATGTTGTGCGCGCGAACGACCGCGCGTCTGGTCTCGTCATCGCTGATTCGCGGCACGCGCAGGCCGGCGGTCGGATAGATGATCGCGAAGTCCGTGCCGAACTCATCGAGACGCTCGTAGAGCAAGCGCGGCATCATCGCGGTCGCGCGATCGAGCGTGTTTTCCGCCTGACGGCTCCAGAAGCCCGGCTGGGCGATACGCCGGCGCCTCCGTTCGGCGACCGACATACTGAGCGCGTCGCGCGTGGTCTTCATCGCGGCGAGGAACCCGTCGCCGGCCTTGTCACCCCCAACTTTTCGCATTCGGTCGCTGAAGACGGGGTCGAATTCGACCCAGTGGCCGTCACCGTCGATGACCGGATGGTTCAGGTGAGACCGGATCTGTGCGGGTGTGGAATGCGCGTTCGCGCTCATGTGCTCTCCTCCCCAGGGGCCGCTGGGTACGCCCTCGTGGCCGCTTCGGGCGCCATTCTAGCGCATCGACGGACCTCCGTGCTTATGAGAAGCTTCCGCTCGACACCCGCCCCTGGGAGGAACCCATGAGGTCATTCGGCTGGCGCGTCATCGTCGTCGTCGCGTTCGTCCTGGGCTTTCCTGCCGTCGGCTCGGCCGCGGACGCCCCGGTGGGCACGATGACCTGGGGAGTCCACATCACCTTGGCCTCACGCTGGCTCGACCCCGGTGAAACCGAGGGGATCGCCACGCCGTTCATGGTGATCTACGCCCTCCACGACGCGCTGGTGAAGCCCATGCCCGCCGGCCTCTACACCCCGAGCCTCGCGGAGTCGACCGCCGACGCCTGCCTCGTCAGAATGCGGGAGGCCAGCTATTGCGTCAATGCCATTTCTGTGGCATTGTGCGTACCATGAAAGCTGTCATCGATCGCGCAGGGAGGATCGTCGTGCCCAAGCCGCTACGCCAGGCTCTGGGACTGACGCCCGGCCAGCTGCTCGAGATCCGCGCTGGCGACGGCCGGCTGGAGATCGAGATCGCTTCCACTCCCATGATGCTGAAGAAGCGGGGCAAGGGACTGGTGGCGGTGCCGGAAGCCAAGCTGCCTCCCCTCACAGCCGAGCAGGTCCGCGACACGCTGGAGCGTGTACGGCGGTAAGAGCAGCCGACTCGAGTCTGGTCGTCGCCGCATTCGCGTCCTGGCACGAGAAGCACGATGCCGCGCGCCGAGTGCTGGACGGCGCGCTGCGCTTGGTCGAGCATTGCGCCCTGGAGACGTACTCGGTGCTCACCCGGCTACCCGCTCCTCACCGGGCACCAGGGGACGTGGTGCGCGACTTTCTGGCCGCGCGATTTCGCCAGCCGTTCCTCCGCCTGAGCGCTCCAGCCTACCGTGACTTCTTGCTGCACTTGCCCGATCACGGGGTGTCCGGTGGCGCCTCGTACGACGCGCTGGTGGCTGCGACGGCGTCGAGCCATGGCCTCGAACTCGTGACGTGCGATCGGCGCGCCGCGCCTGTCTACGAGCGATACGGCATTCGCGTTTACCTCGTGTAGCGCCCGGAAGCGGGTGCGGCGTGTCGGCGTACGGCGGCTCGGCGCCCACGTTTTCCCGCGGTGGGCACCGCCGCCCTTGAACTACCCCAACGGGGGCCGCGCTCCCCTTTCGGCAGCGGGCCCGGCCGATGGTCGCGGTTGCGCCGAGCGACGCCGGCGCTTAGATTTCAGGCGATGCGCGTGGCCATCCTACGAGCGACGGCCTGTCCGCCACGGCCCGCGCCCGTGTCGCCCGCGCCTTCGGGCGTGGGCCCGGACACGCCCTGCTCGACCTGGGCGCGACCGAGCTCGACGCGCCGCTCGTCCCTCCCCTCGCGTTCCTTCGCGACCTCGGCCGCGCGTTCGTGACCCGGCTCTGCGCCATGCCCGACCTCGAGGAGCGGCGCGAGCGCATCGAGGTCGACTGCCCGACGGACGAGCGCGCCCGGCTGGCCGGCGCCGTCCCGCCAATGGACGGCGGCGAGTACGTCGACGCCGACTGGGTCGCCGCGCGCTGGGCCGACCTCAACCGCGCATTCGCCGACGAGATCCGCACGCACCGCGGGCCCGTCGCTGAGTGGTTGCGCGCGCAGCACCCCTCGTGGCACGCCGTCGGCAAGGTGTGCCTGCACCTGGCCGAGAACCGCGGCGACGAGGAGCACCCTTTCGCGTTCCTCGCCACCTACGCGGTGCGCGCGAGTGCCGGCGGCAAGGTGCAGCATCGCCCGCTGGCACGCGGGCTCGAGGCGTCCTCCGCACGCGGCGACCGGCAGGCACTGCTCCACCTCCTGGTGCCACTGCAGCGCGCCGCGGAGCAAAGACCGTGGCTGGCCGAGCTCATCGACTCCGGCGCGATCTACCAGGCAATGGCGTGGACGCCCGCCGAGGCCCACCGCTTTCTTCAAGCCATCCCGGCCTTCGAGGCGGCCGGGCTGGTCGTGCGCGTCCCCGACTGGTGGCGCCCCCGGCACCCGCCGCGACCCGAGGTCGCGGTGCGCGTGGGCGAGAAGAAGCCGAGCGCAGTCGGCATGGACGCGCTGCTCGACTTCTCCGTCGCCGTCGCGCTGGGCGACGACAAGCTTACGGCTGCCGAGGTGCGCCAGCTCCTGGCGTCGTCGGGCGGGCTGGTGCGGCTGCGCGGTCAATGGGTCGAGCTGGACCGCGAGCGACTGCGCGAGGTGCTCGCGCACTGGGAGCGCGTGCGTCGCGAGGCCGGGGAGAGCGGGCTGTCCTTTCTCGAGGGCATGCGGCTGCTCGCCGGCGCCGCGCGGACGGAGGGCGCGGGCCCGCCGGGCTCGCGGCGGCCGACCCGGGCGGCGACCTGCGCGGGACGCTGCGACCCTATCAGAAAGTCGGCGTGGCGTGGCTCGCGTTTGCCTCGTCGCTGCGGCTCGGCGTCTGCCTGGCCGACGACATGGGGCTCGGCAAGACCATCCAGGTGCTGGGACTCCTGCTCCTGCACAAGCGCCGCGCGCGCGGCGGCGAGCCGCCGCATCTGCTCGTGGCGCCGGCGTCGCTGCTCGCCAACTGGCAGGCCGAGATCGAGCGCTTCGCGCCGTCGCTGGCGACGCTCGTGGCCCATCCCTCCGCTATGCCCGCGCGCGAGCTCGCCGAGCTGGCCGGCGCCGATCTCGGCGGCACGGATCTCGTCATCACCACCTACGGGACGCTCGCGCGCGTCGAGGCGCTCCGGAGCCGGGAGTGGTCGCTGTCGATCCTCGACGAGGCACAGGCGATCAAGAACCCCGGGGCCCGGCAGACGCAGGCGGTGAAGGCGCTGAAGGCGTACGCGCGCGTCGCGCTCACGGGCACGCCCGTCGAGAACCGGCTCGGCGATCTGTGGTCGATTTTCGATTTCATCAATCCCGTTTTCCGCGTTCGCCAAGCGGCTGGCCGATCGCCCGGACGAGAGCTACGCGCCCCTGCGCCGCCTGATCCAGCCCTATCTCCTGCGCCGGCTCAAGACCGACCGCTCGATCGTGGCCGACTTGCCCGACAAGACCGAGGTGAAGGCGTTCTGCCTCCTCTCCGGCCCGCAGGCTGCGCTCTATCAGAAGACCGTCGACGAATTGGAGCGTGCCATCGCCGGCCTCACGCAGGGGATCGAGCGGCGTGGCCTCGTCCTCGCGTACCTCATGCGCTTCAAACAGATCTGCAACCATCCCGCGCACTGGCTGGGCGAAGGCGCGTGGGACGAGGCGGGCAGCGGCAAGCTCACGCGGTTGCGCGAGATCGTCGAGGCGGTGGCGGCGAAGCAGGAGAAGGTCCTCGTGTTCACGCAATTTCGCGAGGCCACCGAGCCGCTGGCGGCGTTCCTCGAGGAGCTGTTCGGCCGCCCCGGGCTGGTGCTGCACGGCAGCACGCCGGTCCGCGCCCGCGGCGGGATCGTGAAGCGTTTCCAGGAGGACGCGACCGTGTCGTTCTTCGTGCTGTCCGTGAAGGCGGGCGGTACCGGCCTCAACCTCACCGCGGCCTCGCACGTGGTGCACTTCGACCGGTGGTGGAACCCCGCGGTCGAAGACCAGGCGACCGACCGCGCCTATCGCATCGGCCAGCACAAGAACGTGCTCGTACACAAGCTCGTGTGCCGCGGCACCGTCGAGGAACGCATCGACCGGCTCATCGAGGACAAGCAGAAGATGGTTCGTGGCGTGCTGCAGGGCGGCGGCGAGACGCTGCTCACCGAGATGAGCGACGAAGAGCTGATGGCCATGGTCGCCCTCGACCTCCGTCGGGCTACGGCCGAACCGTAAGATAAAGGGAGCGCGATGGCCTGGTACGACAGCAGCGGCTGGGACTACTACCCGCCCTATCTCTCGGTGGGCGAAAAAAAGGCGCGCGGCGTCCTGGCACTGGCACAGCTGCTGAGAAAGAGCAAGCGCACGGCCGAGCCGGTCGTGATCGCGCACCGCAAGCGACAGCTCACCTCCACGTTCTGGGGCGAAGCCTGGGCCCACAATCTCGAGCGCTACGCCGACCTCGCCAACCGTCTGCCGCGCGGGCGTGCGTATCTGAGAAATGGCTCGGTGCTGCATCTGGCGATCGCCGGGGGACGCGTCGAGGCATACGTGGCCGGCAGCGAGCTGTATCGCGTGACGATCGCCATCGCATCCATGGCAAGGGCGCGCTGGCGCCGCGTGGTGGCTCGCTGCACGGGCCGGATCGGCTCACTCGTCGGCTTGCTGCGCGGTGAGCTGTCCGACGACGTGCTGGCCGTGCTGACCGACGCGAAGGACGGGCTCTTTCCGGAGCCGCGTGAGATGACCCTCGACTGCTCCTGCCCGGACTCGGCCGAGGTGTGCAAGCACGTTGCCGCGGTCCTCTACGGTGTGGGCATCCGCCTCGACGCCAGGCCGGAGCTGTTCTTCGTGCTGCGCCAAGTGGATCAGGCGGAGCTGCTCAGCTCGGTCACCGCCGGGGCTGTGTCGCGCGCGCGCCCGGCCGCGGGCAAGCGCATCGCCGACGATCGGTTGTCCGCGGTGTTCGGGATCGAGCTGGAGGACGCGCCACCGGTGCGCGCGGAGCGCCCACCTCGCCGGGGCAAGCCTCGGCCATCCCGCGTCTCTGGACGCAGACGTTGAGCCCTGGTCGCGGTTGCCGTATCGTGGCGACAGCCATGAAAGCGCCAGTTCTGCCCCTCTGGCGGATGACGCGAGCCCGATACGACCGCCTCGTTGACGTCGGCATCTTCGGCCCGGAGGACCGGGTCGAGTTGCTGGACGGCCTGCTCGTCACTCGGGAGCCGCACGGTGGGCGCCACGCCACGGCCGTCGCCCTGGTACGCGCTGCGCTCGAGAAGGCGTTCGGCCGCACGTACTACGTGCGGGAGGAAAAACCGATCGCGCTCGATGAACGATCGGAGCCCGAGCCCGACGTCGTCGTCGTGCCGGGCCGGCCGCGAGACTACCGCGACGCCCATCCGTCCCAGCCCGTGCTGGTCGTCGAGGTCGCCGACACGTCGCTCGCGCTCGACCGGCTGCGCAAGGGCTCCCTGTATGCGCGAGCAGGGATCGCCGACTACTGGGTGGTCAATTTGATCGACGAGGTGCTGGAGGTCTACCGGGAGCCGGTCCGCGAGTCATCGGCGCACGGCGACGCCCGGTACACCTCGGTCAGTCTGCTCCGACGCAACGCGGCCGTCACGCCGCTCGGCGCGCCCCGAGCCCGCATCCGCGTCGCGGCCCTGTTGCCGTGATCTCGGAGCCTGGAGACATTCCGCCGTGACGGAAACTGCCGAGCAAGGAGACGAGCGCGGAGCGCCTCGAGGGTGGTAGCATCGCGCTGCACAGGGGATCCAGGCGCGCGGTGCTCGACCGAAGCGTCGCAAACAGTGTCGCCATCACGGTGAGTCGTGGGAGGGGTTCATGGCTAAGCTCAACATCAATGGCCGGGTCCGTGAGGTGCAGGTGGAGGCCGACACGCCGCTGCTGTGGGCCATCCGCGAGCAGGTGGGCCTGACGGGCACCAAGTATGGTTGTGGCGTCGCGCAATGCGGCGCCTGTTCCGTGCACATCAACGGCGCGTTGGTGCGCTCCTGCGCTATGCCGGTCGGGAGCGTGAAGGCCACCGATAAGATCGTCACCATCGAAGGGCTGTCGGCCACCCGCTCGCATCCCGTGCAGAAGGCCTGGGCGGCGGTCGACGTGCCGCAGTGCGGTTACTGCCAGTCCGGGCAGATCATGGCCGCGGCGGCCTTGCTGAAGAGAAACCCGAAACCGACCGACCAGGACATCGACGACGCGATGTCGAACATCTGCCGATGCGGAACCTATCAGCGCATCCGGGCGGCGGTGCACATGGCGGCCGGTGGGAGGGCGTGACATGAAAGCGACCAGCGCCAGGATTTTGAATCTCTCGCGCCGCAACTTCATCGTCGGCACGGCGGCCGCCGCCGGCAGCCTGGCCATCGGGATCCGGCTGCCGTCGGGGTTCGGATCGGCCGAGGCACAGAGCGTGGCCAACGCTGGCACCGAGGTCCATGCCTGGGTCGTCGTCAAACCCGACGACACCTGTGTGATTCGCATCGCGCGCTCGGAGATGGGGCAAGGCACGCTCACCGGCCTGGCCCAGCTCGTCGCCGAGGAGCTCGAGTGCGATTGGAAGAAAGTGGCCACCGAGTCGATCACGCCGGGCCAGAACCTCGCGCGCAAGCGCATCTGGGGCGAGATGGGGACCGGTGGCAGCCGCGGCATCCGCACCTCGCAGGACTATGTCCGGCGCGGCGGCGCCGTCGCGCGGATGCTGCTGCTGCAAGCGGCGGCCGACCAGTGGAACGTGCCAGTCGGCGAGGTCAGCGTGGCCGACGGCGTCATCACGCACACGGCCTCCGGGCGCAGGACGACCTACGGCAAGGTCGCCGAGGCCGCCGCCAAGCTGCCCGCACCGGATCCCAAGAGCATCACGCTCAAGAACCCGAGGGACTGGAAGATCGCTGGCAAGCCGGTGAAGCGGCTGGACACGGCCGACAAGCTCGACGGCAGCAAGGTCTACGCGATCGATCTCAAGCTGCCGGGTATGCTGCACGCGGCCATCAAGGCCTGCCCGGTGTTCGGCGGCAAGCTCGTGAGCTACGAGGAGGCGAAGGTGTCCGGCCGGCCCGGCGTCCGCCGTGTCGTCAAGGTGAACGATGCGACCGTCGCGGTCGTCGCCGACACGTGGTGGCGGGCCAAGTCCGCGCTCGATGCGCTGCCGATCGTCTGGGACGAAGGCGCCGGCGCCTCCCAGTCGAGCGCGACGATCGCCGAGCACCTCAAGGAGGGGCTGGCGGCGAAGGAGGCATACGCGTTCCGCAACGAGGGCGACGCGCTCTCCGCCATCCAGGGTGCCCCGAAGAAGGTCGAAGCGGTCTACAGCACGCCGTTCCTGGCCCACGCGACGATGGAGCCGATGAACTGCACCGTGAAGATCTCGGCGAACCGGGCGGAGTGCTGGGTGCCGACGCAGAACTCGGAGGCTTCGCTGGCCGCCCTGTCCGAGCAGTCGGGCGTCCCGCTGGCCCAGTGCGAGGTCTACCGGCACGACCTCGGCGGCGGCTTCGGCCGGCGCGGCGGCAACCAGGACTACGTTCGCCAGGCGGTCCTCATCGCCAGGCAGTTCCCCGACGTCCCGGTCAAGATGATCTGGTCGCGCGAGGAGGACATGGGGCACGATTTCTACCGTCCGATCTCGCAGTGCAAGCTGGCCGCAGGCCTCGATGAGAACGGCACCCTCGTCGGGTTGCACGTTCGCATCTCCGGCCAGTCGATCAACGCGTTCGTGAATCCGGCATTGATCGTCGGCAACAAGGATGATCGACAGCTCCAGGGGTACACCGACAAGCCCGGCGACGCGCAGCTCGGCTACACCGTGCCGAACTTGTTGATCGAGTACGCGATGCGCAACACGCACGTGCCGGTCGGCCCCTGGCGTGGCGTCAACACCAATCAGAATGGCGTGTACATGGAGTGCTTCATCGAAGAAGCGGCCCGCGCCGCCGGCACCGACTCGCTCGAGTTCCGCCGCGCCCTCATGGGCAAGCATCCGAAGCATCTCGCCGTTCTCAACGCCGTGGCGGACAAGGGCAACTGGGGCAAGCCGCTGCCCGCCGGCGTGCATCGCGGCATCGCGCAGTTCATGGGCTACGGCAGCTATTCGGCGGCCGTCGCCGAGGTCTCGGTGAGCGGCGAGGGCAAGGTCAAGGTGCACCGCATGGTGCTGGCGCTCGATTGCGGCCATGCGGTCAACCCGGATCAGATCGCCGCCCAGGTCGAAGGCTCGGTGGCCTACGGTCTGAGCGCGGCGTTCTACGGCGAGTGCACCGTACAGAACGGGCGCATGACGGAGCTGAACTTCGACCGCTACCGGATCTTGCGTCTGGCCGAAATGCCTGTCGTGGAGACCGTGATCGTACCGTCACACGACTTCTGGGGTGGCGTCGGTGAGCCGACGATCTGCGTGGTGACGCCCGCGGTGCTCAATGCAATCTTCGCGGCGACCGGCAAGCCGGTGCGGAGCCTCCCGCTGAAGAACCTCAAGCTCGTGTAGCCGATGAGCTGATTTCCAGGAGGGCATATGGTCGATCCGTGAGTTCCTCTGGGAGCATTCGCGGATCCCGGCCGAACAGCTCCGGCGCGCGGGATGCCCGGCGTGGATCGAGATCGACGCGAGCAAGGTGACGCGTGAGAGCCTCGCCCTGGATCCGTGGCCGATCACCGCCAGCCCCGACAACTTCGTGATCGTCGTGGCCGGTGGCGGGCATCCGACCAACAGCTACTGGCTGCAGGGCTACAGCCCCGGCGTGGTCGGCCGCCCGATCGAGCGGCCGTCATCCTTCGAGCGCCTGCTGGCGGACGCCGAACACGACCTCGGACCTCGCGAGACGGGCGTCCAGGATCGCACCGTGCCGCTGCGCGTCACCGCCATCGAGCTCCGGATTCGTCCGGTCAGCGCGGCTCCTTGGTCTTCAACTCGGCGTCGTGCTCCTGGATGAAGGCCCGGATGTCGCCGGCGATGTCGAGTAGTTTCACCCACTGTTCCTTGTACAGGGTCACGGGGAAGCGGCCGAGCCCGTAGACGGAGACGCCGCCCTTCGCGCTGACCTTGATCGAGACGCCGCGCGTCGTCCGGGCCTTCAGCGCCGCGTTCTCCGCCTTGAGTCGCTCGACCTCTGCGTGCAGCGGGTCGTCAGCCATCGTCGCTCTCCTCGCGGCCAGCAGCTCTCACCGGCATGGCCTATCCCGGCAGCTTCCAGTCGAGCCAGTTGCAGAGGGCGCGCCCCATGATCAACTCTTTGTCCTTCGCCGACAGCCACGACAACTCCTCGGTGAACATCGTGACGCACTGCTTCCACGAGCACGGCATCCGCGTGATGTCGGTACCCCAGAACATGCGCTCCGGGCCGAAAGCGTCGTAGAGCTTCCTGATGTGTCCGTGGATGTCGCGATACGGATAGGACTCGCTCGAGTAGCTCGGCGCGCCGGTCGCCTTCAGCGCCACGTTGCGATGCCTCGCCGCCGTGACAAGATCTGGCAGGTTCGACCACGCGGCGTCGGGGCGCCCGAAATGATCGACGATCAGCTTGAGCCCCGGATGGCGTTCGGCGATCCCGCCGATGACCTGCAGGAGGCCTGGTCCGAGCAGCGCGATCGGCAGTCTCGCGCGCTCGGCCGCGGGCCATAGCCAGTCGAGGGTTCCATCCGTCAACCACGTCTTCTGATGCGGCTGCAGCAACGCGAAGCGGAGTCCGTGCATGCCCGGCCGACTCTTCATGCCGTCGATCAACGAGCGGCTGTCCGGCTTGTCGAGGGGGAAGTTGCCGAGGATCGCGAGCCGGTTGGGATGCTGGCGCGCGGCGTCGACCGCCAGCGCGTTGGAATTGGGATCCCATCCGGGCGGGTGGATCACGGCCGCGCTGACGCCGCCTTCGTCCATCTCCTTCAGCACGTCATCCGCCGTAAAGTCGGTGACCTGACGGTGGTTCGGATTCGTCGGCTTGTTGTTTTTCCAGATGTGGATCTGCGCGTCGACGACCAGCATGGCGTGCTCCTTCCCTGTGTGGACATCCGCGGGTACTGTCTCTTTAGCCGAGATTCTCGCCGTCTTCAAGCGCCGTGAAACACCCGGTGGAGAACGGGCCCCGTGGCTCCCTCACTGGAGTATGATCCGCGGGGGCACGGCTCGCGCGTTGGCCCACTCCAGGCGTCTGGCCGGGGAAATCGACGGGGAGGAAAGCATGTCACGAACCTTGGCGGCAGGTGCGGTGTTCGCGTTCGCCCTCGTTGGCGCAACGACGGGCGCTGGGGCTCAAGGGTTGGTCACCACGCAGAAACTCTCGGCAGCGCTGGCGAATGAGCTGGTGGGGGATTCGGTCGCGACCTGCGCTCAGAAGGGGTACACGGTGACGGCGGTCGTCGTCGATCTCGATGGCGTTCGCCAGGCCCTGCTGCGGGGTAACGGCGCGCCGATCCATACGCTCGACAACGCCTTTTACAAGGCGTACTCGGCCGCCTCGCTGACGCTCGCGCGCAAGGAAGACAGCACGAAGGCCGTCGCCGACCGAGTGGCGAAGAATCCCCCCACCACGGTGCCGCAGACGCCGCTGCCCAACGTGACGTACGCGGTCGGCGGCGTGACCATCATGGCCGGCGGAAAGGCGATCGGCGCGATCGGCGTGAGCGGAGCTCCCGGCGGCCAGTTCGACGAGGAGTGCGCCCGCGCTGCCATCGCGAAGATCCAGGAACGGATGAAATAGCCGGCGGAGCTCGCGGAGGACGCGGGGCGTTCAGCGGCGCGTCAAAGCGTCGCGCGTCGGCGCTCTCCGGGCCGCTAGGCGCCCACGCCCCGGGCGATGGCGTTGCGCAACAGCGTGATGAACCCATCGCTCTCCCAGGAGCCTCGAAACGTGAGCGGCGTCGTGTCCGTCGGGTCGACAGCCCGGGACGCTCGGATCGCCGGATTGTGGCAATGGCCGAGCGCGAAGTACGTGACGCCGCCTTTGCCCACCTCACGGGTGTAGCCGAGCACGCGGGTCTTGCCGTCGGGCCGCAACGACGTGTCCGAGGGGTAGAGGGTGCCGATGGTGGGCGACGCGGCGCCCGGGCCGTAGTCCGCGGTCAGCAAGATTCGCGTCGCCCCTGGATCCTGGAGCTCGATGAAGTACGGCTCGTCCTCGACGACGAACGACGCGGTGAGTCCTCGCGTCAGGCTCGTGTCGCCGGCCGCCACGTCGACGCGGATCTTGCAGATGGGAGGATGAGTGAGGAAGTAGCTCCCGAGCAGCGCGTGGTGCTCGGTCTTCACCGTGCGGCGCTGTCGCGAGCCTTCGACCCGCTCGGCGCGGCCGCCGCTGGTGCCGTGCAAGCCGAGCCAGTGGCCGCCCGCTTCCAGCCAGCGCTGGATCGCGCGGCACTGCGCGGCGTCGGGGTACGGGCCGGCCACGTAGGTGATCAGCAACCGGCTCACCGGCAGCCACTTCTCGACGTCCGCGAAGTCGTTGGCGACCGAGGCGGCAACGCCCCGCTCCGCCAGGAGCCCGAGCAGCCGCAGGCGGGCATAGTCGTGGTCGTGCCCGGCAGACGAACCAGGCGGAAAGCCGCCGGCGATGAGGTGCGCGCGTCCGGGCTTCGTCTCTGTCATCGGATCACCTCGCGTCCAGATTAGAATGTCGGCCATGAGCACCAGAGCCACGCCCGACCGCATCGACGCCTCGCGCGCCGCCCTGATCGTCTACGACGCCTGCCGCCGTGCGCTGACTCCCGCCGATCCCGCCCGCCGCGCGGCGATGCGGCCCGTCCTGGACGCCTGGGTCGCCCTGATCGGCGCCTGCCGCGCGCGCGCCGTGCCCATCATCTATACGACCCCGGTCAGCCGGGCGGACGGCGCCGACGTCGTGTTGCTGCCCACCGACCTCAGCGTCGAGACGGGGGTGCCGTCCCTCACCAACTGCGTCGAGGGCACGCCGGACGCCGGCTTCCCCGACGAGATCGCCCCCCGGCCCCTGGACTACGTGTACCTCAAGCGCCGGCCCAGCGCATTCTACGGCACCGGGGTGGCCGAGTTGCTGCGAATGCTCCGCCGCACCGCGCTGGTGATCGGCGGCGGGGCGACCAATCGCGGCGTCGAGACTAGCGTCCGTGAGGCCTTCAGCATGGACCTCGACACCGTGGTCGTCCGCGAGTGCTGCTGGGGCGGCGACGGCGCGGCTCACGCCTACAGCCTCGACAAGTCCATGAAGATGTACGCACGCGTCCGCACCCTTGCGCAAGCCCTGGCGATGCTCGCGGTCCCGACAGTGAGGTAAGTGGATGACCATGCCGACGAAGCTTTCCTCAGCCCAGGCCGAGAGCTACGCGCGAAACGGATTCCTGTCGCCCATGGTGGCGCTCACGCGTCAGCAGGCGGCCTACTATCGCGGGAGACTCGAGGCGTTCGAAGCGGTCGTCGGCGGACCGCTCACGTCCGATGGAACGGACCCACGCTACCGGTCCCGCACGCACGTCCTCTTGACCTGGGTCCATGCGCTCGCCCGCCACCCCGCGATCCTGGACGCCGTCGAGGATCTCATCGGTCCCAATATCCTCGTGTACACCTCGACGTGGTTCATCAAGGAGCCCGAAAGCACGGCGATCGCCGCCTGGCATCAGGATGCCACGTATTTCGGATTGCGCCCGTACGTGCACGTCACCGCGTGGCTCGCGCTCACCGAAGCGACGGCCGAGAACGGCTGCATGGAATTCTTGCCTGGCAGTCACGGTCGCGGGCAAATGCCCCATCGCGCGGGTGTCGTGGCCGGCAGCGTGAATCGTGCGGGCCAGGCTGTCGTCGGGGACGTGGACGACACGCCGGCGGTTCTGGCTCCGCTGCGCGCGGGCGAGTTCTCGTTGCACCACACGCTGTGCCTCCATCGCTCGCAGCCGAATCGGTCGCCCGGACGTCGCATCGGCCTGGCGATCAGCTACATCCCGACCGAGGCGCAACACCTGGGCGTGAAGCACAAGACGCCGGCCATGCTGGTCCGCGGTGTCGATACGTTCGGCCACTTCGAGCTCGAGCCCACGCCGACCGCCGATCTCGACGAGGCGGCCCGCGCGGCCTATGCCCGCTCCTACGATGGCTACCGGGCCGCGTACGCCGAACAGGTCGCGCTCGAGGGTCGCTGAAGGCTCACCGCCGACGCTGCGCGGTGAGCCAATCCGCGGTCGACGGCACGCTCGGATCGCGCGGGCGCTGCACGCGGCCACGAAGAGAGCGAGGGCGAGCGAACGAGGGTTCGGCACCGGGCGTCGCCGTAGCGCCACGTGAAGTCCCCGGCTAGGGTGCGGCGGCGGCCAGAGCGCGCAGGCGCTCTCCGGCGACACCCATGACGCGCGTCTGCGCGGCGACCGCGCCCAGGCGGCGATAGAATTCGAGCGCTCCAGCGTTGGCCTCGTGCACTCCCCACTCCAGCGATACGCCGCTCACGCGCACTGTCTCCGCTGCGACGGCGGCCATGAGGGCGTAGCCCACGCCGCGGCCGCGCGCCGTCGGCGCCACGAAGATGTCGTGGAGCCACACGGACCGGGCCGCGATGTCCGTGTTGTAGCCCGGGCTGAAGAAGACGTAGCCCACCACCGCGCCCTCGAGCTCCGCGATCAGCGGCGTGAAGGCGGCCTGCGGGCCGAAGCCGTCGGTCCGGACACGCTCCGGCGTGAACGGCCGGCCGTGAACCCCGACGTGGTCGTTGAGGTCGTTGGCCATGTCGGCCAGGATCGCGGCTTCGTCGGGATGCGCGGGGCGCACCCGGACGGCGCTCACGAGCGCGCGGCGTCGCTGGGCAGGCGCCCGTGCGCCGTCTCGGACTGGGATGGCAACAGCGAGAAGTGGCTGTGCACGGCGAGCCACTTGCCGGCGCGCCGCTCCAGCACGAAGGTGCCTCGCCCGGGGCGTGTGAACGGGCGGCCATCGGGGCCCGTGACCTCGGTCAGCCAGCCTCCGGCGATCCACGCGCTGTCGCCGGCGGTGCGGACGCGGGCATCGGCCTCGAAGCGGAAGTCGCGGATGCGCGGCCAGACGTTCTCCCACTGCTCGCGGACGATGTTGTCGAGGCCCGCCACGGCGCGGGCCCAGGTGCCGAAGGCCACCGCGTCGTTGGCAAACAGCGCGCGGCCGGCGGCGAAATCACGCGCGCGCACCACGGCCTGGAACGTGTGGAGCCACTGCTCGGGGGTCGCGGCTGAGGGAGCCATGGCGGCATTATGCGTGTGCGCCGAGACCTGTCAATCCGCCAAAAAGTCAGCCCCCTACGGTCGTGATGCTACGCCGCACGCAGACCAGGCGCGCTCAGGGTCGCACGGCTGGCGCCTCGATGATCATCCCGCGCGCGCGCCACATCAGGAACAGCTCGAGATCGACGAATTCGGGCGCGCCGTAGTCATAGGGCTCCGCGCGCATCCCGACGAGACAGTTGCGCAGACGCCGCTGGAGCGAGCCGAGGCCCTGCCATTCCAGACGGTACACCGGGTACCCGGTCGGGTGCGCCTGAGGGATGACGCTCCCCGCGAGCTGCCGTCCCCAGTTGTCGTCGTGACATTGGCTGCAGGCGAGATTGAGCTGGCCCTGGCGGCGATGGAAGATGGCGCGGCCGGCGTCGAGAAACGGCTGGGCGCGCTGGTCGATCGCGATCTCGATCGGCAGGCCGCGCGATTGGCGCGCGACGTACGCGGTCAGCGCCAGGAGCTCGCGGCTTTCCCAGGCCAACGGCGGTGCCTGCTGTCGGTCGGTGCGGCAGATGTTGATCCGCTGCTCGAGGCTGACCGGCCGCCCCTGTGCGGCGTCGAAGGCCGGGTGGCGAGCGGCCACGCCCTTCATGCTCGCGCGGCCGTCGCCGTGGCAGTCGGCGCAGGCGCGGCCGGCGGCGCCGATCTTCCGGTTCCACAGCGTTCCGCCCTCGAGCACCCAGAGCAGACCGGGATTGGCGGTGTCGTCGTCCTGCATCGCGCGCGTCTCGCGGCTCATGAAGTCGTAGCCCGAGCGCCGCTCAGCGCGCGGGATCTCACCGGCGAAGGCCGACGCCGCGATCGCGACGGCGCCCAGTGCAGCAACGAATCTCCGCACTACGGGGCGAATCGGGTAATCGAGGAGCGCCCCGGCTTTGCCGGGGGGCGACGAGCGCGGGGGGTGTAGGGGGCCATTTCGGGGCCCCCTACCCAACAAAATCGGCCATGTCGGGGCCCCCTACTCAACAAGAATCGCTGCCGACTCCGTCGCCGTGAAGCCGTTGTCGCCGGTCCAGTGGAACGCGATGGTGCCGCTCTCGGTGGCGACCGTCGAGAACACGATGAACGGATTCGCGGCGATCGCCGGGTGAAGCTCGGCGCGGAAGACTTCGGTACCGTTATAGGTACACACGAACAGTCTGATGATGTCGCGCGGGATCGACACGCCGAGCTGGCTGCGGCGATATCCGGTTTCCATCGGATGTGAGACCAGCGTCTTGATCTCGATGACGTCGCCGCGTCGGGCGCGGGCCGGCACGTTGACGAGGGCGTTCGCCACGGCTACGCCTCCTCCAGACACGCCGCGAGGGTCACCACGACGCTCGCGCTGGCGGACCAAAACGAGCCGTCGCTCATCTCACCGATCGCGACGACGGTCTGCGTGTCGGCGAGCCGGATGCGGGTCGCCACGCTCGCCCGCCCGGCGCGCGGGCCGAGCCGGAAGCTCACGACCTCGGGCTGCGGGTTCTTTTCCGTGAAGACGTGAATGGCCTTCACGTGATCGGCCGCGGTCATGGGGCTCTCGACGCTGACCGCGAGCGGCACGGTATTGCCATTCTCGGAGAGCGGCGGCAGCTCGAGCTTCACCCGGCCCGTCCCAATGCGAGCCGAGCCCACCACCTTGCGGATGGCCTCCCGCATCGCCTCGGGCGTCGCGCGCGCCGGCGCGACGGCAATCACGGACCCGAGCCCGATGCCGGCCGCGGCGCCCCCGGCGGCCACCAGGAATTCACGGCGCGAGGCGCGTCGTCTCATTCAATCCTTCAGCGTCATCAGGAAAGCCACCACGTCCTCGATCTGCTCCCCGCTCAAGATGGTCTTGCCACGCCAGGCCGGCGCCACCCGCACCAGCCCCTCTGTCCGATGATACGCCGGCATGATGCTCGCCGGGTTGATCCGGGCCGAATCGACGATCCGGAGCCGGAGCTGGCCTTCGGACCAACGCTTGCCGGCGCCCCTGAGATCGGGCGCGAGATTGCCCTGGAAGCGCTCCTCCGGGAACGGCCCGCTGTGACAGAGCAAGCACAGACCGACCTGGCGGTTGGCGACCATCGCCCGGCCACGCGCCGGATCGCCCTTGGCGCCGGTGAGCGACTGCGGGATCGCATCTTGCCCACTCGCCACGCCCACCGTACAGCTGGCGGCGACGATCGCCGCCACCAGTCTCACCCGAAGACCTCGCCGGTGATCGTACGGAACCAGGCCTCGGCCAACACGGCCTCGGCCGCCCGCGTTGCGCGCGGCGCATCCGTGGGGCTGACACCGCCGGCGCCGGGGACGTCGGCAAGCTGCCCGCCCGAGGGCTGGTAGACGCCGGCGACCGAGATTCCGTAGTCGGGCGCCACCAGGCTGTAGCAGGTGTTGATCAGCTTGGGGGCGGACGGCGTGCCGCCCGCGAGGAGACGAGCCACCGCCGCCGCGCACGTCTTGGCCTGCGAGTTCGCGGCGAAGGCCGACTTCGGCATCGCGCCCGCGATCGCGGCGTCGCCGATGACGTGAATGCCGGCCTGCAGCTTCGACTCGAACGTGACGGGATCGATCGGGCACCAGCCGCTGCGGTCGGCGACGCCGGCGACGTCCGCGATGCGGCCCGCCTTCTGCGGCGGGATGACGTTGGCCACCTTCGCCTGGTGGCGGCCGAAATCGGTCACCAGCGTGCGGGTCGCGGCGTCCACCGAGGTGACGTTGCCCCCCTTGGACAGCGGCACCCACTCGAGCAAGCCGGGGTACAACTCGGCCCAGGCGGCCTGGAACAGCCGCTGCTTGGAGAACGCATCCTTGGCGTCGAGGACGAGCAGCTTGGATTTCGGCTTCTTCGTCTTGAGATAGTGCGCGATCAGGCTCGCGCGCTCGTAGGGCCCGGGCGGGCAGCGGAACGGATTCGCCGGGGCCGAGATGACCACGAGCCCACCGTCGTCCATGGCCTCGAGCTGACGGCGCAGCAACAGCGTTTGTTCGCCCGCCTTCCAGGCGTGCGGCATCTGCGCGGCCGCCCCCTCGTCGTAGCCCGGCAAGGCACCCCAGCGAATGTCGATGCCCGGCGCCAGCACCAGCCTGTCATACGGCAGGCGTGCACCGTCCGCGAGCGTGACCGACCGCGCCTGCGCGTCGACGGCCGTCGCGGTCGCGCGCGCGACGACGATGCCGTCGGCGGCGACGCGCTCGTACGTGAACTGCTGCGCGGTCAGCTCGCGCAAGCCACCGATCACCGCGTTGCTGAACGGACAGGCGATGAACGTCGCGTTCGCCTCGACCAGCGTGACGGCGATGCGCGGATCGGCCTGCCGGAGGGCGCGGGCGCAGCTGGCGCCGGCGAATCCTCCTCCGACGACGACGACGCGCGCGGCGGCCCCTTGTGAGAAGGCCGGAGGGGAGAAGAGGGCGGCCGAGCCGGTGGCCGCGATGCCGAGCTTCAAGAACGCGCGGCGGCTCGACTTCACTTTTGCGCAGCGTACCAGGCGGCGATCGCCTGGATTTCCTCGTCGGTGAAGCCCTTGGCGATCCGGTCCATGACGGTGGCGGCCCGGACGCCCGAGCGAAAGTCCTGCATCGCCTTGACGATCGCGGCCTGATCGCGCGCGGCCAACCGAAGCACCGGCGATGTCACGCGCGTCGAGGCGGGATGGCAGCCCGAGCACGCCGCGGCGCCGGCGGGCGGCTCCGCCGACGCGACGACCACCGCCGCGATCGAAATGGACCCGATCGCGGCGGCGATGACCTTCAACATGCGTCTACACCATCTGGAGGCCGTGGTTCTTCAGCGGGAACGTGCGGATGCGCTTGCCGGTCGCGGCGAAGTACGCGTTCAGGACCGCCGGCGCCGCCACGCAGATCGTCGGCTCGCCGACGCCGCCCCAGAACCCGCCGGACGGCATGATGATCGACTCGACCTTCGGCATCTGCGCGATCCGCATCGAATCGTAGCTGTGGAAGTTCGTCTGCTCGATGCGGCCGTCCTTGACCGTGCACTCCTCCATGAATACCGCGGACAACCCGTAGACGAACGACCCGGCGATCTGCCGCTCGATCTGCGCCGGGTTGACGGCATACCCGGGATCCGTCGCGCAGACGATGCGCCGGACCTTGATCTTGTCGCCGCCGGTCACGGAGATCTCCGCGCACGCCGCGACGTAGCTGCCGAACGCCATCATCTGCGCCAGCCCGCGATGGACACCCTGCGGCGCCGGCTTGCCCCAGCCCGCTCGGTCGGCCACGGCGTTCAGCACGGCGAGGTGCTTGGGATGCTTGCTCATCAGCTTGCGGCGGAACTCGAGCGCGTCCTGCCCGGCTGCCTTGGCCAGCTCGTCCAGGAAGCATTCGAGGAAGATCGCGTTCTGGTTGATGTTCACGCCGCGCCAGAACCCGGGCGGCACGTGCGTATTGCGCATGGCGTGGTCGATCAGCAAGTTGGGAACGGTGTAGCCCAGGGTGAAGTCGCCGCTCGGGTCGAGCCCCTGGAAGGTGGCGTTGTCTCGGCCATCTTGTAAATTCTGCGGGAACACGGCCGCGAGGATCGACTGTCCGGACAGCCGCAGGTGGAGCCCGACGAGGTTGCCGCTCGCATCCAGGCCACCCGTCAGCTTCGCCTGCATGACCGGGTGATAGCGGCCGTGCGTCATGTCCTCCTCGCGGGTCCACAGTAACTTCACCGGCGTGCCCGGGACCTGCTTGGCGATGAGGATCGCTTGCGTCACGTAGTCGTGGAACGCCCCGCGCCGTCCGAAGCCGCCGCCGAGGTTGATCTTGTAGACCTCGCACTTGTCGGCGGGAAGACCGGACGCCGCCAGCGTCGCCGCAAACGCGGCCTCGCCGTTCTGCGTCGGCACCCAGACCTCGCAGCGATCCGGGGTGTACTTCGCCGTCGCGTTCATCGGCTCCATGGGCGCGTGGTTCTGGAACGGATAGGCATACACCGCCTCGACCTTCGTGGCGGCGCCGGCGATGGCGGACTTCACGTCGCCGACCTGCGTGCGCACGAACGCCTGGTCGGCGTCGAGACCGGCCTTCAGCATCTCGGCGATCGTGGCGCTCGAGACCTGGGCGTTGGGGCCTTCGTCCCAGACGATCGGGAGCGCGTCGAGCGCGGTCTTGGCCTGCCACCACGTCTCGGCCACCACGGCGACGGCGGAGTCGCCGACCTGCAGCACGTGGCGGACGCCCGGCATGGTCTTCACCTTGGCGGCCTCGAAGCTCTTCACCTTGCCGCCGAACACCGGACAGTCCTTGATCGCGGCATTGAGCATGCCGGGGAGCTTCAGATCGGCGCCGTAGATCTGGGCGCCGGTCACCTTGCCCATCGTATCCAGGCGCTTGACCGACTTGCCGATGATCTTCCAATCCTTCGGGTCCTTGAGCGTTACCTCCGTCGGCGGCGTCACCTTGGCCGCGGCTTCCGCGACCTTGCCGTAGGTCGTCGTGCGGCTAGAGGGCTTGTGGGTGATCACGCTGTTGGCGGCGCTGCACTCGGCGGCGGGCACACCCCAGGCGTTGGCCGCGGCCTGCACCAGCATCACCCGCGCCGTGGCGCCGCCCTTGCGGACGTACTCGTTCGACTCTCGGATTCCGCGGCTACCGCCCGTGGAGAAGTTGCCCCACGCGCGCTTGCGCGCGACGCTCTGGCCGGGCGTCGGGTACTCGGTGGTCACCTTCGCCCAGTCGCACTCGAGCTCCTCGGCCACCATCTGGGCGAGACCGGTGATCGTGCCCTGGCCCATCTCGGAGCGCGCGACGCGGATCACGACGGTGTCGTCGGGGCGGATGACCACCCAGGCGTTGATCTCGGGCGAGCCGTCCTGCGCGCGAACGACGGTCGCGCCGAACGGGATCTTCAGGCCCAGGGCGAGCCCGCTGCCGACCGCGGCGGTGCCGATGATGAAGGAGCGGCGATCGATCTTCGGAGCCTTGGTGATCATGACCTCTCCCCCTTATGCCTTCGCCGCGGCGTGGATCGCTTCTCGCACCTGCTGGAACGTGCCGCACCGGCAAATGTTCGTGATCGACGCGTCGATATCGGCGTCGGTCGGCTTCGGCTTGTCCTTCAGGAGCGCGGCCACCGCCATGATCATGCCCGTCTGGCAGTAGCCGCACTGCGGCACCTCGTAGTCGACCCAGGCCTTTTGAACCTTGTGGAGCGCCCCGCCGGCGGCGAGGCCTTCGATGGTGGTGACCTGCTTGCCCACCGCCGCGCTGACGGGCGTCACGCAGGAACGGATCGCCTTGCCGTCGAGGTGCACCGTGCAGGCGCCGCACAGGGCCATCCCGCAGCCGTATTTGGTGCCGGTGAGGCCGACCTGCTCGCGGATCGCCCACAACAGGGGCGTGTTGGGATCGACATTGACCTCGTTGGTTTTCCCGTTGATCGTCAGGCGTGCCATTGGCTCCCCTCCCCCGAGAGTGCGGTGCAGAAAATATCCGCTATCAGGCTCTGGAAGGCAAGCGATCTCCGCGTCGGAAGGCCCGTCCCAGGTCGCGCACCGGGTGCCTGTCAATCCGCGATGGCCGCGTGGGGAATATGGCATGCTGCTGGTCATGCCCCCGTCAAGACGACCCCTGCGAGTGCTTCACACCGCCGACGTCCATCTCGACAGCGACGGCTATGGAGATGCCCATCAGCAAAGAGTGCACCGGGATCGCGGCCGGCGCGTCTTCCGGCGCATCGTCGATCGGGCGTTGACCGATACGGTCGATCTGCTGCTGATCGCCGGCGATCTCTTCGATCACAACCGCGTGTCCGACGAGACCGTCGCGTTCGTGCGGACCGAGCTCGAGCGGCTTCGCCAGCCGGTCGTCATCCTGCCCGGGAACCACGACGCGCTGCGCACGAGCGCGATCTACGACCGGCACGACCTCACGGCCGGAGCGAGCCACGTCCACGTGATCCGCCAGCTGAACGGAGAGACCATCGACTTCCCTGAGCTCGAGGTGGTCGTGTGGGGCCGCGCCATGGAAGAGCACGCGCCCGAGTTCCGGCCTCTCGCCCATATCCCGGGGCGTGACGACC
Organism: Candidatus Rokuibacteriota bacterium; assembly: GCA_003221635.1. Lineage (GTDB taxonomy): Bacteria > Methylomirabilota > Methylomirabilia > Rokubacteriales > CSP1-6 > AR31. Next base: position 5,919 of record QHSR01000063.1, on the reverse strand, counting down.
GACGCTGGTGCCTGGCCATGGCGCACGGCTTTTTCTACGAGGCGCGGCAGCGGCCGGAGCGGTCGTCGCCGATATTCGCCGATGAGGTTCGTGACACCGGCTGGGACTACATCGCCCTCGGCCACCAGCATGTCCAGACCAACGTCAGCCAGGGCCGCGTGGCCGCCCACTATGCGGGAGCCCCCCTGATGGAGTGGGGAAGCGGACACCCGGCGGGCACAGTCCTGCGAATCGACTTCTCCGCGGACGACGGGATCCGCGTAGAACCTCGACCGCTCGACTGACAATGGTGGTTCGCGCTGCAGGCCGTCGCGGGGCTGGGGCCCCGCCGGCCGAGGCGCGAATATAAATTGAGGAGACGCACGCGATGGCCGTCGAAGTGGCAAAAGTCGAGCTCAAAAGCGTCCAGGATGCCTCCGGCCTCGAGGAGCGCATCCTGGCCGGCCAGTTCACCGCCGACCAGGTCGTGGCCGTCGTGGGGAAGACCGAGGGCAACGGCGGGGTCAACGACTTCACCCGCCTGCTCGCCGACCACGCCTTCCGGCGCGTGCTGTTGAAGCACGGCAAGCGCGGCGAGGCCGAGGTCGCGACGATCCCGATGGTGTGGTCCGGGGGCTGCGACGGCGTCATCACACCTCACGCGACCGTGTTCGCGAGGAACGAGGGGAAAGGATCTGCGGACAAGTCGCGCCTGGTAATCGGGACCGCCATGAGCGCAGAGCTTCAGCCCGAAGACATCGGCCGGCTGCGCATGGTCGAGGTCGTCGCCGAGGGCGTGAAGGCGGCGATGAAGGATGCCGGCATCGAGGACTCGAAAGACGTGCATTACGTCCAGACCAAGACGCCCTTGCTCACCATCGAATGGGTGGAGAACGCGAAGCGGCGGGGCAAGACCGTGGCCTGTGAAGTGCACGACTCGATGGGCGTGTCGAACGGCACCACCGGCCTGGGCATCGCGGTCGCGCTGGGCGAGATCCCGATGCCGCGTGCCGAGCAGATCTGCAAGGATCTCGACCTGTATTCGTCGGTCGCGTCCTGCTCCTCCGGCGTCGAGCTGACGCGAGCGCAGATCGTGCTCATGGGCAACAAGGCCTCCGCGGGCGGGCGCTACCGCATCGGTCACAGCGTGATGAAGGATGCGCTCGACCTCGACGGCATCTACGCGGCGATCCGGAACGCCGGGCTCGAGCTGCCGGACCGACCGCGCGCCGAAGACCTCAAGGGCCGCCTCGTGAACTGCTTCATCAAGTCCGAGGCCGACCATCGCGGCACGCTGCGCGGCAGACGCCAGATCATGCTCGACGACTCCGACGTCCACCACCATCGCCACTCCAAGGCGGCGGTCGGCGGCGTGGCGGCGGCGGCGATCGGAGATCCAGCCGTCTTCGTCTCGGTCGATGCCATGCACCAGGGACCGCACGGCGGCGGTCCCGTCATCGCCATCGTCGATCTGGGCGGCTGAGCGCGCCAGACGCAAGGCGACGCCGCGGATCTGCATTCACCCGTACAGGTGGCAGGCCACCACGCCGCCGCCGTCGTCGCGCGGCTGCAAGGTCGGCTCGACCTCGGAGCACACCGACATCGCCGCCGGGCACCGCGGATGGAAACGACACCCGGAAGGCAGGCGGAGGGCGCTCGGGACCTCCCCGGCGATGGTCCGTTCCGGCTGCGGGTCGTCGGGATGGGACGGCAGCGCGGCGGCGAAGAGAGCCTTGGTGTACGGGTGCATCGGGCGCGCGCACAGGGTATCGCTGTCGGCCGACTCGACGATCTTGCCCAGGTACATCACGGCGATCCGGTGGCTGATGTGCGCCACCGTGGCCAGGTCGTGGCCGATGAAGAGATAGCTCACGCCGAGGGTCCGCTGCAGGTGCTCGAGCTGGTTGATGATCTGGGCCCTGACCGACACGTCGAGCGCCGAGACCGGCTCGTCCAACACGATGAGACGCGTGTCGGTCGCCAGCGCCCGGGCGATGGCGATCCGCTGCCGCTGGCCGCCGCTGAACTCGTGCGGGAACAGCGGGGCCACGTCCGGCTGCAGCCCGACCAGATCGAGCACCGCTCCGACGCGCTCACGAATCGCCGCGCGCGAGAGATCGGTGTGAATCTCCAGAGGCTCGGCGATGATGTCCTCCACGCGCATGCGCGGGCTGAGCGAGCTGAACGGGTCCTGGAACACCACCTGCACCGCCCGGCGGTAGGCCATCAACTCCGCACCGTGGAGGCCGGAGATGTCCCGGCCCTCGAAGGCGATCGACCCCGCGGTCGGTGTCTCCTGCAGCAGGATCAACTTGGAGGTCGTCGTCTTTCCGCATCCGGACTCGCCGATGAGGCCGAGCGTCTCACCTGGATGGATCGCGAAGTCCACTCCGTCCACGGCTTTGACCCACGCCCTCCCGCGTCCGAGCAGCCCGTGCCGCAGGGGGAAGTGCTTCGTCAGGCCCCGGACTTCAAGAACCGGTTCGGCCACGATGCGCTCCCGCTTCGTTTTTGCCTTCCACGAGCCAGCACCGGGCGACGCTCCCGTCGCCGAGGTGGAAGTCCCCCGGCTCCTCGTTCACGCAGCGTGGCAGCGCTTCCGGGCAGCGCGGATGAAACGCGCGAGCTTCGGCACCGAGCCGAGCAAGGCTCGCGTGTACGGGTGCTTGGGGTCGTCGAAGAGCTCCCGCACCGGCGCCTGCTCGATGATCTTGCCGGCATACATCACGGCGACCCTGTCACACATCTTCGCCACGATGCCCAGGTTGTGCGTCACGAAGATCAACGCCACGCCGGTCTCCCGCTGGATGTCCTTGAGGAGGTCGAGATACTGCGCCTGGATGGTGACGTCGAGATTCGTCGTGGGCTCGTCGGCAATGACGACCCTCGGCCCGCCGGCGAGGGCGATCGCGCCGACGATGCGCTGGCGCATGCCGCCGCTCATCTGATGGGGATATTCGCGCATCCTCCACTCGGGCGACGGGATCCGGACGGCGCGGAGCAGGTGCTGCACGCGCTCCCGCAGCGTGCGGCCCCGCAGCTGCTGGTGGAAGAAGGCGGGCTCCGCCACCTGCCTGAAGATGGTGAAGAGCGGGTTCAGAGACGCCATGGGGTCCTGGAGGATCACGGCGATCCGCCGGCCACGGATCCGCCGCAATTCACGCTGGCTCTTGCGCGTCAGATCTTCGCCCTCGAAGACGACACTCCCTCCCACGGTCCGAGCAGCCCGCGGCAGGAGCCCGACGATCGAGAGGCACGTCGTCGTCTTGCCGCTTCCCGACTCGCCGACGAGCCCCAGGGTCTCGCCTTCGTGAAGCGTGAAGCTCACGCGGTCCACCGCCCTGACGACGCGTGTCCCGCCGAAGCTGAAGAAGTGCGTCTGCAGCTCGGACACGGTCAGGATGGGATCCCGGCGCGCCACGGCTTCGCGCGCCGAGCGCTGGGGGGTCTGGGGGGCCATGTCGGGGCCCCCCAGATTCATAAATTCCTCAGCTGGGGATCCAGCCGGACCCGCAACCAGTCGCCGAAAAGCTGGGTCGCGAGGACGATCAGGAGGATGCAGAACCCCGGGAACACCGTGAGCCACCACTGGCCGGCCATCAACGTGGAACGCGCCTCCGAGAGCATGAGGCCCCAGGCGGGCTGTGGCGGCGGCACGCCCACTCCGAGAAAGCTCAGCGAGGCTTCCGCGATGATGACGACACCGACCGTGAGGCTGGCCAGAACGGTCGCCGTGTTCATGACATTCGGCAGGATATGCCGCTTGATCACGCGCAGCTTGCTGGCGCCGGCGATCTCGGCCAGCTTCACGAATTCCCGTTCCCGGAGGGTCAGCACCTCGCCACGGATGACGCGCGCGTACCGCGTCCAGTACACCGCGCCCAGGATGACGATGATGTTCCACATGCTGGGCCCGACCATGGCGGCCAGGAAGATCGCGAAGACGATGGCGGGCAACGCGAGCCAGGCATCGGTCACGCGCATGATGATCTGGTCCACCCAGCCGCCCACGTACCCCGAAATGATCCCCATCGCGGTCCCGATGCCGCCCGCCACCAGCGTCCCCATCAGCCCCACGACCAGCGACACGCGCGCTCCGTAGATCAGGCGGCTCAGGACGTCCCGGCCCTGGAAGTCGGTGCCGAGCAGGGTCGTCACGCGACCCCCTTCCATCCAGAACGGCGGGTCGAACACGCCCGCGCCTTGCACCGGAAGCGTCGGATCGTGCGGAGCGATGAAATCGGCGAAGATCGCGACGAGCATGAGGCCGCCGAGGATGACGACCGCGGCCTGCGGCGCTTCCCGCACCGCCTTGACGATCGTTCCGAGCCGGCCGGCCGCCGCCCGTCGGGAAGCACGCCGAGTATCCGCCGGAATGGTTGCCATCGTCACCTCGTGAGCTGGTTTCTCAGCTCATCTCGTGAGCCGGATTCTCGGGTCGATGAAGGCGTACAGGATGTCCACGACCAGGTTGATCCCCACGATCATGACGCCCGCCATGATCACCACGCCCTGCACGAGTGGAAAGTCCCGCTGGAAGATGCCCTCGTAGAGGAGGCGCCCGATGCCCGGCCACGCGAAGATCACCTCGATGATGACGGCGGCGTTGACCATCACGACCATGTTGACGCCGGCCAGCGTGAAGACCGGGATGAGCGCGTTCTTGAACGCGTGCATGGCGATGACGACGACGTCCGGCAGCCCCTTGAGCCGTGCGAGCTTGATGTATTCGCTGCCCAGGACCTCGAGCATGCTCGAACGGGTCAGCCGGAGCATCGACGCGGCGAAGTACCACCCGAGTGCCAAGGCGGGCATGACGACGTGCCGCCAGTCGCCGGCCCCGGAGGTCGGCAGCCATCGGAGCCAGACGGAGAACACGAGGATCAGGACGAGCCCGAGCCAGAAGCCCGGGATCGAGAGGCCGAGCAGGGCGATCCCTTTGGCGACGTTGTCCCACCGGCTGTTGACCTTCACCGCCGAGATGATGCCGGCCGGAACGCCGATGAGCAGGGAGATGAGCGTGGCGGCGAGACCCAGAGTCAGCGAGTTGGGCAGCCGTTGGAAGTAGAGCTCGGTGACCGGGAGCCGGTAGTTGAAGGACTTGCCGAGCTCTCCCCGGAAGGCGTTCTGCATGAAGGTCACGTACTGCACCGGCCACGAGCGGTCGAGTCCCCACTGGTGGCGGATCCGGTCGAGATCCTCGGGGCGCGCGCTGGCTTCCGCCATGAGCGCCACGGGGTCCCCGGTGAAGCGCACGACGAGAAAGATCGTCGCGCTCAGGATGAAGAGCGTGACGATGCTATAGAGGACGCGCCGGACGATGAACTGCGGCATGACCGGCTACTACTGGTCCTTCACCTTCAGGTCCTCCCAGGGATAGGCATAGCCGGTGGTGATCGTCGGGAAGACGTCCTGCCACTTCTGCGCCACGATCCGGGGCCCGATCGCGTTGACGAACGCGTGGCGGAACACCGGCACGAGGTAGTAGTTTTCCAGAATGCCGCGCTGGATCTCCTCGGCGAGCTTCTTGCGCTCTGCTGGATTGATCGACCGCTCGTACTGGTCGAACTTGCCGTCGAGGTCCTTCACGCAGATGCGATCGCGAGAGTTGAAGCCGCCGCACTTGAAGTAGCCTTCGTACCAGAACGACCAGCTTCCCGCGATCCGGACACCGTTCAGGATGATCTGGGTCCCAGGAAACTCCTTGAGGCCGCCCTGGAGCCGCTGGAAGAAGATGCCCCGCTCCATGGTCTGGAGCCGGCCGCGGATGCCGACCTCACGGAGCTGCGCGATGAGGCGCTCGCCCCGCGAGTAGAACGTCGGCAGCGGCGTGACCCAGTCCACGTCGAGTCCGTTCGGATAGCCCGCCTCGCGCAGGAGCTGCTTGGCCTTCTCCACGTTGCGGGGGAACTCGGGCCACTCGATCGCGTACTGGACGTC
>QHSR01000114.1 GCA_003221635.1 Candidatus Rokuibacteriota bacterium | reverse complement strand
ATCACCGCGCATCTCCGCCCACGGCTGGCCGGTCGCGAAGCGGCCGTTCCACTCGATCTGCGCCGAACGCGCGGGGAAGAACGTGCTGAACACGCCAATGGGGCGGTGGTTGAAGCCGGGTGGGGCGTTGAGCACGAAGGGCTCGATACAGTCGTACCAGGTCAGGCGGATCCGATCGGGGCCGGAGTTCACGATCTCGACGGCGGTCGAGCGCGGATCGCCGGCGCGGTCGAACTCGGCGGTGATCACCGGCACGCTCGTGTCGGCGAACGCGGGGAACAGCAGCGTCTCGATCGTGCGCTGGAGCCATCTCGCCACGGCGGCGTTGTCGCTGTAGACACGGGTCTGGCCGCCGCCCAGCTCGCTCTGGGCGAACAAGGCGTGGCCGGCGCCGGCGGGGCACCACAGGACGCGCCAGTGGCTGAAGCGGTCGGACTGGGTCTTCCCGCCGTCGTGACTCAGGCGGATGAACGAGTTCTCTCCGGTCATCAGGACCGCGTTGGGATCGACGGGTGGAGTCATGTCCTCTCCTTGAAGGGCGCGGCCTAGAGAGCCGCCACGTCGACGCGCGCGTCGTTGTAGCAGGCGCCCTCGGAGATGTCGGCGTGGTCGGCCGGGCAGAGCGCCGAGATGGTCTGGCCGTTGTCGCTGGTGCCGAGCCACGCGCCCTTGAGCGTGCAGACGACGCCGCGGGGGATCACGTCGCTGATCCGGAGCGCCAGCCGAACCTCGCCGAGGTCATTCCACACGCGGACCCGCATGCCGTCGCGCAGGCCCCGCGCGCGGGCGTCGTCGGGGTGCATCTCGAGGGGCGGCGGCCCCTGCGCGACGTGGAGCCCGCCGAAGGTCGACGTGATGCGCTGGTCCGAGGCCGGCGAGATCAGCGTCAGCGGATACGACGACGCGACCGGCCGCCAGCTCGGCAGGCGCGCGCCGTATTTCCCCTCGAGGTAGGGCGACGCGAGCTCGACCTTGCCCGAGGCCGTCTTCGGGAAGACGTTCGTGAAGAGCATCGCGTCCTCGCCGCCGACGGTCATCGCGAGCGCCCGGTCGAGGGGTACGGCGCTCGGTCGCTTGCCCCCGAGACGCGCGTCGCCGCCGTCGAGCGCGTCGTCCATCAGCTCGGCGTCGCTCGCCCGGAACGCCGGGTCGGTGAAGCCGAAGCGCGCCGCCAGGCGGCGGAAGATCTCGGTGTTGGGCAACGCCTCGCCCTGCGGCGGGATCACGGGCTCCGCCCGCTGGAGCCAGTGCGTCCCGTACGCCGCGAAGAGGTCGGCGTGCTCGAAGTGGCTGCAGGCCGGCAGCACGACGTCCGCGTACGCGAGGCTGTCGGTCATCACCACGTCGGACCCGACCACGAAGAGATCCTCGCGCCCGAGGCCGCGCCGCAGGCGGTTCTGGTCGGGGTGCACGACGACGGGATTGTGGTTATAGATGAAGACCGCCTTGACGGGGGGCGTCAGCGACGGGTCGGTCAGGTGGCGCCCGACGTCGACGATGTTGAGCGTCCGCGTGCCCTTGGGGACGAGGTCGGGACGCGCCAGGCGCGCGGGCGTCTTCGGGAACGCGAACGACGCGCCGTTGATGAGGCCGCCGCCCACCACGCCGAACTTTCCGGCCAGCGCCGGCAGCGCGAAGACCGCGCGAATGCCGCTGCCGCCGTTCCGGTTGCGCTCGAGCCCGTTGCCGACGGTGATCACCGCCGGTGACAGGGTCCGGTACCACTCGGCGAGCTGTCGTACCGTGCTCTCGTCCACGCCGCAGATCCGCGCGGCGTCCGCCGGCGTGTAGCGGCGCGCCAGCGCCATGTACTCCTCGAAGCCGGCCACGTCGCCCACGCCAGCACGACGTCGGTGCCGGGATGGAGCGCCACGTGAAGGTCCGCCTGCTCGGCGATTTTCGTCCGCCGCGGGTCCACGATGACGAGCTTGGCGCCGGCCCGGCGCGCCCGATTGATCACCGGCACGAAGTGGAGGTTCGACCACGTCACGTTGCTGCCCCAGGCGACGATGAGCTTCGAATGCTCGGCCTGCTCGGGCCGGATGCCGGGCACGGGACCGAACGTCCCGACCCAGGCCTCGGTGCGGATGCCGCCGCAGAGCGGCCGTCGGTCGAGCAGGCTCGCGCCGAGCCGGTGGAAGAACCGGAGGTCCATCGAGCCGCCGGCGAGCAGCCCGTGCGGCCCGGCATAGTTGAGCGGCAGAATCGCCTGGGGGCCGTGGGCGGCGATCACGGCGGCGAATCGCTCGTGGACGATGTCGAGCGCCTGGGGCCACGAGATGCGCTCGAAGCGCCCTTCACCCTTGGCGCCGACGCGACGGAGCGGTGTCGTGAGGCGTCCCTCGCCGTGGACGAAGCCGGGATACGCTTCCGGCACCTTGGCGCAGAGGACGCCCGCCGTGTAGGGGTTCGCGCGCGAGCCGCGGATCGCGACGATCCGCTCGTCCTCGACGGTGACGGTGAGGCTGCAGGTGTCGGGACAATCGAGGGGGCAGACGCTGGGGTGCTCGGCTCTCATCTGGTCTCTCCCGTCGGCGCCTCGCTCATCGCGGGTCGTACCATTTCTGTGTACACGTTATCGGCGACCGGGGAAAGAGCCATTGGCCTCAGCGCCAACAAAGCCAATCCGCCGCTACGGCGCCGGCGCCGGGGCCAGCGACGCCATGAAGTGCGCGAGGTTCTCGATATCCGCCTCGCTCAACGGCTGCGCCGCCTGCGTCATCAGCCCCTCGAGATCGCCCGCCGTCTGCGCCTTGTAGGCGCGGAGGAGCTTGCGGAGATATTCGAGGTCCTGGCCGGCGACGCGCGGCACCTGATTCTGGCCGCTCAGGTCCCCTCGGTGACAGGAGGTGCAGTGATGAAGGGTCGCCAGCTCCTTGCCGGCCGCGGCCTTCGCCGCGTCGACGACCTGCGGCCGGCGCCGCGGGGGTTGGGCCGCGTAGTACACGGAGAGATCCGCCATGTCCGCGTCGCTCAGGTTTGCCGCGAACGGCGACATCACCGGATCCTTTCGCCGTCCATCCCGAAATTTGATGAGCGCCCAGTGCGTGAACCACGCCGGCTGCCCCGCGAGCGAGGGCATGCCGACGATGGTCGCGTTGCCGTCAGCGCCGTGGCAAGCCCCGCACGGCTCCGCCTTGCGCCGGCCGGCCTCGAGATCCGCCGCCCGCACCGGAAGCGCGCCAACCACTGTCAGCATGAGCACCGAGAGGATGAGGAGTGATGGGGGCATGGACGCCAGGCTCGATGATATTACGCGCGGCGAGCGCCCTCGGCGCGCCCCGGTAAGGTGTCGGAAGGGGCGTCGCGCCCCCTCCGACGTCAATCAACGGCCGTCGAGGCCGCTCTCAGCGCTGGTAGGTGATGTGGTAGATGGCCCCGTGGTAGTCGTCGGACAGCAGCATCGAGCCGTCCTTCATCCACTCGATGTAGGTCGGCCGGCCCAGCACGTTGTTGCCTTCGTGGAAGCCCTCGGCGAAGACCTCGTACTTCGGCGGCTGCCCAGGTTTCAGCTGGACGGTCATCACCCGATAGCCGAGTTTCTGCGAGCGATTCCACGAGCCCTTCTGCGCGATGAAGAGCCGATTCCTGTACTCCGGCGGGAACAGGCTCCCGGTGTAGAACCGGGTGCCGACCGGCGCGATGTGAGGCCCGAGCTTCAGGAGCGGCGGCGCGAACTCGCTGCAGGAGCGCCCCTGGCCGAAGTCGGGATCCACCGTGTCGCCCTGATGGCAGTACGGCCAGCCGAAGTGGAGGCCTTTTCGCGGCGCGTGATGGAGCGTGTCGTTCGGAAAGTCGTCGCCCGCCCAGTCCCGGCCATGGCTGGTGAAGTAGAGTTCCTTCGTCACCGGGTGGAAGTCCGCGCCGACGCTGTTGCGCACGCCCAGCGCGACGTACTCGAAGCCGGTGCCGTCAGCGTTGATGCGCGAGATGTTGGCGTGGGTGTCGGGTGGCATGCAGATATTGCAAGGCGCGCCCATGTTGAAGTAGAGCTTGCCGTCAGGACCCCAGATGAGGAACCGCCAGTTGTGATGCGCTTCCTTGGGGAACGTGTAGATCTCTTTCGGGGCCGGCGGGTTGTCGAGATCGGCCTCGATGTTCTCGAGCTTGAGGAGACGGGGGATGTCCGCGACCCAGAGCGCCCCGTCCTTGAACGCGACGCCGTTGGGCATGACGAGACCCTTGGCGATCACCTTGATCTCGCGCCGGCCGCCACGGTCGACCACGGCGTACACGTTACCGGCGACGCGGCTGCCGACGAACAGCGTGCCCTTGTCGCCCCAGGCCATCTGGCGGGCGTTGAGGATCCCGTCGGCCCACACGCTGATCTTGAATCCGGGCGGAAGCTTGATCTTGTTCACCGGAATCTGCGCGGCCGGCGTGGGCGTCGGCGGCGCCGCCACGGGCGCCAGCGGCGAATTGGACAGCTCCGGTGGACGCCCCTGCTGCCAGGTCGGCGGGGACTGCGGAGGCTGCTGGGCCTGGACGAGCGGCCCGAGCGCGAACACAACGGTCAGAGCGACCACGACCGAGGTCAGGGCAATGCGCAGCATGACGGGCCTCCCCTTTGAGGATCGGGTCGAGAACGATCCGGTCGGATCCTGCTTCGCGGCCGGACGATACGTCTGGGCCTCCGGCTTGTCAAGGCTCGGTCGCGTGTGTAGCATGCTCGCCCTATGACTCGGCGCCGCCTCCCGGCGCTGCTCGTCGGCCTCCTCGCCGTCTCGCCGGCGGCGGCGCAGCAACCCGACGAGCCGACGCCCCTCGAGCCTGTCGTGGTCACGGTGACGCGCATCGAGCAGAAGGCCGGCGAGGCGCCCGCCAGCGTGACGGTCCTGACGCGCGACGACATCCGCCTCTCGCCGAGCCAGACTCTCGACGATCTCCTCCGGCAGGTGCCGGGCTTCAGCCTGTTCCGCCGCTCGTCGAGCCTCGTCACGCACCCGACGACGCAGGGGCTCTCGCTGCGCGGCATCGGCCCGAGCGGTACCAGCCGGGCGCTCGTGCTGGTGGACGGGGTGCCGGTCAACGACGCGTTCGGCGGCTGGGTCTACTGGGACCGCATCCCGTTGCAGAGCATCGAGCAGATCGAGGTCGTCCGGGGCGGCGGCTCGAGCGTCTGGGGCAACTACGCGCTCGGGGGCGTCGTCCACGTGCTCACGCGTCGGCCCACCGAGCGCGCGTTGTTCTTCGATGGAAGCTACGGTACCCGCGACACCATGAACTTCGATCTCCTGTTGCACGAGGTACAGGGACCGTTCCGGCTCTCACTGGAGGGCAGCTACTTCGATACCGAGGGCTACATGGTCGTGAAGGAGTCGCGGCGTGGCTCGATCGACATCGAGGCCGAGTCGCGCCATGCGACCTTCAACGGCCGGGCCGAGCTGGTGGTCTCGCCGGAGGCGTCGCTGTTCGTCTCCGGCACGTACTTCGACGAAGAGCGCCGTAACGGCACGCCGCTCCAGTTCAACACGACGAGGTCCGGCGCCGGGGCGGTCGGCGGCCGGCTCGGAACGCTGGACACCGGCGAGTGGCGGCTGTCGATCTTCGCCGACAACCAGAGCTTCCGCAGCACCTTCTCCACCCAGGCCCTCAACCGGAACTCGGAGACGCTGGCGCTCGATCAGCAGGTGCCGACGGTCTCGGCGGGGGGCTGGCTCCAGTGGAGCCGGCGGCTCGGTGCCCACCTCGTCGCCGCCGGCGGCGACGTCCGCTGGGTGCAGGGCGAAACCGACGAGAAGGTCTACAACGCCGGCGTCTTCGCCCGTCACCGCGTCGCCGGAGGCGAACAGCTCGTCGGCGGCCTCTTCCTGCAGGACGTGTACACGCCGCATCCGGCGCTGGAGCTGGTTGGCGGGATCCGCGGCGACTACTGGCTCAACTTCAACGGCACGCGCCGCGACACGCCGCCCGCGGCCGGCGTCCCTGCCCGGCAGACGTTCGACGACATCGAAAGGATCATCGCGAGCCCGCGCGCCGCCGCGCTCTTCCACGCCACGCCCACCACGGACCTGCGCGCCTCCGCCTACCAGGGCTTCCGCGTGCCGACCCTCAACGAGCAGTACCGGGTCTTCCGCGTGCGGAACGACGTGACCGTGGCCAACCCGTCGCTGCGCCCGGAGCGCCTCACGGGGGGCGAGCTCGGCGTG